>NZ_JBOGCL010000009.1:0-172298 GCF_050689095.1 Anaeroglomus insulsum
TCATTAATGATCGGTTCGGAAGTCGTCCGCTGTTTTATCTGAAAACCAGCAAGGGGGTATTTTTTTGTTCGAACATCATTTTATTACTTCGCCTCTGTCGTTACAAGGTAACACTGAATCCCTTAGGTTTAATGCAGCAACTTTGTTTCGGACATCCCGTGGGCGAAACCACACACATTACTGGTGTTCAACGCTTATTCCCTGCCAGTCATCTTCAACTAACCTCTGGGCAATTGAATCAACGCAGATACTGGCACCTCAATTATGCCCCCCAAACCAATTTAAATCCGAAAACATTCTGTAATCAGGTGTATGCTGCATTCCGTGAGGGCACTGTTCGTCGTGCTTATCTAATGAAACAGGGATTGGTGGCTTTGAGCGGCGGATTGGACAGTCGCCTTATTGCCGGATCTTTGCCGGACGATGCTGATTTTTCTTTTTATACGTTTTACTCTTCATTGGGCAAACCTCTCATGGATTTTCAGGTGGCATCCCAAATTGCTCAAATTCTTCACCGCCGTCATTTAACAAAAGAATGGCTGCCAGGCGCATTTTCTTCTGCCGCCCGAGATTTAACGTTTTTGGTCGGGGGGCTAATCCCCATGAACTACTCATTAAAGTCTCTTCCGCCGTCGGAATTAGGGTATGACCTATATATGGCGGGAGGGCCGGGAGACAATCTTATTGGGTCATATGTGCCGTCCATCCACGCTACGCTGGAGTCAAGGGTCAATGAATTCATAAACTCTTTTACAAAAATAACCGACCCCTCTCTCTTCTTGTATTTTCTGTCCAAAGACATGTTTTATACTCACCTGCAGGAATATCAGGATTTCATGCAGGACTCTTTTGATAGTATCAAAAGTCCGACAGCCGCACATAAAATTTCTGCGTGGAACATGATCTATCCCGGATTGGTTTTCTCGAACACCCCACATTCTCACCCCTATATGTCGCAAATCCGCCCCCATTTGGATTATGCTTACAACGATTTAATCCTGAAACTGCCGGCACTCTGGCTATATCAAAAACAGTTTTATAAGTACATGATTTATCATGCACTGCCCCGACTCCAGAAGGTCGTTTATGCCAATACAAACCTTCCGCTATCCGGAAAAATAGGACCGTCATCCAGGCCGGAGTGGTTTTATAAATTCTATAGTCTCAGACGCAGGCTCGCTGCCGGCTGGAACACTCTTTTCCCGCATCATACATCATCCGGTTGTAATTTCGAGCTGATGCTGATCCGGCAAGATGCTGTATTCACTGATACGATAGAAAATATCCTGTTGTCTTACCCCTTCTTCAAGGACTACTTCAATGTCGATCAATGCATTAAGTATATACGAGATATTAAATCCGATACAACACCACAAGTCCAGGTGTATTGCAAAGAAGAACCCCTTTGCTTTTTGGCGGCAATCGCATACTTCTATCAAATTGTCAATTCTTGCTGATGCTGTTTGGGATAGGCTTGGCTTTGTAAGAATGCTTCAAGAAACCGTAACGATTATCTCGAAAGGGATACCATGCAACCAAATGTACAAGAGGGTATTTTGAATTGGAAAGGATAAATTATGTGCAAAAAGGAGTGGATTATGGCTGTCATCGCCGTCACTGGTTCGATTCTGTATGCGGATGGGATCCCACTCACAATACAAAGCCCTGACCAGAAAATTCAGATTACTGTTTCAACGGATCGACAGCTTATCTTATCCGTTCAGTACCAGCAATCGGACCTGCTGACAATCGGCCCTATTGGCTTGATCCTCGATGGCGGTCGTAAGCTGGGTTCGGATGCCTCCATCAAAAACACCGTCACCCGCTCGGTTGATGAACAGATTCAGGTGGTTGTCCCTGAAAAATTCAGTATCGTGCCGGATGTTTACAATGAACTGACCATTCATTTCGATTCGTTTGGCCTGATTATCCGGGCCTATAACGACGGTGTCGCCTATCGTTTTACAACCGCTCTGCCGGGTACAATCCAGGTAATAGATGAACAGGTAAAATTCACCTTGAACGGCAATCCCACGGTTTATTTCGGCCTGGAAGACAGCTTCTACAGCCATTCTGAGCGGGAATACCTGCCGATGAAGCTGGAAGCCATTACCGACAAACAATTCGCTCCTCTGCCCGTTGTGGCCGATATTGCCGGCGGTCCCAAAGTGGCCATCGTCGAATCTGACCTGCGAGACTACCCCGGTCTGTATCTGCAGGGGACTGCCGGAAGCAGTCTTGCTGGGATTTTGCCCAAAGCCGCCCTGGAAACCGAAAACACCTCGCCGCTGGACGTCAAAGTCAAAACCCGGGCCGACTATCTGGCCAAAACAGAAGGAACTCGTGCATTCCCCTGGCGAGCGGCCATTATTGCTGCCGCCGACAAAGACCTGCTGACCAATCAGATGGTTTATAAACTGGCCGAACCGTGCAAGCTCAAGGATCCCTCCTGGATCAAGCCTGGCAAAGTTGCCTGGGACTGGTGGAATGCCAATAACATCTATGGAGTTGATTTCAAATCCGGCATCAACACCGAAACGTACAAATACTACATCGATTTTGCCTCCAAATACGGCACTGAATATATCATCATCGATGATGGCTGGTCGCCGCAGGACGACCTGTTGACTACCAAACCCGGCATGAATATCCCGGAAATTGTCAATTACGGCAAGCAGAAAAATGTCGGCGTTATCCTCTGGATGAGCTGGGTGGCTCTTGACCGGCAATTGCAGCCCGCCCTCGAGCAATTCGCCAGGTGGGGTGTCGTCGGTCTGAAAGTCGATTTCATGCAGCGTGACGACCAGTGGATGGTCAACTACTATGAACGCATCCTGGCCGAAGCCGCCAAGTATAAGATGCTCGTTGATTTCCACGGCGCATTCAAGCCCACCGGCCTGCGACGAACTTATCCCAACTACATCACCCAGGAAGGCGTCCGCGGCAACGAGTGGAATAAATGGTCCGATTCCTGCTCCATTCAGCATACCATCACCCTGCCGTTTACCCGCATGGTGGCTGGCCCCATGGATTTCACGCCGGGGGCAATGCGTAATGCCGGCAAAGACCAGTTCAAATACATCAATGAACGCCCCATGAGCATCGGCACACGCTGCCGTCAGTTGGCCATGTATGTCCTGTATGACAGCCCCCTGCAGATGCTCTGCGACAGCCCGTCGAACTATCTCCGGGAGCCGGAGTGCATGGACTTTCTCGCCGCCGTCCCGACCGTCTGGCACAATACCATTGCCCTGGATGGCAAAATCGCTGAATATGCCGTTATGGCCCGTCAGTACGGCAGCGACTGGTATATCGGCGGCATGAATGGTGAAAAAGCAATGACCTGTACAGTGGATTGCTCATTCCTGCCCGAGGGGCAGTTTGAATTGACCCTTTTTCAGGATGGCGTCAATGCAGACCGGTTTGCCGAAGACTATAAAAAAATCACAAAAACCATTACCCGGCAGGACAAACTGGAAATCAAACTGGTCTCTGGTGGCGGCTTTGCAGGGAGAATAATCAGAAAATAACTTGTTTAGCAACAAGGTGTTATGAAAAAGACAGTACAGCCGTAGAAATGGGCAGAGGTGGATTCGAACCACCGTAGGCGTTAGCCAATGGATTTACAGTCCATCCCCTTTAGCCACTCGGGCATCTACCCAAACAAGAGAAAATATTTTAACGGCCCGGAGCCAAAAAACAAGTAAAAATTACCCTTTTTTTGATTCCGGGCCTAAAATTACGTTTTTTTGGAGTATTTTAAGACTTACTATCTCGCTTACCATTTCCCTGATTTACGGACCGGAGCCTGAGGATGTCCAGCCAGGCAGGCTTCGGACTTGATGATTTCTTCCTCCGGCAGATAATAAGGCTTTAGCTTGCCGGACATATAGGCGTCATACCCCATCAGGTCCATCAGGCCATGGCCGCTGTAGCTAAAGAGAATGACTTTTTCCTTGCCTTCTTCTTTGGCCTGTTTGGCCTGTCGAATCACTCCGGCAATGGCATGGCTGGTTTCAGGAGCACAGATAAAGCCTTCCGTTTTTGCCCATGTCATTGCTGCATCATAGCATTCCATCTGATCAATCGACTGTGGTGTATGCAGCCCTTCCACGACGCACTGGCAGACCAGCGGGGCCATCCCATGGTAGCGAAGCCCGCCGGCATGAATGGGGGCCGGGACAAAGGCATGGCCCAGGGTATGCATCGCCATCAGCGGAGTCATACAGGCGATATCGCCATAATCGTAAGCAAACTTGCCCCGCGTCATCTTCGGGCAGGCTGTCGGCTCAACCGGGATAATGTCGATTTGGGCTCCATTAATTTTGTCGAGTGTAAACGGCATCGCAATGCCAGCAAAGTTGCTGCCCCCACCAGCACAGCCAACAACAACATCCGGCAACCTCTCCCCAATACTTTTCAATTGAGCCTTGGCTTCCAGTCCGATAATGCTTTGATGCAAAATCACATGATTAAGCACACTGCCCAGTGAATATCGTGTCTGGCCGGTCTTATCCGTCACCGCGGCTTCAATGGCCTCAGAAATCGCAATCCCCAGGCTACCCGGGGTATCCGGAGATTCAGCGAGGATCTTTCTGCCGGCATTGGTCTCATTGCTGGGGCTGGCAACACAATTGGCCCCCCAGACCTGCATCATCAGCTTGCGGAAGGGTTTCTGGTCAAAGCTGATACGCACCATATACACCTTGCACTCGAGCCCGACCAGCTGACAGGCAAATGCCAGTGCCGACCCCCATTGTCCGGCTCCGGTTTCCGTCGTGAGCCGTTTAATGCCAAATTGTTTATTATACCAGGCCTGCGGCACAGCGGTATTGGGTTTGTGGCTGCCCGGAGGAGAGACACTTTCATCTTTATAATAAATTCTCGCAGGGGTCTGAAGATAACGTTCCAAATATACGGCACGGCGCAGCGGCGAGGGTCGCCAGCGATATAAAATATCAAGCACTTCTTCGGGAATATCAATCCATCGCTGGGTGCTGACTTCCTGCTCGATGATATTCATGGGAAATACCGGGGCCAGCATCTCCGGCGAAACCGGCTTGCCGTCGGGCGTCAAAGGCGGCAGAAGCGGAGTCGGCAAATCAGCGGCGATATTGTACCATTGACGGGGGATGTCCTGTTCCTGAAGCAAGATTTTGCGATTCATAATGTCTTCTTTCCAACCAAGAATTTACGAGTTATAGAGTCTTTATTTTTGAGAACCTTGGCACCACGGGTAATTTTACAAAGACTAATACCCATTTCCGAAGCAATCTGTCGCTGAGGTACGCCCTGACTCAGCTTTCGCATTAGTTCCCATCGCAGGGTCAAATCGTGCAACTCTGCAAGGGTCATGATTTCAGTCAAAAACAGCTCCATTTGCTTGACATCCCGAATCTGGCATAACACCGCACAAAGCTGGTCTATGCCATTGATGTCTGATTTCACCTTGTTTCTAACCATAGAAACATCCTACTCCAAGTTAACAAAAAAGTAAAGTCGTCTTTATTCAATTTTTACTATTTTTATCCGGTTTTTGCCCATACTATCGATATCAGTACGCCTATTCAATTAACTTTCGACAGGGAGCATTGGCCGCAGATGGCTCAACAGATTTCAAGAACGATTTCTCGATTTGGGATATCCATTTTGCAAGTTGGGTCTTCGAGAGTTTTTCCACTGGAATCTGCCCGCCAGCGTAACTGTCATGGCCTCCTCCGGCCCCCTTTCTGGCTACGATATGGCGAATGACTTTCGCGGCCGGGGGAGATTCAGCATCTGTCCGCAGTGAAAGCAGCATTTTGCCCTCATAAAAGCCATAACACAGCACCCAGACAATCTGTTCGTCACGCAGCAGCAAATCGGCCATTTCGCCCACCATATCGGGATTAATCACCGTCCCCAGCGAACTGATCACGGCCCTGCCGAATACCCGGGCATTGTTTAGGCATTCAGCCAGGTACTTGTAGTATTCCCGCTGCACGGCACCGTGCTGAATCTGACTGAGAATACGTTTATTGGCCTTCGGATACAGAGCCATCAGGGCATTGACATCGGCACACGTGGTGTCTCGTCCGAGGTCCTGGGTATCAGAACGGATGCCATATAACAGTGCTGTGGCAAGGGAGGCATCGATTTCAATACCCGAGGCATAGAGGTATTCCACCAGAATTGTCGAAGTCGCTCCGTAATGGCTGCGGATATCGGTAAAACGGCACTGGCGGGTATTCCGATGGCAGGGATGGTGATCAATCACAATGTCCGGCTCCACCCCTGACGGCAGACTGTTATTGCCAGTTCCGGGCTGGGTATCCACCATCGCAATCAGATCAAACGAGGCGAAATCGATCTGCTCGGCTGGTCGCAGATTCAGGTTCAGATACTTGACCAGAGCCCGGTTTTCCGCTCTGCCGACGGTGCCGCCATGCGCAATAGAACATTGAATATTGGCGATCTGATTGGCAATTTTTCGCAGTGCTACCGCTGAAGCAATGGCATCCGGATCCGGATGATCCTGCATGACAATCAGCATTGTGGCATTATGATTGATGACCTCGTACAGTTGTTTGAGTTTGGCTTTACTCTTTTCCATCATAGCTGACTGAATCCTCCGGAGACGAACTCCTATTTGCCTTTTCGAAACGGTCTGAATCCCATTTTTGCACCATCAGCCAGGGCTTTTTTGGCCGTTGGGTAGGCCCTGCTTACCGTGTCGATTTCTTCGATGACATAAAAAGCGTCCGGATGATGATTTTTGATAATTGCCAGAAAATCATTGACCTCCCGTCGGGACACCACAGTAAAAATCTGCTTGACCGGCCCATACGCCCCCTGGCCGTCGAAACAGGTAATACCGTATCCGGCCTGCCGGACGGCTTCCAGCAGCGGCTTGATATCCTTGTTGAATACCACACGCACCACAACAAATCCCATGGACAGTTTTTCGACAATCAGAATCCCCACAAAATTACCCGTCGCAAACCCCGCCGCATACGCCACATAGCAAATCGGATTAGACAGATTTTTCATAATCTGTCCCATGGCCACAATCCAGATGAGCACTTCAAAAAAACCTGCACAGGCCGCCAGGTATTTATACCCGCGCGTCACAAAGATGACACGCACCGTTCCGATGGTTACATCACAGATGCGGGCCAGAAAAATCAGAATTGGAAGGACAATCCACGAAAAAACCTGAATTTCGGCCAGTCCCGTCGGTATTGCTAACCCTTCTATCATGGCTATTTCCTTGCTGGCAGGAGACGACTCACAACCAATCCTGACGTTTGAAATAATACAGCATTGCTCCTACTGTTACCGCAATCAGCGACCAGAATCCAACCGGATACATCCAGTACGACTCCAGTTCGGGCATGTGCTTGAAATTCATCCCATATACACTGGCCAGAAAGCTTAGCGGCATAAAAATTGTGGCAATCAGCGTCAGCATTTTCATCACCGAGTTCATCCGTGTGTTCAGACTGGACAGATACACTTCCAAAAGGCTGGCGATCACATCCCGAAGACTTTCGATGGCATCGATAATCTGGATGGCATGGTCATAGACATCCCGAAGATAAACCTTGGTTGAATCCTGAATCAGTTCGCTGTCAGACCGCTGCATGGCGGCGGTCAATTCCCGCATCGGCCAGATGCATTTGCGAAGCATTGTCAATTCACGCTTGAATTCATGGATATGCCCCAGGATTTGCTGATCCGGCTGGTTGAGCAAATCTTCCTCCAGCTTCTCAATCTTTTCACCATAACTGTCCAGAATGGAAAAATACTGATCGACAATCGCATCAATCAGACAATATGCCAGGTAATCCGCACTCATCTTCCTCGCACGCCCTTTATTATTCCGCAGGCGGTCGCGGATCTGATCGAAGACATCCCCCACTGTTTCCTGAAATGTAATCAGGCAATTCTGCCGCAAAATCATACTAATCTGCTCGGTCAGGATTTCACTGCGAGCCGCATCGTACCGCAGCATCCGAACCACAATAAACAGGGTATCCTCATAATCCTCCATTTTGGGACGCTGGCCCGGCACAACAATATCTTCCATAACCAGAGGGTGCAGATTGAAGCGTTTGCCGATTTTTTCGACAAGCCCCACATCGCTAATGCCATCAATATTAATCCACGAAGTCCCCAGAGAGGCCTGGAAATCCAGCACCTCTTCGATCCGTGAAAAGCTCTGCTCCCTGAAGAGGTTGGCATCATATTCCATCAGGCTGATACGGACCGGTTCGGCAGGCGTTTCACCGGCATAAAAGACCGTTCCAGGCGGCATTCCCGCCTTTCGCAGATTGCCCCGTATCAGACGCAGTGGACGGATGATTTTCTTTTTCCTCTTGGACATAGCTAATTCCTGTTCGATCACCTTGCCGGTCAGGTTGCCACGATTATGTTATGGCAGGCTGGACTTCGGTACCTTCGGTTATTATCTCCCGGCCGTTTTTCCACTCACATACAGAAACCCCGCCCGCCGGGTCAATCCGCAAATAATTATTCCGCAGCCCAACCCAGCAGCCGCTGTTGTAATACCAATCGCCACTGCGTCCGGCCTTATGGGTATGGCCCGTCACCAGCACATCATACCCTTCACGCAGCCGGTCTTTCTGATACAAAGCCAGAATTCCTTTGACCTTTTCCGGATATTGTGTCGGGGTCAGTGAGGCCTCAAAATCCGGGGCCATCTGCCGCGTCTGGCTTTTTTCAAACTGATTGACGGATAAATTCATAATCCACATAAACCCCCGTCCGATCCGCAACAGTGTTTTTTCTGTCATCCCGCCGGCCGATAACAGGGGCGAACCTTTGCGATCCTCAATAATCCCGCCTAAAATGGACAAGATTCGTCCCCAGCCCGGGGTTCCGTCCCGATGAAACGGATCCAGTTCGTGCCCATGCATAAACTTGAATTGCCGAGTCCCGATTAACCGCATAAAAGGCCCGGTCATCCGATCAAAAAAGGGGTGATTCAGCAGTCGGGTTCCGATCAATTCCTCGAAGTCTGCGTCATGATTGCCCACGACATACACGGCTTTCATCTCTGCCAGCCGGTCCAGAAACGGCATGCGTTCTTTGAGTACACGGCTGATATTGGCCTGCCAGAATTCAAACAGATCCCCAAGAATATACAGCTCCCCCCCGGCCTGCCCCACAAAGTCCAGAAAGCGTGAAAACTCCCTCGCTTTATTATCAAAGGCAAAGTTATCCCGCGGCCCGCCATCACCCATGTGCAGGTCACTGACTACAAAAATCGTCCTTGAATCATTCATCAAAAACCATCCTACCAAACCGTCCGAGCAGTCCTGTCGGGCTAACTGAATCTCACTGGACGGACGGTTTGAATCCATATTGATATTGGCCGATATTCATCCGACCCGTCTGAATTAATACTTCTTTCGGAATCGAGCCGTCGGAATATTCAAAATCGAGCGGTACTTGGCCACCGTGCGACGGGCAATATTCCCCATTCCCGCTTCGGCCAGCTTCTGACGCAATTCATCATCACTGAGGGGATTGGCTTTGTCCTCGTTGTCAACGATTTCCTGCAGTTTGGCCTTGACAGCGTCATAGCTCAGTTCACGTCCCTGCGGATCTTCTGTGCCGCCGGTAAAGAAACTCCGCAACGGTAAAATCCCCTGCGGCGACTGCATGTATTTGCCTGCGACCGCACGCGAAATCGTCGCAATATGTACACCCACTTTTTCAGCGATAGTGGCCATTGGCAGCGGTTTCAAATACAGCTTGCCTTTGTCGAAAAAATCCTTTTGAAATTCCACAATCGCCCGGGCAACCTTCAGCAGGGTCTGCTTGCGTTGTTCGATTGCATCCATAAACCACTGCGCGGAACGAATATTTTTTTGCAGAAACTGGCGGGTGTTTTCGTCAATGCCGCGATCTTTGGCCATTTTTTGGTAAAATCCGTTGACCCGCAAATTTTGCAGTCTGGCCTCCATCAGGCTGACAGTGTAGCCCCCCTTGCCGTCCGGCTCGACAATCACATCGGCAGTAATGGGGTGATTCTCGTTGCGTCCGATGGACAAACCCGGTGAGGTATCCAGCTTGCTCATGCGTTCGATGGCCTTGCCGATACGTTCCAGACTGACATTCATCTTCCTGGCAATTCGCGGCAAATGATTATCCAGTAAATCCTGCCAGTGATTTCGTACCAGCTCCATTTCAAATGACATATCCTCGGGAAATTGTCGCATTTGAATCAGCAGACATTCGCGCAAATCCCGGGCCCCCACTCCAGGCGGTTCCAGTTTTTGTATTAAAGCCAACGCCTGATAAAGCTCATCCAGACCAAAGGGATACTTATCCTTGTTGTGAAGCTGCTCCAGCCGTACCGACAAATATCCTTTGTCGTCGATATAATCAATTATCAGTTCACCGGCGGCCTTGACTCCTTCCGGTGCATCCACCAGCCGCCATTGCTCTTTGAGGGAATCATTCAGAGAGACCTCATTAGCGGCAGTATTTTGCATTGCTTCCAGTTTCTTGTCCGGCTGGCCGTCGTCTCTAACGGGCCGATAAGCCCCCCCATCAAAATAGTCGCCATAATAGTCAGAAATCGTGTCCAGCCGCTGAAAATCTTCAATCCGGTCGGAATCATCTCGGACCACCAGTTCTTTCTCTTCAACATCTTCCGCCGACTTGGATTCCACGGGTTCTGTCTGGACCTGCGTCTCTTCATCCAGTTCCAGCACCGGATTGCTATTGAGCTCAGCCTCGATTTTTTCCTGCAGCGCCAGCAGCGGCAGTTGAAGCACCTCCATCGACTGAATCATTCGAGGAGCCAGCTTCATCCGCTGTTCCATCCGCATCTGGTTGGACAAAGACAGTTTCATACTCAAGGTATCACATTCATAACTCCCCGCTTTTAGCAGGGTTTATCTGCTTCTACGAAGAACGACATACTGATCCTGCTTGATAGTTCACGTTTCCTTGCGGCCAAGTAAAGCAGCTTCAACCACGTGCTTCTTTTGCTCGCGGAATAATCATACCCGTTGGGCATAACACGTTGGTGTAATTATAGCAAACGCTGTGCCATTTTTAAAGAGGAATTCGTCCCAAAATGGCATCCGCCAGGATATTTCCACTGGCAAACTCAATGGTTGATCCCGTAGGCAGGCCGCGAGCCAGGCGTGTCACCTTGATATTCATCCCCGATAATAGCGATTGAATATACAACGCTGTACCATCCCCCTCAAGGTTGGGATTGGTCGCCATCACTACTTCTTTGACGGTTCCCGTGCGAATCCGCTTGATGAGTGCGTCAATTGTCAGGTCTGCCGGTTCAATCCCCTCCAGGGGTGCAATATGGCCGTTGAGAACATGATAGACCCATTTGCAAAGCCCTGTTTTTTCAAGACTTATCACATCTTTGGGCTGTTCGACTACACAAATAATCGAGTTGTCCCGCCGTGAATCCGAACAAATCGGACAGGAATCCGATTCGGCCAGATTAAAACAGGTCTTGCACTGGCGGATATTCTTTTTGACATCCGTAATCGCCTCCGCCAGGGCCAGTGCCTCCGGCGAATCGGACTTTAATATATGAAAAGCCAGACGTTCGGCCGTCTTGGGGCCGACACCTGGTAATTTGGCAAACTGGTCAATCAGATTATTCAGACTTTTGGTATATGCGGGGTTCATAAGTCGGTTTCCTCTGTCAAATCCTCCTGCTCGGTATTCGGTTCTTCCAGACGTTCAATCTTGATTGGCCTGGCCGACAGACCCTGTAAAATCATCTGCACTGCCGGATCAGACATGACCTGCTCCTCTTCCTTGTGGTTAAGCCTTGCCCCCGGGGGGGGCGTGGGAGTCGCTGCTTTGGCGGTGTGTAATTGGCCCAGCTCCAATTTGACATGCACAGTCTGTCCCAGCGTTTCTCTCAATACGGTCTCGATCACATCGATTTTCTTGCGGCACATATCAATAGCAAGCTGCCCTTTGCCGTCATGATGGAATTGAATCGTCAAAATCCCATTGCGAAATTCCCCTGGCTGGGTTTGTGACAGGAACGATCCAATCTGGAAATAGCTTGACCGTATCCGCTCAATAATCAGGGGCCACTGTTGTACAATAGACTGCAAATCGATAGTGCCGGTAAATATGGGCGTATCGGCTGCTGCCTGAGGGCGTTCTGCCGTTTCAGCCGTCCTGGAATTGGAAGATCGAGGATTAGCAGGTGGGGCTATAAATTTTTTTTTTACCTCTGCCGCTGTCGTTGCCGGTGTCGTAGTGCCGCGAAGCTGTTGAGACACTGCATCCAGCCCCAGGAAATGCTCGCTCAACGCAAGTCGCAAAAACGTCGCTTCCAGCAATGCCCGGGCTGTCTCGCTGTTACGCAGCGTCCAGCGGAGCCGCTCCAGCGCTGTAATCGAGAACACCAGCCATGGAAGATCAAACTTGTCCCCAATCTCTGCCAGCTTTGCCGGCGAAACCCCCGACAGTAGTAAAACAGGGCTATTCCCCCCCGTCGCCTTAATGACCATCATATCGCGGAATAACTCCACCGCTGCGTCGGCAATCTGCGAGGCACTCTGTCCCTGCATCGACAATGCCTCAATGGCTTTTAGCACTGCCGCCGGGTCCGCCGCGGCCAGGCTTTGAATCAGGGCATGGAGATGCTCCGCCCCCGGTCTGCCCAGTAGCTGTTCCAGCATCGGCAGTGTCAGCGGCTGCATGCCCGAGCTGATAAGCTGGTCCAGCAGACTCAGGGCATCACGCATGGACCCGTTGGCCAGCCGTGACAATTGCATCAAAAAATCCGGCTCAAATGCAATCCCTTCCTTGTGAAGGATTTCTGCAAGCTGTTTACCGATAGTCTCCGGGCTGATGGCCGAAAAATCAAACCGCTGGCATCGCGACTGAATTGTCGGCAGCACTTTATTGGGTTCGGTAGTCGCAAAGATAAATTTGACATGCGCCGGCGGTTCTTCCAAAATCTTCAACAGAGCATTAAAGGCCTCTGCCGTCAGCATGTGCACTTCGTCAACGATATAGATTTTATATCGTGCCCGTGCGGGCCGGTAAATGGCATTTTGCCGCAGCTCCCGGATATTATCAATCCCGCGGTTACTGGCACCGTCAATTTCAATCACATCAATGTCGTCGCCGGTATTGATCGCCACGCAGCTGTCACAGGTCAGACACGGCTCAGTCGTCGGCTCGGTGGCTTTCAGGCAATTCAATGACTTGGCCAGAATACGAGCCATGGTTGTTTTCCCCACGCCCCGTGTTCCGCAAAACAGATACGCATGCGCCACCCTGTTGGTTTTGATGGCGTTTTTGAGCGTCTGTGCAACGGCATCCTGGCCGACCACATCGTCAAATGTTTGTGAACGAAACCGTCTGGCTAAAACCGTATATGACATTGCTCATCCTGCCCAGTGCAGTGGTATGGATTTCTGCCCCGGCACACGGTGCTTGAGGCCAAAACATACTCGCTGAATATAGAAAAGTGGTCGGGTTTGCCACGGCACAGCCCGCCGGCCGCTTAGGGCTGCTCGGTTCCCCGCCTGACCCGGTTCACGCGCGGTACTTGCATGGGACCCGACCATCAAAATTTGTTTGTCGTTAATTCTATCCCGCATTCGATCCTATTTGAACTCGAATGAGGCAGTTAGTATAGTCGCTTGCCCGGAAATTTCCAGAAAAAACTCGAAATACCCTGCATTTCTCATTATTTTGTGACCCTGCAAATAAGATGGCTTCATGGTCTTGCTTAGTGAATCAAAATATTCACCCCCATTATAGCTTGTTTTTCGGACAAAACAGGATATAGTCGGTGACTTCTATTACGAATCAATCAGGTAGCAGGTGTGTAGAATGTCGAGCGAACATAATCAAAGTTTTTATAAAAATGTGTCTTTGAATATCCGGAATCGTCTCCTTAGTGGTATATTCGTTATCGTACCATTTGCGGTAACGATTGTCATCATTTTCTGGCTGTTCAACGCTCTCAAGGGCTTCCTTGAGCCTATTGTTAACAAAGTGCTGGCGTTTCTATTGAAGATTCACTTAATGCAGCAACTCCCCGAGCACTATGTTAAATATGCCATCTCGGTGGCCACTATTCTGTGCCTGCTGTTTATCATTTATCTGATAGGAGCTATCGCCAAATTTGTTGCAGGCCGGAAACTTTTGGCATTGGGCGAGACTCTGGTCATGCGGATTCCCTTAGCCAGTACTATCTACTCGGCCACCAAACAGGTTACCACGGCCCTGTCCCTGCCGGACAATACGGCTTTTAAATCGGTGGTCATGGTCGAATTCCCACGAAAAGGGCTATATTCTCTTGGATTCCTGACAGGCAATATCCGAGACAATACAAACTCGGCCTATTGCAAGATATTCATTCCGACCTGCCCCAACCCAACCACGGGTTTTTTTATCATGCTGCCAGCCAGCGAGGTTTTTTTGACCAAAATGACCGTCGAAGAGGCATTCAAAATGATTATCTCCGGTGGCATTGTTGCCCCAGACACTTTCCCCATCACAGGGCCTATTTCGCAAAACCAGAACCTTATCCAATAATTTTATTGAGAGCCACGAAGCCATGCCCGAAACATCATCATTATCTAAGGAGCATTTCACCGCATCTTTGCTTGTTTTAAATCATGTTATTCTTACGAGATTTTAGGTCTGCTAACTCCAGGGGTTGTCTGTGATATGCAGTGGATCATAGATTATGCATCATACAACCTGGTAATTACTGGAATTAATACATCCATAATTATACTGAAATGTACAACCAGCTCCAATCCAAATTTTACCCTGTCTATTACTTCTTGTTAATTCTGAAAAAACTCCAAAAAAAACTGGAAAAAGGAAAGCTTTTAGCTACAATTCGCAGGCTATGAAATTCATACTGATAGACAAAGTAACGGCCATAGAGCCGGGAAAATCGTTGACCGCGGTCAAAAGCGTCTCGCTGGCCGAGGAATATCTGGCGGATCATTTCCCCATATTCCCCGTCCTGCCGGGTGTGTTATTACTGGAAGGTCTGATTGAGTCAGCCTCCTGGCTGGTGCGGCAGAACAATCACTTTGCCCAGAGCATGGTTTTGCTGGAAAGTGCTCGGAATGTGCGGTATAAAAGCTTTGCCGCTCCGGGTATGCAGATATGCTACACGGTGACCGCCAAGGCCCTTGAGGACAACACCAGCAGTTTTACGGGTGTCGGTGTCTGTGGCGATGAGGAAATTGTGGCTGCCAATTTCACGATGCGGCATTTTAACCTGGGTGATGAGAATCCCAAGCTGGCTCATGTCGATGGTCAGATTGTGGACAACATGAAAAAACGGTGGAAGCTGCTTTACAGCGAATAATGGATAGTCAATAAATTAAATCGCCATCGGCGAAGGATTTTTGGAAACAATAATGGAGAACAGATATTATGGCAATGAGCCGAGATGACATTTTCAATCAGGTCAAGGATGTTTTGGTTGATGCGCTGGGACTGGACGATAGTGATGTGACCGAAGACGCCACGCTGATGGGCGATCTGGGGGCTGAAAGCATTGATTTTCTGGACATCGTATTTCGTCTGGAAAAGGCATTCAATATCAAGGTGCCCCGCGAAGAGCTTTTCCCTGCCGAAGCGGTGATGAACAATCCCGAATATGTCAGCGGCGGCAAAGTTACCGCCAAAGGGCTTGCTGAGCTGAAGGCCAAGATGCCGCATACGGATTTCTCGGAATTCGAAAAGAATCCCGACGTCAACAAGATTGCGGACCTGTTCACTGTCAGCGCTATCGTGAACTTTATCGAAGGCAAACTGAAATAAGTCTTCCACGTTCATTTTCCTTTTCCATTTTCACCCAATCGGACCTGGAGATGGGCTGGATTCTGAAATTGAATAAAAACCATAAACTGGATGTATCGGCAGGCTCGCTGATGTGGCGCTCCTGCCGATAGCCTTTTTGAGAACAAAATTATGCGTTGGATTTGGATTGATAAATTTTTGGAATTTGAAAGCGGAAAACGGGCGGTCTCGCTTAAAAATGTGTCCCTGGCCGAGGAGCATCTCCACGACCACTTCCCGGGTTTCCCGATTATGCCCGAGTGCCTGATGATCGAGGCCATGGCTCAGACGGCCGGTATCCTCGTCGGTGAGGCCCGTAAGTTCCAGGAAAAAGTCGTCCTGGCCAAGATAAAAAACGCGGTGTTCCATCACTATGTCCGCCCGGGCGACACCATTACTCTGCATGCGGAGATCGAATCCATCGCCCCGGAAGCCGCCAGCACCACCGGTGTCATCAAACGCGGCGACACCCTGATCGCTCAGATTAACCTGATGTTCAGTCATGTGGATAAAAACCTGGCGGGCAAAAAATTCCCGGAAGAAAATTTTGTCTTTACCGACATGTTCAATTCCCTGCTGACCGGATTCGTTGAAACCCAAACCACGGAGGGGGCCAACTAATGCAGCGTCGGGTTGTGATTACCGGAGTCGGGGCCGTTTCTCCGCTTGGATTAACCAGTGACCAGATGTGGCAGGGGCTTCTCGAAGGTCGGTGCGGGCTGGGGCCGATTCGCAATTTTGATGCGTCTGCCTTTGACTGCAAAATCGCCGGCGAAGTCCCCCCATTTAACATCCGTGACTATGTCCCCAAGAGTCATCGTAAAGCCACCAAGCTGATGAGCCGCGACATTGAGCTGGCCGTTGCCGCTTCGCATGAGGCTGTCAAACACAGCGGCCTAATCAGCAAAGCCGACGAAGGCAAGACCCCCACGCTGATTCCCCAGCGAACCGCCATCAACTATGGGGCCGGCCTGATCGCCTGTGATCTGACAGAGATGGCCCAGTCCGTCAAGCTTTGTGTCACTGACGGCAAATTCGATATTCGCAAATGGGGCAGTGAAGGAATGCAGACCCTGACCCCCCTGTGGCTGCTCAAATACCTGCCCAATATGCTGCCCTGTCACGTGGCCATTATTCACGATATCCAGGGCCCCAGCAATACCATTACCTGCGGCGATGCCAGTTCTTACCTGGCGGTTTCGGAAGCCGCCGAGATGATTATTCGCGGTGATGTCGAAACCGCCCTGGCAGGAGGCGGCGAGACCCGCATTCATCCCTTCGGTATCGTTCGTCAGTACTTGATGAAACGAGCCAATTGCTCCTCGAATGACAATCCCTCAGCCGCCTGCAGGCCGTTTGATGCTCAGGCTGCCGGAACGGTGTTTTCCGAAGCTGCCGGAACCCTGGTTCTCGAAGACATGCAGACCGCTCGTCACCGCGGCGCATCCATGCTGGCCGAAGTCGCCGGCTGGGGTGCCAGCCACAGTCTGAATCCGGACTATACCCATCTGGAACCAAATGGTCAAGCTGTCACTTATGCTATTGAAACCGCATTGCAGCAGGCCGGTATCACCCCGGACAAACTGGATCTGATCATCCCGTGCGGCACGGGTATTCCCTGCGATGATCAGGCTGAAGCCATCGGCATCCAGAACGCCCTTGGGCAGGCCGCTTGTGTGGTTCCTGTCTGGCCGACCAAGGCACTGCTGGGGCACTCCGGTGCTGCCGCAGGAGCATTGGATTTAATTGCCGCTGCCCTGGCCATTTGCCACGGGAAAACCGGTAAGGCGGTCAATCTGGATTCTCCAACAGCCGGATGCAAACTCCATTTTCTCCGGGAGCCGCTGCATCAGCCGTTGAATTATGTTTTGTGCTGTGGTTACTCTTTTGGCGGACAGTGTGCCGCAGTTATTCTCAAGTCAATTAAGGACGAAAGTCAATGAAACATAGAGTCGTTATTACAGGCATGGGAATCATATGCCCCCTGGGGCATTCGGTTGCTGAAATGTGGGAGGGGCTCATGACCGGCAAACACGGTATGGGATACAATACACTGTTCGACGCTTCCACCTTTCCCACGCAATTTGATGCCGAAGTCAAAGATTACCAGTTAAGCCGTTTTGTCAAAAATGTCCAATTGCATAATACCGGTAATCGCGGCTCACAGTTTGTCGTTGGCGCCGCCGCCCAGGCGTGCAGGCAGGCCGGTATCGACATCGAAACCGACCACCCCGCCGACGGGATTGATCGCCGACGAATGGGAATTTATCTGGGGGCAGGCGAAGGTTCCGTCAACAACGACGCTTTCTTTCAATCGCTGATTGATTCCTGGGTCGAGGAGAAGCAACAGCCGGATTGGAATGCCTGGGTTCAATCTGCTGCCATAAAAATGACCCCGACTCAGGAACTCGAGCAGGAGCCCAGTATGCCTGCTGCCCACGTGGCCCTGCTGACCGGTGCCCGGGGCATCAGTCGCAGCTGTCTGACAGCCTGTGCTGCCAGTACGCAGGCTGTGGGTGAAGCTTCCATGCTGATTCGCTATGGGAAAGCCGATGTCATGATTGCCGGCGGCTGTCATTCGATGATACACCCACTGGGCGTTACCGGGTTCAATCGCCTGACAGCCCTGTCTACCCGCAATGACAGCCCGCAGACCGCCTCACGTCCGTTCTCTGCAACGCGCGATGGATTTGTACTGGGTGAAGGTGCAGCTATTGTCGTCCTGGAAACACTCGAAAACGCCCAGAGACGAAAGGCGACGATTCTGGCTGAAGTCATTGGTTTTGGTTCCAGCAGCGATGCGTTTCGCGTGACCGATATGCATGAAGATGCCCGCGGTGCGGTACAGGCCCTGCAGCGTGCTCTCGAAGATGCGGGCCTGACGGTCAACGACATCGACTATATCAGCACTCACGGCACCAGTACCTCTGAAAACGACTCCATCGAAACCAAGGCCATTAAAACCGTCTTTGGTCCGCAGGCCTATAAAATTCCATGCAGCAGTCCCAAGAGCCAGTTTGGTCACCTTATCGGTGCCACTGGCTGCGCCGAGCTGATCACCTGCGTTATGGCAATTCAGGAAAATACCCTGCCGCCGACCATGAATTTGCATGAGCCGGATCCGAACCTGGATCTGGATTATGTCCCCAACAAACCCAGGAAAGCCCAAGTCAATGTGGCACTCAAGGAATCCTTTGGTTTCGGCGGACAAAATAATGTCATCATCATCAAGCGATATAAAGAGTAAGTTCAGACTGTTGGTTTAACGATTTGAGGGATCAAAAATGATAGATATCAAGCTTGTACGGGAAAATCCTCAGCTTTTTAAAGACGGTGCCAAAGCCAAACGTTTTGATGTCGATATTGATGCTCTGCTTGAACTGGACAGCAAAATTATGGCTGCCAAACAAATGCTTCAGGACATCGTCACTGAAAAAAACCGTATCGGCAAAGAAATCCCCAAATTGCCGGCCCAGGAAAAACAGGCCGTCCTGGCTGAACTGAGCAAGCTTAAGGAAAAAGAAGCCGCCCTCAACGACGAACTCAAGCGAATCCAGCCTGAATTTGACGCCCTGATGCTTGAGGTGCCGCAGCCCCCCTCGCCGGAAGTACCGCTGGGTATGGATGACACCGAAAATGTCGAACTGTATAAACGGGGCGAAATTCGCACCTTCGATTTCGAACCCAAAGACCACATTCAGCTGGGCCAGGCACTGGATATGATTGATATGGAACGCGGTGTCAAACTGGCCGGCACGCGTAACTACTTCCTCAAGGGAGAGGGTGCCATGCTGCATCGGGCCGTTATGAATTTTGCGATGGATTTTATGATTGGCCGCGGCTATACCCCGATGATCGTCCCCCTGCTGATGCGTAACGAAGCCATGCGGGGTACCGGTTATTTTCCCGGCTCCGAAGAACAGACCTACCAGATGGAGCGAGACGAACTCAACCTGGTCGGTACTGCCGAAGTGCCCTTGACGGCCTATTATATGAATGAAATGCTGACCGAAAAACAGCTTCCCGTCAAATTTGTGGCCATGAGTTCCTGTTTCCGCCGCGAAGCCGGCGCTGCAGGCAAAGACACCTACGGCCTGTACCGCATCCACCAGTTTGACAAGGTCGAACAGGTTATTATTGGTGAAAACGACGAACAGAAAAGTATCCAATATCATCAGGAAATTCTGGGTAATTCCGAAGCTGTCCTGCAAGCCCTTGGCTTGCCGTATCGTGTGGTCAATGTTTGCTCCGGGGATCTCGGCCGCGGTCAGGTTCAGAAATTTGACATTGAAACCTGGATGCCATCCCGCAAAAGCTATGGAGAAACTCACTCGGCCAGCCGATTTTATGAATTCCAGGCTCGACGCCTGAATCTCAAATACAAAACCGAACAGAAGAAAAACGTCTTCTGCCATACGCTTAACAATACAGTGATTGCCTCACCTCGCATCCTGATTCCCATCATGGAACTGTATCAGAATGCCGATGGTTCCATTACTATCCCTGCAGTTCTGCGGCCCTACATGGGCGGGCGGGAGCGAATCGAACCCAAAAAATAACTGACCTAAGCCGTTGATGAAGGAGGACGGCTTCCATGCGGCTCAAAACGCTGGACCCCATTGCGCAGCAGATCCAACGACTGGACGAGCAGCTAGCAGTCAGGCCGCCGGTGATTGAGACGATTCTCATTACCGTCCCTGCTCTTCCTGCAGCAGTCGGTTTTATCATCGGTCTTAGTCTGGGATCAAGCCTGCGTCTTTGCTGGATGGTTTGCTTCATCGGTGCATTGATGACGGTGCTGCTTTCCCTGGCTTTACGCCGATTCAAAAGCCTTCATCATCAGGCTGCATGGCTTACGCTGTGCCTGACGCTGCTGTTTGTCTGGCTGGGGATGCTGCGGCTGGACTATTTTCATACCCCCTATCCCAACGATGCCCGGCTTCTGGTTCGTTCCGAACCCTATCCTGCGACGATTCGTGGAACCATCATCAGCGACATCTATCGCGAAAACCGCAAAAGCTGGCTGTTCGGGGATTACCAGTTTACCGAACCTGCCCGCAGCTTTTATCTGGCTCTTGACCAGTACCAGACCAGAACCGGCGACTGGGCCTCGGCTCGCGGTGTTATTCGTGTCCAGATCGCCCAGCCGACGGTTCATATCCGCTCGCTGGATCGTGTCCAGATGTACTGTATCCTTAGCGGCTTGAAGCCGCCTGCCAACCCCGGACAGTTTGATTTTCAGAAGTATATGCACAGCCGCGGGGTCCACCTGTCAGCTGCTGTTCAGACCAGCGATGGTATTTGCGTGCTGGACCGACCAGTCGGTCTTACCTTCCATCATATAATTTCTGCTCTGAAGCGGCTGGCCTGGCAGGGCTTGCTGTCTGAAATGCCAGATGAATCCGACCAGCGGACCGCGATGGCAGCCGCACTTCTTCTGGGGTATCAGCAAACCATCGATTTGCCAACCAATGAAGCGTTTCTCCGAACTGGCCTGTCACATATCATCAGCCTGTCTGGGATGCATATGGCCATTATTGCCGCTATTGTCTGGTGGATTGCCAAAGCCGCCGGTCTCGAAAAACGAAAACGTGCCATCGTTACCTGGATTCTTATCACCGCCTACGCCCTTATTGTCCCGCCCCGGGCACCCACCCTGCGGGCTGTGGTCGTCTGCTGGATTTTTTGTGCTGCAATGCTGTTTCGCCGCCGGCCCCATCCTGTCAATACGCTGGCTGTTGCCGCTTTGGTTATGCTTTTGTACCGCCCGATGGACTTATTCTATCCCGATTGGCAGCTCTCGTACGGCACCATTCTGGGCATTCTGTTGTTCTATAAACCTACTCTCAGTCGACTCAGCCAATATACTCTCGAAAAGAGTCAATTGTTAGCCACCGGCTCTTTACCCGCACGCACACTCTACTGGCTTATCCAGATTCTGATTGAAATGGGCGCGGTCGGCTTTGCCGCCTGGTTCGGCGGCAGCGGCATTCTGTTGTGGCATTTTGGTTCGTTTACGCCCTTGTGCACCTTCTGGACCATCCTCGTGGCTCCTATCGTACCGATTATCCTTTATCTGGGCTTTTTCAAGATACTGCTGGCGGGTTTCCTGCCTACCCTGTCTGCGATGATGAGTGTAGTCATTCTTCACTGCTGCCGCCTGTTTTCCGTCGCCGTCCAATGGTTTGCTGCCGTCGATTTCACCTCGTTTCGCATCGGTCCTGTTGCCGGCTGGATTGTCGCAGCATATTATTTGCTCATCCTGATATGGCTGCTCCGACATCATCTTCACGCTGTTGCACGAAAACTCGGATATACAGTGTTGACTGCGATTGTGATTGCTGGGCTTGCTGTTCACCTTCATTCCCACCGAGAGGGTCTGTCGCTGTGCTGTCTTTCTGTCGGCCATGGCCAGGCCATCGTGCTCCGGACGCCCCGCGGCGATGCCTATCTGTTTGATACCGGCTCCATCAGCCATAAGGACCCCGGATCACGTGTTGTTATCCCCTATCTCAAATATAAGGGAATCGACCGCCTCCGGGCCGCTTTCATCAGCCACGGCGATCTTGACCATTTCAATGGCCTGCCGGAAATCGCCGCAACCGGCTTCCTCAACACTGTGTATGCCAATACCACATTTATCGATCGAGCTCAATCCCCCTCCGCCCCGGCTCAATTAATCCGGCAACTGAATCAGTACAACATCCCCATCCAGCCCATCCCCCGCCTCCTCAACTCCGATTCCATCCAAATCCGCAGTCTCTGGCCAACAGACGCCGTCTCTTTGTCGCTATCCGACAACGACCGATCCGAGGTCCTGTTGATTACCTATGCCGGCAAATCCATTCTCCTGTGCGGCGACATTGAAGCTGCAGCCCAGACGGAACTGTTGAAACAATACCCGGACCTGCACGCCGATATCCTGATTTTGCCCCACCATGGCTCAACCACCAACCTGGCCCCCCATTTCATCGCCTGCATCGCCCCCGATATTCTCATCGCCAGTTGTTCGCAAAGCCGGCTGAGTCATGTCTGCTTGCCTGCACCAAACCAGCAGGCCTTTTACACCGGCCGTGACGGTGCGGTCGAAATCAAAATAAAAGCCGACGGTACATATAGTACCATCGGCTTTCTCAACTCTCAATAAGTCCGAGCGATCCGCTGCTATCGCATATACACAACGATTTCCACGCGGCGGTTCTTGGCCTTGCCTGCAGCCGTGCTGTTGGATGCAACCGGACGCGATTCGCCACAACCGGCAGCCCGGATCGTTTCATCCGGAATCCCTTTCTTCACTAAGTACCGTACCACCGTCAGGGCTCGTTCTGCCGACAGTTCCCAGTTATCTTGCCATTTGTTCTTGGTCTTGTTGATGGGGTCTGTGTCCGTATGGCCGACAATGTCAATCTTGCGTCCGGCATATTTGGAACGCAGCACGCTATAGGCCTTGTCCAGTTCGGCAATCGAAGCACTCTTCAGCGTCGCGCTGCCTGAGGCAAACAGAATCGCATCGCTGATGGTTACGGTAATCGTCCCCGCAGCGGCATCCACGGCAACATCGCCGACCCCCTCAAATCCAGTCGCTTGAGCAGGAGTCGCCTGCTTGGTGGCTATTTGCCTTTGCATTTCTTCCAGCTGCCGCCTGCTGTCCGCCAAATCCCGCTCCAGCCGGCCTTTTTCGGATGCGGAACTTGACAGGGTCGCTTCACAGTTTTCATACAATCCCTTGACGTTCTGATATTCCACGTCCAGAGCCTCGTATTTCTTCTTCCAGTCGGTGCAGCCTGTCAGCATCGTTGCAGCAACCAGTCCAACCAAAACAAACATCATTTTTCCTGTGGTTTTCATAATGTGACCTCCCTTTCGTCTATGTCAGTGTTAAAAACCATACCAGTTCATAAATAGATTTCGTATCCAGTCATCGAAAATCATAACGCCAAAAACCGCAATTGACAAGAATGGACCATACGGAATTTGTCGACTTTTTTTGAAAATCCATTGATATAATGCCCAGATCAGCCCAAAAAACGGAGCGATAAAAAATGCCAGCACCGCCATCCACGGCCCAATCACTGCTCCCGCGGCTCCCATCAGGTGCACATCCCCAAGCCCCATCGCTTCCCGGCCAAAAACCAGAGTCCCAGCAATCCGGGTCGCCCAGACCACCGTACAGCCTGCAAAATACCCCATCAACGCCCCGAAAAAGCCCCGAACAGCCGGAATCCCAAGCCAGTGATCCCACATTGCCAATCCAGCCTCGGAGCGAACAAACATATACCCGACAAATCCTCCCGCTATTATCGGAATAAGATAAACGATCTCTTTTAATATCTCCCGCCGGTCATCGAATTCCGGCTCCTGCGATTCCGGATTGTCCGAGATTTTTTCGTGACCTTCCGGATACGGATAACTTGGCTTAATCAATCCTGATTTCAGGCAGCCCAGCGAAATAATCAGCCCTATCCCCGCTCCCGCCGCAATTGATGCCTGTGTAGGAGTTGCCATCGGAAAAATCTGGTGAATATCTATCTGCGAAGGGGATAGCACATACCCGCTGACACTGGCCGCGATAATTCCCGCTGCCGTCACAAACCAGCACAGCTCAAGCGGAATAACCCACAGCTCCAGATCAATCGCCGAGGCCGCCAGAAACACCGACACCAGAATCATCACATTCAGATAGACCAGCCACCCCCCAGCCATAAACCGCTGAATTGCCATTTCGCCCGGCAGTTCCATCTGTCGGCCCTCAAAATAAAAATACCACAGATAGACCCCGATAAACAGGCACGCCGTCAGCAGTTCAATCAGAAAATAACGGGGAGAAATCGAGGTTTTGCACGCCCGACATCGCCCCCCCAGAATCAGCCATGAAAACAGCGGAATATTATCATAAAAGCGTATCGGCGTATCACAGGATGGACATGCAGACCCCGGCCACACAAGGGATTTCTCCCGCGGCAGCCGATAAATGACTACATTCAGGAAACTGCCAACGCAGGCCCCGAACGCAGCAATAAACGCCATCCAAATCCATTCTGGCGACACGCCGATATCCTTTTCTATACCCGTTGGGTATTATTACTTTTTCTTTTTGGCAGACTTGGCTGCAGCGGTCTGACGGCTGACAATCCCGGCCACCTTCATTGGCAGACCAAATAGCCGAATGAATCCGGTTGCATCGGTGGAATTGTATTCGGCGCCCATGGTAAAGCTGGCCAGATCCGGATTATACAGGCTCTTGGGACTGGTCATGCCGGCTAGTGTAGCCTTCCCCTTATAGAGCTTGAGCCGCACAGTGCCGGTCACATTCCGCTGCGTTACGTCCACAAATGCATCCAGCGCCTCACGGAGCTGGCAGAACCATTGTCCATAATAGACCATTTCGGCATACTTCAGCGATATCAGCTGTTTATAGTGAGCTGTCTCCCGGTCCAGACACAACATTTCCAGTGCCCTGTGAGCCGTCGTCAGAATCGTTCCGCCGGGCGTCTCATATACTCCGCGGGATTTCATTCCCACCAGACGATTCTCCACCAAATCCGCAACACCGACACCATGGATGCCGCCGATAATATTGAGGGTTTCAATCAGCTTGACGCCATCGGTTGTCTTGCCGTTTAACTTTACCGGGATACCCTGCTCAAATCCGATTTCGACATATTCGGCCTTGTTTGGGGTCTTCGAAATGGGCCGGCACAGAACCAGCATCTCATCCTTCGGCTCATTGGCCGGATTTTCCAGGTCCGCCCCCTCGTGGCTAATATGCCAAAGGTTCCGGTCACGCGAATAAATTTTCTTAACCGACTGCTGAATCGGGATTTTTCGCTGTTTGGCGTATTCGACGGCTGCCTCCCGGCTGGTCAGCGTGAAATTCGGGTCCTTCCAGGGGGCAATAATCTTCAAATCCGGCGCCAGTGCCATAAATGTCAGCTCAAACCGCACCTGGTCGTTACCTTTGCCGGTAGCGCCATGGGATACCGCCGTTGCCCCGGTCTGGCGGGCAACATCAACCTGATGCTTGGCAATCAGCGGGCGAGCAATGCTCGTACCCAGCAGGTACCCGTTTTCATACACCGCGCCGCTTTTCAGCATGGGCCAGATGTAATCTTCCACAAATTCCTTGCGGAGGTCCTTAACAATGCACTTGACTGCACCCGTAGCCAAAGCCTTTTTCTGAATGCCTGCCAATTCGTCACCCTGTCCCAGTTCGGCGGCAAACGCCACCACTTCATACCCATATGTTTCCTTCAGCCATGGCAGGATCACGCTGGTATCCAGCCCGCCGCTGTAAGCTAATACTACTTTTTCCGGTTTATTCCTGGCAGTCATTACTATTTCCTTTCTAATGCCGACATAAATCATAGATAATCATAAAAGAGGTATTATAGACACAATGAACCGACTTGACAAGATACAAAATTTATGCGTGCAAATCTTGCACCTTGAAGGTAACCATTTTTAGTTGAATCCATTGAAGGTTCCAAAGGGACATTGAATGCAGGAGTACTGCACTTAAGAACCCCTATTCATTGTGCCAGAGACCAAGGGGGACAAAGTGGGTTTTTTCGTGCAAAAACGTTGTTTTTCAGGCACTACTGTGGTAAATTGAATTAAGCAGATTCGAGCACCAAGCACATGAAGAAAACCGTAACTTTTGTCATTGCAAAGGCTTAACAATGAATCGGACATTAACATACAAGATTTTACATAAACATTTAGTCGAAGGCGAATTGAAGGCGGGTAACCCTATAGGCATTCGCATTGACCAGACCCTGACCCAGGATGCGACGGGGACAACGGCGTTTTTGTTGTTTGAGATGATGGGCACCGGACGAGTCAGGACCGAGGTGTCGGTCAGTTATGTGGACCATAATATGGCTCAGTTCGGGCCAGAAAACCATAACGACCATTTGTATTTACAGACGGTATCGACCAAGCATGGGGCGTGGCATTCGCGGCCAGGCAACGGCATCTGTCACCAGGTGCATCTGGAGCGATTCGCTCGGCCTGGGGCAACGCTGCTGGGCAGCGATTCGCATACGCCAACCTGTGGTGGAATGGGGATGCTGGCGATGGGTGCCGGCGGGCTGGATGTGGCGGTAGCGATGGGGGGCGGGCCATTTTATCTGACCTGCCCGAAGGTGATCGGCGTGGAGCTGACTGGCAAGCTGAACGAGTGGGTCTCAAGCAAGGATGTCATTTTAAAATTGCTGAGCATCCTGACGACCAAGGGCAATGTGGGGTGCGTCGTGGAATATTTTGGGCCGGGCGTCAAGACGCTGACAGTACCGCAGCGGGCTACGATAACCAACATGGGCGCGGAATTGGGCGTTACGACCAGTATCTTCCCAAGCGACGAATTGACGCAGGCATTCCTGGAAGCCCAGGACCGCGGGCGGGATTTTCAGCCCCTTCATGCAGACCCGGGAGCGGAATATGAACGTGTGATTCCGATTAATCTTTCGGAGGTGGTGCCGATGGCAGCGTGTCCGTCGTCACCGGATAATATTCAGGCCATCCGGGATATCGAAGGGCTTAAAATTGGGCAGGTGATTGTCGGAAGCTGCACAAATTCGAGTTATACGGATATGATGCTGGTGGCGGAGGTGCTGCGAGGCAAGCAGATTGATGCGATGGTGGAATTTGGCGTGGCGCCGGGCAGCAGGCAAGTGCTGGAGATGCTGGCTCGCAATGGGGCCTTGGCAGATATGATTGCAGCCGGGGCGAGAATTATTGAATCCGGCTGCGGGCCATGTATCGGGCAGGGATTTTCGCCGGCTGATGGCGTGGTGTCACTGCGGACGTTCAATCGGAATTTCGCAGGGCGGACAGGAACCAAGAACGACATGTGTTATCTGGTTAGTCCGGAAACCGCGGTTGCCTCGGCAATTATGGGTGAGATTACCGATCCTCGCAACCTGCGGCAGTTAATGGGGATTAAATATCCCAAGATTCGTGTGCCGCGGGAATTTCTGATTGATGACAGTATGCTGCTGCCGCCGCTGTCGCCGGAGGAATCGGGCGCGGCCCAGGTGCTCCGCGGGCCGACAATAGTCGTGCCGGAATCGCCCAAGCCCTTGCCGGAACATCTGGACGGTAAGGTACTGCTCAAATGTGGTGACAAGATTACGACCGACCATATCATGCCGGCCGGGGCATTTTTGAAATACCGCTCCAATGTGCCGTTATATTCAAAATATGTGTTTAACTGCTTCAATGAAGAAGGCAAACCTACTTTTGCGGATCGGGCACTGGCCCTGAAGGCCCAGGATCGCTGCGGGGTGATTATTGCCGGGGAAAGCTATGGACAGGGGTCCAGTCGTGAGCATGCGGCGTTGTGCCCGATGTATCTGGGTGTGCGGGCGATTGTCGCCAAAAGTATTGAGCGAATCCATAAAGCGAACCTGATTAACTTTGCGATCGTGCCGATTGAGTTTGCCAATCCAGCCGATTATGAGGCAATTAACGCTGATGATGATCTTGCAATTGAAGAGTTGACTGCTGCGATTCAGGGACGGGATGAGGTTACGATCCAGAACAAGACCAGCGGCCAGACCTTCCGAGGCAAGCTGACCTTGTCAGCCCGAGACCGGGATATCCTGCTGCATGCAGGCCTGCTGCACTACACCAAGATGATGGCCGGACGGCGATGATTTTGAAATCCAGACCTATTATTACAGTATTTGGTACCAGCAAGGTCGTTGAAGGCGATACGGTATTCACACTGGCGATGGAAGCCGGCAGAGCATTGGCCGCAGCAGGATTTGATATTGCCAATGGCGGGTATGGCGGCACGATGCTGGCCTCGGCACAGGGTGCGGTTCAGGCAGGTGCACAGGTGTTCGGCGTGACCTGTAAAGCCTTTCGACGCGGCAAGGCCAATCCGTATGTCAGTACAGAACTGGCTACCGACAATCTTGACCAGCGGCTAAAAAAACTGGTCGAAATCGGTAATGGCTACCTCGTCCTGCCTGGCGGAACCGGAACGCTGCTGGAACTGGCGTATGTGTGGGAACACAAACACAAGCGTTTTGAGACGGCAAATAAGCCGATTGTGGTCATGCGGGATTTCTGGCAGCCGCTGGTGGTGATGATGGAACAGGCAGACCTGGCCAGCAAAGACAGCCTCGCTGTTGCTGAAGACCTGGCAGAGGCCGTAGAATTCCTGAAACGACATTTCATTTCGACGGAATCAAGATAAACATGGATATGAAACGATTATTCCTTTGCCTTGCGGTATGGACGGGTGCTGGCATTGCCCAGGCAGCCAGACCGACATTACCGGAAGGATTTGTGCTGAATGCCATCGACGGCATTGCCCGACAGGACAAGGTCGATAAAAACCTGTGGACGTTTTCCACGGATGCGGAACTGAAATATATGAAAACGGTATTTCCGTCCGGCATTCCCCTGAAAATTCTGGCTTCGGGCGGTCTGGACCAGATACGGGCCTTTGCCAAAGAGAACACCGAGGTACGGATTAAAATCTGGGGGATTTTGACGCTGTACCGAAAGGAAAATTACCTGTTTCCGATTCAAGTCATGCCGTTAGTTGAGCCGGAAAAGGCGGTTCCTGTCCCGGCAGAAGCCTCCCCCGTGACAGACCCCAACAGCACGGATTCGGAAGTCATTCCCAGCGATATTATGAAGCTGCTTCGATCGCAAAGTAAGGTCGATTTGGCCCAGATTAGCGAGACGACCGCACAAACCACTGCAGATTCGTCGCTGATTAGCAAGGCCGGGTATATTACTTTGGGCCAGACCAGACAATTCCAGCCGGATGGTTTTGGCCGCAAGGTGGAGACGGCGGATTATGTGCTGCTGCCCTGTCTGACACTGGAAATGACCGAAGATGCGCTGGCCCGTGCGATGGGACGCTACCGCTATACGATTTCGGGGATTCTCTCGCGAAGTCAGGGGCAGCAATATCTGCTGCTGTACCGGGCCCAGCGAACCTATTCCAACGGCAACTTCACACCTTAAGGAGGGACTTCTTTGAGTGCTTCTTTACGTTCTATCGTGATGCATCATAGCGATCCGGATTTCCAAAACAAAGTCCGTCATCTGCTGGACGAACATTCGATGCAGGCTTTTTTGCACAGCCGAACATCACTGGCTCAGAGCGTCCGTGCGATTGTTGAAGAAGTTCGCAATCGAGGGGATGAGGCAGTTGCTGAATTCACGGAAAAATTCGATAAAGTCAAGCTGTCTGCTTGCCAGTTTCGTATCCCGCAGGAGGAACTCAAAAAAGCCCATGCCGGTCTGGATAACGATCTGCTGCGTTCCCTGCGAAAGGCTATAGAGAATGTCCGTCGTTATCAGGCCGAGATTTTTATCGGGAACAAAATCACCTCGGCGGGTATCCGGTACCGTCCTTTACAGCGGGTAGGGGTTTGTATTCCAGGCGCCAGTGCTCCCCTGCCCAGCACAGTCATTATGACCGCAGTCCCGGCACAGGTCGCCGGCGTGCGGGATATTGTAGTAATTTCTCCGCCGCGATATCAGGGCGGTATTCATCCGGTGATTCTGGGACTGTGTTTTGAACTGGGGATTACGGAAGTCTATCGATTGGGCGGTGCACACGCCGTAGCGGCACTGGCATGGGGAACGCAGACGATTCGCAAGGTCGATAAGATTGTCGGGCCGGGACATGATGTGGTACAGCTTGCCAAGAAAGAGGTGTATGGGCTGGTCGATATTGATTCCTTTGCCGGGCCCAGCGATGTGCTGATTGTGGCCAACGAGCAGGCAAATCCGGCATGGGTGGCCGCAGATATGCTCAGTCAGGCTGAACATGACCCGGGCGCAGGGATTCTGGTAACCGCCTCGGAAAAGCTGGCTGAGGCGGTTCTGGCGGAACTGGAACACCAGGTCGCCCGGCTGGGACGGTCGGAAGCGACGCGGGCGTGCCTTCTGGCCTACAGCGGCATTGTAGTCCTTAAGACCATGGAACAGGTCATTGACTGGGCCAATGCCTTTGCCGCTGAACATCTGCAGGTCCAATGCGGTGATCAGAGCAAGGCTGTCAGCGAAAAATTAGTCAATGCAGGGGCTATATTCATCGGACCCTACACGCCGGTTGCCGCGGGCGATTATTACGCCGGGCCAAGCCATACCCTGCCGACCCGCCAGACCAGCAAGTTCTTCAGTGCACTGACCAGCAACGAATTTGTCAAGTCCAGCAGTATCATCGAATTCGATGCCCGCAAGCTCGCTGACAGCGCCGATGACATTATCCGATTGGCAATGACCGAAGGACTGGATGCTCACGCCAGAAGCGTTCAGATTCGTCGCGGCTGATTAGATACCCCAGTCAAGACGAGATTCATTTCGGTAATAAAACCGGCCCAGCATGGCGGAGCCGACAAAAGCCAGGTATAAGGTCATTGCCTCTGCAGGCAGAGCCATCCAAATACCCCACCGATTGGCGTAGATTGCCAGCACAACAAATAATCCAAACGGAATGCAAAAACACAGAACCAGCAGCAGGTAATACAGGTGAGTGCGAATAATGGATAGCACAATGAGAATCGGATTGAGGCCACAGAGAGAATCATGCAGAATAGTGGATAATAAGACCATCGGCAGGAAGAACAAACCGACAGCCAGAATATGCCATAATGTTTCATCCGTCTTTCGGGTCCAGATCAAATAGATGAATCCCGGCGTAAAACAGAGAGCAGCCGCAAACAAAATTCGGCTCATCCTGGCTATTATTTCCGTATAATCGCCTTCGTCCTCCTGCAGAATATCGGGGGCTGTGGTTTGTCCTTCTGCGGTAACCTGCACACACAGGCACAGATACCAGCCAATATATCCTTCGACTATGGCGGATAGGATGGCTATGACAAAGCCAATTGTGGCGATTGGTACAAAAGCCAGGGCGCCAAGAACAATTTTACAGAGGATGAACACCCCGATCATGCCCAGGCCGGTCTCGTTTAATGGAAACAAAAACGGCCAGTACCAGGGCGGCGGCGCAGCCGGGCTTTGCAGGACATGTTCATCCTGGTGGACTTTCATAAATCTGTTTTCTTCTGCTACTCTGTCTATGTTTAGTACGATAATGCACTCTGGGAATATAGACAGTACCAAATCATAAAATTTCCAGAATTTCGGCGGCCTGATGCACGATTATTTGCCCGCCGGCAGCTTTAATCTGTTCAATGGATCGAAATCCCCAGCTGACCCCGACGAAATCCACCCCAGCATTCAGAGCCGTCTGTGCATCGATATCGCTGTCGCCGATATACAGAACATCTTTGGGGTTGCTGATTCCCAGTTCGTTCATAACCCAATTTACCGGAGCAGGGTCGGGTTTGATTTTCAGGCCTTCTTTCTGGCCGAGAATACATTCAAATCGTTCCGGCCCGAAGTAATGCTGGACAATTTTATGGGTCAGGCTGTGTTCTTTATTGCTGATTACCGCCAATTTCAATCCTTTTTGGCGGCATTGGTCCACAAACTCCAACACGCCCGGATAAATCGTGGTTTCTTTAAGGCAGGTCGCCAGGTAGCGTTTCTTCATTTCACTAATCAATTGCTGCTGAAGATGCTTGGCATGGTCAGGCAGGGCTTTGTAAGCAAATACGGCAAGACCATTGCCAATCATCGCTCTGCATTCTTCCCGACTGATGGAAGGTTGTCCGAGCAGATTCAGAGCATAGTTCATCGCATTCGTAAGATCATCGAGGGTATCGACAAGAGTCCCGTCAAGGTCGAAAAATACAGCTTTGTGCTTCATAATAGATACTTATTATCTTTTATTTGTTTTTGGATAAATTATCCCGTCATTTCCGTTTTTTTCTTGCAGAATCAACAAATCATACGCTATAATTTCTTTGTACTCAAAGAATTTTTCAGGGAGGCAGAATGCAGGTAAATCTTTTGTTGTTAAAAAAAGACGGGTCTGTGAAACCATTCAACCTACCCAGTGCCGTAACCACCATCGGGCGTCGGCAGGACTGTGATTTATGTATACCCATCTCTGTTGCATCCCGTAAACACTGCGAAATCAATATGGACCAAGGGCGATTGATGGTGCGCGACTTGGGTAGCAAAAATGGTACATTTGTCAATGGCCGGAAAATAGATGAAATTCGACTGAATCCCGGAGATCAGTTGCGAATCGGGCCTGTCACCTTCGTGATTCAAATTGATGGCAACCCGGCCGATGTGACCGGTGTCAAGCCCATTGAGCCGGTTCAAGAGCCTCTGGAAGAGAAAAACGGGGAAAAACTTACCGCAGACCATCAATTTGATGAATTCGTCAAAGACCTGGCCAATGCGGACCTGAGCGAAAGTCAATCCACGGAAATCCATCATTTCCCTGATGACGATATGACAACATTTAAAGATATGTAAATTTACGGGCATGCAAATTTTTCTTTGGTTGCCGGCACAAAAATCGTTATGATGCCGGGATGATAAAAGACCTGAAATCGCTGACATGGAATGAGCTGGAACAACTGGCAGCCCAATATGGGCAGAAGTCATTTGTTGTCCGTTATTTATTTACTTTTATTCACCAGAAAAACGTTTCCTCTCTGGAACAGATTACCCCTCTTTCCAAAACCTTTCGTGCCGCGTTGACCGAGGCAGGCTATTCTATTTCGTCGCTGAAACGGATCAAGACTTTCGAGGATCTGGACGGGACGATAAAGTTTGTGTTTGAGACCCCCGATGGGAATCGGCTTGAGGCGGTCCGGCTTTTGGACGATGGCCGCAATACCTTGTGCATATCGACGCAAATAGGCTGTCGAATGGGATGCCTGTTCTGTGCCACTGGGAACCTGGGCTATCAGCGAAATCTAACCTGCGGAGAGATTGTCGACCAGGTCTATCAGATACAGGCTCAAGTGGGCAAAGTTCAGAATATCGTATATATGGGAATGGGTGAGCCTCTGGATAATTACGAAGCAACCATGAGGTCCGTAGAATTGCTTCATCATTCCGATGGCCAGAATATGGGGATTCGGCATATTACGATTTCAACCTGCGGGTTGACGGAGGGTATTACGCGTTTAGCAAAAGAGCCATTGTTGCCGCGGCTGGCAATTTCACTGCATGGGCCGGACGACCAAACCCGGCAATGTCTAATGAGAATATCCAAGAAAGTATCTATACGCGAGCTAATGTCTGCTTTGCGGCACTACCAGGACCAGACCGGCCGGCGGATCACATTCGAATATTGCATGATACAAAATTTTAATGATTCACCGCAGCAAGCCCGTCTTCTGGCTCGCCTGATCAAGCCTTTTAAATGCAATGTGAATCTGATTGAGTTTAACGCCTTTGATGGCTGTGATTTTACGGCTGCAAGCCCTGCAGGAATCCGTCAGTTCGCTGCGATTCTGGAACGCGAAGGAATTGAAACCGTCATTCGCTATAAACGCGGACGTTCGATCCGGGCGGCCTGCGGACAATTGGGGGCCGATTGGCTTAAACCTGCAACCTGATTTCTGGTTATTGATTTCGATTGCGATATAATAACGGGTTGACGGTTTGAACCATGTTTTCGATGTTGAGTCGGCCTCCCAAAAAATGGGATATTTTCTCACACTGCTCCCGCGTATGATTCAGCATATCGCGATGATTGACAATCAGCATCTTAAAATGCGGCTGCTGGGCAATCCACAGAAAAAACTTCTGCAAATCGGCCTGATATAAAGCGGCCATCTGGTCATCGGAGACTTTGGCAGCCGATTTTTGGCTGCGTTCAAGCATTTTTTTTTGGGAAGCAAGTACCTCCGCCATATCGCGTTGCATGAAGATGACTCGATATTCATACCCTTTTGGCAAATCATAAAGAAGGCGATAGACCATTTTGACAGCCTTTCCGCAGGCGTGGGGCAGCCAGGAAGGGTCTTGTGCTGTTTTCTTCACTGGCTCATACTCAAAATAGCCCAGGGGATTATCCTCGTCTGCTTTGCGGATATTATCCACCAGAAGCTCAAGCCCCCCCTTTTGGAGGCAATTCATCATCATTGAAGTCCCGGAGCGGGGAAGTCCCGCTACAATAGTTACAAAATCATTTTTCTGTTCCATGGGTATTTATCCAATCTTGTTATAAAAGCGATATTATACCCATAATCAATCATAAATCAATCGGAATTGGGCTATAATAATGGGCTAAAAAGGCGAATCACATGCTCGAATAAAGTACGCATAAAGCCGGCTTTCAATTCACAATGAATACAGGCTTTTTCGATGCGAGCCATCCAGGTTTGAATTTGGGTAATTTGAGGACGGCTGTAAGTAATTAACATAACTTCATAATTTAGAAACAGGCTTCGTGAGTCCATATTGGCCGAACCAATCATAACCAGGGTGTCATCCACGAGAATGGTTTTCGCGTGAATCATTGTCGGGGTATAAAAAAAGATTTCAGCTCCTACACGAAGCATTTCTCGCAGATATATCCGCCGGACAATATCTGCTATCATGTGGTTGGATTTGGCAGGGACGATAATTTTGACCTGGACGCCCCGTCGAACAGCAAGCTGGAGGGCATAGAGCAGAGGCTCATCCGGGATAAAGTACGGCGTTATGATCTGGATTTTATGTCGAGCATTGTACAGGGAGGTCAGGATTGCATCATACAGGGCGTCACCTGGTATATCAGGCCCGGATGGAACAACCTGAACAATGGCAACATTGGGGCTATCATAATATCCGGCCGGTTCCGCCTGGGCTGGTACATCATCTGTGCCTATTGTAAAAGCCCAGTCCGAATGAAAAATTTCAAGGTAAGACCGCACAGCAGGTCCTTTTAATATAAAGGATAAATCCTGCCATCGCTTCGGGTCGGGTTCAGGGCCAAGGTATTCTTTGCCGATATTGGCCCCCCCTGCCAGTACGGTTTGATTATCGACGATAACGATTTTGCGATGATTGCGGAGGTTTGTTCTGCCGCGAAAAAGCCGGTGCATGAAAAATGCATATTTTCCGCCGGCTTCGGCCAGCGGAACAAAGAAACGACGGCCGGTCTGAATCGCCCCAAATCCGTCAAGCAAAACACGCACGTCGAGCCCCCGACGAGCTTTGAGCACGAGTCTGTCTCGGATTTCTTTGCCGACCTCATCCGGACGAAAAATAAAGGTTGAGATATATATAGAATGCTGTGCGTTATCAATCAGGGAAATCAGGTTATGGTATATCTGTTGGCCATCGGTCAGGAATTCCAGCCGATTGCCGTCAGTGGCATTGGGGATGCCATAACTTTCGAGCAATTCATCGACTTGCGTTCGCGGAACGTCCAATCGCCGCGAGGGGCGGGATAACGACGTTGCTGATTTTTTGGCGGCAGTGCGTTTCATTTTTCTGCCGCCGAACATTAAATACAGAGGGACGCCAATATAAGGAATCAGGATAATGGCCAGCAGCCATGCAATCGTGCCTGATGGCGAGCGTTTTTGAGTCAGAACATGCGCAATGAGCACGATACCCACCATAAAGCCGATCAGCAATTCGACATGTGCAATCAGCCATTGTAGAATAATCCATCCGGTCATTTGATGCCCTTTGGTGCAAAATCCTCAAATCCGCCTTGCCTTTGATATATCCCAATTTAACACAGATTGTTTTTTGCACATTCTATAGATATTTTACAGAACCTATCTAATTATGATACAATAACACAGAGATAGACTCTGGTCAACCGTCTGCGCGACAGAACAGGAACCATCAAATGAGAATAATTTTCGAATTTAAATGTATTTTTATACTTTTTTGCAACAAAATCATAGGATATAACGTCATAAGCACAATAAAACTAATGACGGCCTTATTGATTAATTAACGAATATGTTATGTCCTGATAAAACAAAAAAGATAAATCAGCAATTATCCGATCGGTATCGTTTTGTTCAGTTCTTGCTTGTATTAAGCTGCTGTTGTCTGGCCTGTATTGGCTGTTCACCGGAACAGTATAAAGCTGACGCAGACAAGGAAGTCCAGAGCATTTTAGACAGCAAGTGGAAGGCCGAACATGGCACCCGTGCGAATTCGCGGATTTCGGATGTGGAACGAGATCCCAACGATTTATTTTTTGATCCCAATTACATTCCAACCGGGAAACTAACCCTTGCTGAAGCGGTGGCATTGGCAACCGCTCGGAACCGGGATTATCAGCGGCAAAAGGAATCGTTGTACCTGTCTGCGCTGGATTTAACACTATTCCGTCATAACTTTGCCACCAAGTGGTTTGGTACCTTCGACGGTACCTACAGCCGAAACGAGTCAGACGAATCCCTGACAGGCGGCGGCGAGGTGGGCTTAAACAGGCTTCTGGAAGATGGAACTCAGATTTCGACCAGCATTGCCTCCGACTGGCTTCGTTATCTGACGGGTGACCCGCGGGAAAGCCTTGGAAGTGTTCTGAGCGCAACGATCAGCAAGCCCCTTCTTCGGGGAGCCGGTAAAGATGTCGTGATGGAAAATCTGACACAGGCAGAACGCAATGTTCTGTATCAAATCCGGACATTTAGCCGGTATCGCAAAACATTTGTGGTCTCAATCGTAAGCGACTATTATCGCGTATTGCAGGCTCTGGATCGAGTCAAGAACGCCGAAAGCAATTACAAAAGTCTGCAGCTGGCCTATGACCAATCGAATCTGAAGGCCATGGCCGGTCGGCTGGATATGTTTGAAGCGGACCAGACCAAACAGCAGATGCTGGATGCACGCGACAATCTGGCTGGGGCAGAGCGAGCATACCAGCAGGCCCTGGATACGTTTAAAATCAGACTCGCCATTCCAACCGATGCCTCAATCGAACTTGACCCGAATGCCCTGGAGATACTGTCCACGATGGAAGTGACTGAGCCAGAGTTCAATGTGGACGATGCGATTCAAACCGCGTTGGCACTGCGACTTGATTTGGCAACAATCAGGGATCAGGTGGATGATGCCCGTCGGAAAATCAAAGTGTCTGAAAATGCGCTCAAGGCGGATTTAAATATCATTGCCCGGGCCAATGTGGATTCCACCCCTGACAGGCAGGCAGGACGACTGCGGTTTAACGACGGCAGTTACAGTATTGGTGCTCAGGTGGACTTGCCCTTTGATCGCAAGTCGGAGCGAAATAATTACCGGGAATCTCTGATTACCCTGATTCAACGCCAGCGGGATTATGAGGATGGTATCGATAATGTCAAATTAGATGTGCGAAACAATTATCGTTCTCTGGTTGAATCCGCACAACGCTACAAGATTCAGCTGCTCAGTCTTGAATTGGCAAAAGAACGAGTGAAAAGCACCTCGCTGCTGTTTCAGGCGGGTCGGGTTCAGACGCGTGACGTGCTGGAATCGCAAAACGCCCTGCTTTCAGCACAAAATGCAACGACCTCTACCCTGGTCGATTACAATATAGCCAAATTAAGTTTTTATCGTGATATCGAAGTACTTTCAGTTAAACCGGATGGATTATGGCAGCTACCAGAAAAATCGGATTCAAAAGGATTTTAATTGCCGTTGTGGTAATAGCCGGAGTGTTGGGACTGTGGCGTGTCTTTTATGGGCAGAGCGGTAAAGCTGTTGCCAAAAGCAGTGAAGCCCTCTATACCGTCAAACGCCAGGATTTGGTTATCAGTGTGACCGAAAGCGGCTCCATTAAGGCCAGCAATGCAGTCACCATTCGTTCCGAAGTCGAAGGGCGAACCACCATTGTCAATGTGGTCCCCGAAGGAACGATTCTGACGGAACAGGATGTTGCTGAAGGCAAAGTGATTCTTGAACTGGATACGTCCAGCATCAAGCAGGATTTGAACCAGCAGCAGATCCAATACAACAGTGCCATGGCCGATCTGACCGACGCGAAGGAAAATCTTGAAATCCAAAAAAACCAAAACGAGTCTGACATTCAGCAGGGAATACTGACTGTCAAATTCGCGCTGATGGATTTACAGAAATATCTGGGTCAATATGCCGCTGATAAACTGATCGCAGACGCCAATAGCAGGCCGATCACAGACCAGGACTTCAAAAAACTGACCGCAGACCCCAACCAGCTTGGTGGTGAAGCCCTGCAAACCTACCGCCAATTGATTGCGGATATCAACGTTGCAGAATCGGAATATTATATTGCCCAAAATACCTACAACTGGACCGAGAAGCTATACGCCAAAAATTATGTTGCCAAGACGGACCTGGAATCCGACAAGCTGAAAGCTGATAAATGCAAAATCACTCACGAACGAGCCCAGACCGCGTTGGATTTATTTTTCAACTATGAATTTCCCAAACAGGCTCACAAGCTGTTCAGTGATTATATTGAAGCCCAGCGGCAGCTGGAGCGAATCCTGGCCAAAGCCCGGTCCCAGGAAGCTCAGGCTATGGCAAAGCTGAGCAGTGCCGATGCAAAATTTGCACTGGAAAAAGAACGTCTTGAGCGGTATCAGCGTCAGATGGCCGCCAGTGTCATTAAAGCCCCATGTCCGGGTATGGTGGTTTATGCCACCCAGTTTAGCCGAGGCAGCCGCTCCAGGACCTCCATCGAAGTCGGACGCGAGGTTTATGAACGCGAAGAAATTATGTCGATTCCCAATACCACGCAAATGGCGGTGGATGCCAAAATTCATGAGACCAACGTTGACAAAATAGCTATTGGACAAAAGGCACGGGTTGTTGTTGATGCAATGCCGGACAATGTCTTTTATGGGCAGGTTACCAAGATTTCCCCCCTGCCTGATCAGGCCGGCTTTATGTCAAATCCGGACTTGAAAATCTATTCCACAGATGTCCTCCTTCAAGGCGGCGAAATGCTGCGTCCGGGAATGTCAGCCAAGGTCGAGATTATTATTGCCCAGTTAAAAGATGTTCTGGCGGTTCCCGTGCAGTGTGTTTCCAATCGCGGCGGCAAAAAATACTGCTATGTTCATACACTGCGCGGCAATGAAGCCCGCGAGGTTCAGACCGGCCCGTACAATGATAAATTTGTCCAAATTGTGTCGGGCTTAAATGAAGGCGAATCTGTTCTTTTGAATCCGCCGAGGATATTTGACCAGCAGCAGGGAACTCCGCTTCCGGATACTCTGCCGGATATGCCAGACCTGATACCGATTAACAACCAGACCCGTGAGCGGCCCAATGGCGGATTAATGCAATCTGACAATCCGGACCGCCCCAGCGGATTCCCGGCACCGGGGCAATTTTCTCCGGACAGTCAGAATCCAACCGGACGCCGCCGAGTGAACGGCCAGGGTACTTTACCCAATCAGCCCCAGGAGAATGCCCAACCCGGCAGCATTGGGACAGACCGCCCCCTTCGCCAGCGTCCTGAGGGGATGGGATTGGATCGCATGCAGCAGAATAATCCAGAAGGAAGCGGTACGGCTCCTATTGACAGGCCCCAGGGACAGCGTCGTAGTCGTCAAAACCCGGAAAACATACCCGTACAGACAGAAACAAGACCATGATTCAGTCCTCTTCATCAAAACCAACTCCTGAGACGGTTGTTGAGCTTCAGGATATTCGCAAGTCCTATTTTCTTGCACATACCGAACTGCCGGTTTTGCGTGGGATCGATCTGTGTTTTCACAAAGGGGAATATGCCGCGATCATGGGACCCAGCGGGTCGGGCAAATCCACGCTGTTGAATTTACTGGGATGCCTGGACCGCCCTACCGGCGGCAAGTACCTGCTGGGAGGACTGGATATTTCCGAAATGGATGATGACACCCTCTCGACGATTCGAGGCAAGCGAATTGGTTTCATTTTTCAGTCTTTTAATCTGATTCCACAACTCAACCTGGTCGAGAACATCGAAATGCCGATGTATTATCAGCAGGTTCACAAGCATGAGCGCCGTGAACGAGCAATCGAACTGGCCTGCCGAGTCGGCCTCAAAGATCGCCTGCATCACCGACCGTCGGAGTTGTCAGGCGGTCAGCAGCAGCGTGTCGCCATCGCCCGTGCCCTGGCGAATGATCCGGTCATTCTGCTGGCTGACGAACCGACTGGCAACCTGGATAGCCGGAGCGGATCAGACATTCTGGGCCTGCTGGATGAACTCCACTCAGCCGGCAAAACAATTATTGTCGTCACCCATGACAGCAACGTGGCCAAACGGACTCAGCGGAGCATTCATATGCTCGACGGTAAAATCGAACGCCAGCAGACTTACACGAGGACGGAACCATGAGTATCCTGCTGCAAATTGGAGGTGTATTGCAAATCAGCCTTCGCAGCCTGTGGCTGCATCGGCTGCGGTCCATGCTGACGATGCTGGGTATTATTTTCGGGGTATCGAGCGTGATTGCCATGCTGGCCATTGGCGAGGGAGCCAGTCGACAGGCTCAGGCGCAAATTGCCCGGCTGGGAAGCACCAATATTATTTTGAAAACTCTCAAGCCCCCGCAGCAGACCGCTTCCGACACGACTCAGCAGTCGCTGGTTCAGTACGGCCTGACATACGATGATGCAGAGCGGTTCCGGGATACCATTCCGAATGCTCAGGTGGTCGTGCCCTCGAAAGTGATCAGTCACAAGGCCTACTACCGCAACCGGGTGCTGGGGGTCGAGGTTATTGGCACGGTACCGTGGTATCCGGAACTAGCCCCGGTTCAGCTCCAGCGAGGTCGCTTTCTTGAAACCAATGACATGTATTATACGCTGAATGTCTGCGTCATTGACCAGGATGCCGCAGATTCCTTGTTTGTTGTTGACGATCCCATTGGCATGGATATTAAGATCGGCGGGGACTATTACCGGATTGTGGGAGTGGTCAGTGAAACCAAAACCGAGAAAAATGAAGACGACCACCTCGAAACTCAAATGACGGCTTCTTCCACAGGAGCCAATGGCAAGGTGTATATGCCGATTACGACCATGAAAAGCCGTTTTGGTGAGATATTGTTGCAATTCAGCGGGACCACAGGGATGGTCGGAGAGCGTGTGGAATTAAGCGAAATCACGGTCAAAGTTCCTACCATTGAAGATGTACTGCCGATTCGTGATTTGCTTGAAGGAATGCTCAAACGCTTCCATAAACAACAGGATTATCAGGTTATTGTCCCGCTGGAATTGCTCCGGCAGGCGATTCGGACAAAACGGATATTTAGCATCGTCTTAGGGTCTATCGCCGCTATATCTCTGTTGGTTGGCGGTATTGGTATTATGAACATTATGTTGGCTACGGTCAGCGAGCGAACTCGCGAAATCGGAATCAGACGGGCTTTGGGGGCCAAAAAACGCGATATTGTTATTCAGTTTTTATCAGAAACGCTCTTGTTGACGCTGACCGGCGGATTGTTTGGTATGGCACTGGGGGCAGTTATCCCAATCGCAGTCACGGTTTTCGGCAAAATGCCGACAGTTATCACCAGCCAAGCCATGCTGCTGTCATTTGGCATCTCCGGGGCTGTCGGATTGACATTCGGGCTGTATCCGGCCGTCAAAGCCGCGAATATGGACCCGATTGAATCCTTACGACACGAATAAACACAGTTGCAAATTTCAAACCAGCATAGTATATTCCCTACTGTTGCGTCTGTAGCTCAATTGGATAGAGCATCAGTCTTCGGAACTGAGGGTTTGGGGTTCGAGTCCCTACAGACGCATTCAATTTTTTGGGCCAAAACCGTGTTTTTTTATTGAATAATGCGGTTTTTTTGTTATTTTCAGCCTCCTAATTGATTTTTTCTGATTTTGCCAGTTTCGCTATGTACCCATAATGCAAGCAGACGCCAGCGAGCAGGTTTGTCCATCCATGCACATTTTTCTTTTTTTCCCGGAACACTCCAGTTTGAACATCTTGAAAACCATTTAATATATAGATATTCTAAGTCGATTATCAGTAATTATCGAAAAGGAAAATTTTTGCAATATTATGGGACAATCCGGCGTCTTGCCTTTTACGATTCGTTTTTAAACCTTATTATTCAATTTTACACAGAAAGGATTGGACCCATGCTTAAGAATCGTAAAATGATGGTAGTCGTCGCAAGTCTATTATTGGCAACTGTTTCTATCCCGTTTATCTGGGCGGCCGGCAATCAGGGACAACCTCCGGCTCAGGGTGGTTTTGGCGGCGGCCAGGGCGGACAACGAGGCCCGGGTGGACAAGGTGGTTTTGGATCACAAATGGACTTTCAGGCGCGTATGCTTGAAATGGCCAAAACTCAGTTGAATGCTACCGATGCAGAATGGGCCAAGATTGAGCCTCCGCTCAAGAAGGTTATGACCTTGTCCAACCAGGTTAATGCACGTGGCATGGGAATGGGTATGGGAATGGCCGGACGCGGCAACCGTCCGGGTGGACAGGGACAAGGCCAGGCACCGGATCAGCAGCCTGCCAGAGAGCAGAGTGAAGTCCAGAAAGCTTCCGCTGCATTGAGTGAAGCTTTGCAGAATGAATCTTCAACCGCTGAAGACATTACGGCAAAACTGACTGCACTCCGGGCTGCCAAAGATGCTGCACAGAAAGAACTGGCTGCTGCTCAGGCCGAGTTGAAGAAAGTGGTGAATGTCCGTCAGGAAGCCAGACTGGTTCTGATGGGGATGCTGAACTAAAATACTCGATTCTCCCTTTTTGTTGAGTAAAGGAATCGAGTTGCTTAAAATAAAGGCCTGCGGTTTTGTAATCGCAGGCCTTTTTGATTTCCCTTTTGAAACCTATTTTGTCTTCCTGGACTTGTCCATCCAGTCGGTAAACTGCTTGAATAGATATTGTGAATCATGCGGGCCGGGAGAGGCTTCCGGGTGATACTGGACAGAAAAGGCTTTGAGCTTTTTACAACGAAGCCCTTCCAGCGTATTATCATTAAGGTTCATATGAGTTAATTCGACGTTTTTGTCTTTGAGCGAATTAATATCGACACAGAAGCCATGATTCTGGCTGGTGATTTCAATTTTGCCAGTTTCCAGATTTTTAACCGGATGATTGGCCCCGCGGTGGCCGAATTTGAGTTTATACGTTGTCCCGCCAAGGGCCAGCCCCAGAAGCTGATGGCCCAGACAAATACCGAAAATGGGAACTTTGCCAAGCAGGCCGCGAATGCCATCAATAGCATAGGTAACCGCGGCCGGGTCGCCGGGACCATTGCTGAGAAAGACGCCGTCAGGCTTCTTTTTGAGTATCTGAGCGGCGGTAGTGTCGGCCGGAACGACTTCGACCTTGCAGCCATGCGAAACCAATAGACGCAGGATATTCTGTTTAATGCCGAAATCGAAGGCGATAACCTTGTATTTGGGTTTGGGTTTGCACTCCTGTCCTGTCAGTACGTCTACGACTCCCTGGGTCCATTGGTAGGACTTGCCGAGGGTGACATTCTGAACAATATCGCGTCCAACCAGGCCGGGATAGGCATCCAGTTTTTTCCGGAGTATATTCACATCCAGTTCACACGAGGAGATAATTCCCCGCATCGCTCCCTGGGTGCGGATATGGCGAACCAGTTTACGGGTATCGATGCCTTCCAGGCCGACGACATTGTTTTCTTTGAGGTAATCACTAAATGTTTTTTCATTCCGCCAATTACTGGGGAAAGGACAATTTTCCTTGACGATAAAGCCCGAGCAAAACAATTTGCGAGACTCCCAGTCCCCAGAGTCGGTGCCATAATTGCCTATCATTGGATAGGTCATTGTTAATATCTGTTCAAAGTAGGACGGGTCCGTCGTGATTTCCTGGTAGCCGGTCATCGAGGTGTTGAATACGACCTCGCCGACGGCGGTCCCTTTGGCGCCAAAAGAGCGGCCGATAAATACGGTGCCGTCTTCCAGCAATAAAATCGCTTTATTATTCGACATAAATTACTTCCTGTAATAGGCTTGAATCGATTTGACCGTCAATTTTTCATTTTGCAGTGCTTCAATGGCTCGTGCTGCCGCAAGACCACCGCGAATGGTGGTAATATACGGAATTTGCCGATCCAGGGCGGTACGGCGGATCGGGAAGGAATCCCGGATAGTCTGTTCACCCACCGTGGTATTGACAATCAAGTCAATCTGGTTATTAATCATCAGGTCAACCACATTGGGGCGTCCTTCAATCATTTTGCGTACAAATTCCGAAGGAATGTTGTTCTTAATTAATTCGATACAGGTCCCTTTGGTGGCCAGTATTTTGAAGCCCAACTCGTGGAGTTTTCGGGCCATTTGCACTGCTCGCGGTTTGTCTGCATCACGCACACTGATAAACACGGTCCCTTTGGTGGGCAAATTGCAGCCAGCAGCGATCTGTGATTTGGCATAGGCAACACCATAGTCATTGGATATCCCCATCACTTCGCCGGTGGACAGCATTTCAGGACCGAGAATGACATCGGCGCCCTGGAATTTCAGGAATGGGAAAACCGCTTCCTTGACCGCGTAATGATTTCGAGATACCTCCTGGGTAAAGCCAAGCTGCTGGAGTGTCATTCCGGCCTGGATTTTGGCAGCCAGCTTGGCCAGCGGAACGCCAATGGCCTTGCTGACAAATGGAATCGTCCGGGAAGCCCGAGGATTGACTTCCAGAATATAGACCTTATCATCCTTAATGGCAAACTGAATATTAATCAGGCCTTTGACCTGCAATTCCAGAGCCAGCAGTCGAGTCTGGCGTTTCACTTCGGCGATGGTTTCGGGTTTGAGTGTTACCGGAGGCAGGAAGCAGGCACTGTCACCGGAGTGAATCCCGGCTTCTTCGATGTGCTCCATGACGCCGCCAATCACCACCGTCTGGCCGTCACAGATGGCATCGACATCCAGTTCGGTTGCATCATCAAGGAACTTGTCGATCAGGATGGGATGCTCGCCGGACACTTCGAGAGCCTCATCGACACAGGCCTTCAGCGAGGATTCATCGTACACGATATCCATAGCCCGCCCGCCCAGGACAAAAGAGGGACGAACCAGCAACGGATAGCCCAGCTTTTGGGCCACCTTCAGCGTTTCTTCATAGCTGGTGGCGGTGCCGCTGAACGGCTGGAGCAGATTGAGTTTCTCCACCAGTTTATTGAACAATTTGCGGTCTTCCGCAATTTCAATACTGCGGGGCGAGGTACCGATAATCGGAACCCCCGCCTTGTGAAGAGCTTTGGATAACTTCAAGGGCGTTTGCCCGCCGAACTGCACAATGACGCCGTCGGGTTTTTCTGTATCGATGATCGACATCACATCTTCATACGTCAACGGTTCAAAATACAGCCGATCCGACGTATCATAGTCAGTCGATACGGTTTCCGGGTTGCAGTTGACCATAATCGATTCGATGCCGATTTCTTCCAGCGCAAAGGCTGCATGAACACAGCAATAATCAAACTCAATACCCTGACCAATCCGGTTAGGCCCCCCGCCAAGAATCATAATTTTACGGCGTGTGGTCGGATTGGCCTCACATTCTGATTCGTAAGTCGAATACAGATAGGGCGTTGAAGCTTCAAATTCAGCACCGCAGGTATCCACCATTTTATAGACAGGCTTAATCCCAGCATCCAGACGTTTTTGGCGAATGGCCGTCTCTTCAACACCATATTTCATCGATAAATACTTGTCGCTAAAGCCGGCTTCTTTGGCCTGACGAAGCAATTCCGGAGTCAGTTTGTCGAATCCGACGGAAAAGAGACTCTTTTCCATTTCGACCAGATCTTTGATATGATTCAAAAACCAGGGATCAATATGGGTCAATTCAAAGATTTCCTGGGTGGTGTATTTGCGACGGTAAGCCTCGGCCACATACCACAATTTATCCCAGTAATTTTTCCGCAGCCGTTCCTGTAACTGGTCATCATTCAGGCCCGGTTTGATATGGCGGGCATCCAGTGAATAGCGGTCGATTTCAAGCGACCGAATGGCTTTCTGGAATGCTTCCTTGAACGTACGACCAATGGCCATCGCTTCACCGACCGATTTCATCTGAACGGTCAGTTCCGGGCTGGTCTGGGGGAATTTCTCGAATGTAAACCGCGGCCACTTGACCACGACATAGTCAATCGTCGGCTCAAAACAGGCCGGGGTCTTTTTGGTGATGTCGTTGGGAATTTCGTCGAGGGTATACCCCACCGCCAGCAGCGAAGCGATTTTGGCAATCGGAAACCCGGTGGCTTTGGAGGCCAGCGCCGAGCTGCGGGAAACGCGAGGATTCATCTCGATAACATACAGCTTGCCGTTTTTGGGATTGACAGCAAATTGGATGTTCGACCCCCCCGTTTCAACACCGATGGCGCGGATGATTTTCAGTGCCGCATCACGCATGACCTGATATTCTTTGTCCGACAGCGTCTGGGCCGGTGCGACGGTAATGCTGTCGCCGGTATGGATACCCATCGGGTCAAGGTTCTCAATTGAACAGACAATCACCACATTGTCTTTGCGATCCCGCATGACTTCAAGTTCATACTCTTTCCATCCGACGACAGACTCTTCAACCAGAATCTGGTGTATGGGGCTGAGGTCCAGCCCCCACTGCACCATCCGTTTGTATTCTTCCAGGTTATAGGCCACATTGCCGCCCATACCACCCAGGGTGTAAGAGGGACGAATGATCAGCGGAAAGCCAATCTGTTCCATTACTTTCATGGCTTCATCGACAGAATGAGCAAAGCCGCTTTTGGGCACTTCCAGTCCGATATCCTGAACGATTTTTTTAAACCGGTCTCGTTCTTCGGCTTTTTTAATGGCCTGCAAATTGGCACCCAGGAGTCTGACTTTGTATTTTTTCAAGACTCCCATTTCCGCCAGGGCCACCGCGGTGTTCAGGCCGGTCTGTCCGCCAAGCGTCGGCAGCAGGCTGTCCGGGCGTTCTTTCTCAATAATTTTGGCCACTATCTCCGGAGTAATCGGCTCAATGTAAGTTTTGTTCGCCATTTCCGGGTCGGTCATAATGGTTGCAGGATTGCTATTGACCAGGATCACCTGATAGCCTTCTTTGCGAAGCACTTTGCAGGCCTGTGCGCCGGAATAGTCAAATTCACAGCCCTGACCAATGACGATGGGGCCTGAACCGATAATCAGAATTTTTTTGATGGATTTATCTTTCGGCACTCGTGTAGTCCTTATCCAATTTCTTTATGATATTGCTGCAGCGATTTCACATCACGCTGTTTTTCTTTGCATGCCAATATGCCTTTTGCCGCTGCCAGCGCCGCCGCAGTCGTTGTCACATACGGAACCTTATATTTAATAGAGGCTTTACGTATATACGAATCATCATGGCTGCTTTGTTTGCCGGCCGGAGTATTAATTACCATTTTTATTTCGCCATTCATGATACTGTCGAGAATATTGGGGCGGCCCTCATGGAGCTTAAGTATCTTTTCGGCTTCGATTCCGTGCTGCGTCAGGAAAAGATATGTACCTTCCGTCGCAATAATATCCAGTCCGGCTTTCTTAAGTATCCTGGCCGGCTCAAGTATCTCATTACGGTCTTTCTGGGCTACGGAAATCAACACCTTGCCCATCAGAGGCAGGATTTGCTGAGCAGCCTCCTGAGACTTATAGAATGCCATCCCAGCCGAATCAGCCATCCCAAGCACTTCGCCGGTGGATCGCATTTCCGGCCCCAGAATCGGGTCCACTTCCGGGAACATATTGAACGGAAAAACCGCCTCTTTCACTCCATAATGCGGGATTTTTCTGTGAGAAAGCGATATTTCCGACAGCTTTTTACCCATCATTAGCTGAGTTGCAATCCGAACCATCTGGATATTGCATACCTTAGATACGAGGGGCACCGTTCGTGAAGCTCGGGGGTTAGCCTCAAGAATATAGACTTTATCTCCGGCAATGGCATACTGAATATTAATCAAACCGCAGACTTTCAATTCTACGGCAATTCTGCGTGTGTAGTCTTCGATCGTCTGCAGGTGCCGGGGCGGAATCGACACCGGCGGCAGGACGCAGGCGGAGTCGCCCGAGTGTATGCCGGCCAGTTCGATATGCTCCATGATCGCGGGAATAAAAGCGTCTTTCCCGTCGGAAATAGCGTCCGCTTCGACTTCGAGAGCATGTTCGAGGAATTTGTCAATCAGAATCGGACGATCCGGAGAGATATCCACGGCGGCATTGACATAATGAGTCAGCATCTGTTCATCATAGACGACTTCCATGCCTCGTCCACCCAACACGTACGAGGGACGAACCATCAGGGGGTAGCCGATTGTCTTTGCAATCTCGAGGGCTTGTTGCAGGTTGGAAGCCATTCCCGATGCCGGCTGGGGGATGCCCAGTTTTTTGATGACCTTGCTGAAACGGTCCCGATCTTCAGCCAAATCAATGGAATCGGTTGAGGTTCCCAGAATGCGCACGCCGGCCTGTTCCAGTTGCCTGCAGATGTTCAGAGGAGTCTGGCCGCCAAACTGCACGATGACGCCTTCGGGCTGTTCCTTGTTATAAATCTGCAGCACATCTTCGACCGTCAGCGGTTCAAAGTAAAGCTTGTCGGAGGTGTCATAGTCAGTCGATACGGTTTCCGGGTTGCAATTGACCATGATGGTTTCATAGCCCATCTCACGCAGTGCAAAGGCTGCATGGACACAGCAGTAATCGAATTCAATACCCTGGCCAATGCGGTTAGGGCCGCCGCCGAGAACCATAATTTTTTTGCGATTGCTGACAGTGACTTTGTCAGGGGCATTATAGGTTGAATAATAATAAGCCGCATTTTCGACACCGCTGACTGGAACCGGTTCCCAGGCTTCCATGATGCCCAGAGCCTTGCGTTTCTGAAAAATATCCTTTTCAGGGATACCCAGCAGCTTGGCAAGATATTTATCGGCAAACCCATCCTTTTTGGCCTGAATAAGCAGGGCATCCGGCAGCGTTTTACCTTTGTATTGCAAAATCTGTTCTTCCAGTTCGACCAATTCCTTCATCTGCTGAATAAACCAGGCTTTGATATAGGTCTTGGCTTGCAGGGCTTCCACGGTTGCCCCCTTGCGAAGAGCTTCATACATAATGAACTGCCGTTCGCTGGTGGGATATGCCAGCATAGTCATCAGCTCATCAAGGGTTTTTTTGTTGAAATCTTTGGCAAAGCCCAGTCCATATCGGCCGTTTTCGAGCGAACGAATAGCCTTTTGGAGTGCCTCCTTGTAATTTTTGCCGATGCTCATGACTTCCCCGACAGCACGCATCTGGGTGCCGAGCTGATCTTTAATGCCGCGGAATTTCTCAAAGGCCCACCGGGCAAATTTAATGACAACATAATCGCCGGAGGGGGTGTATTTTTCGAGCGTCCCATCCCGCCAATAGGGGATTTCATCGAGGGTCAGCCCCCCTGCCAGCAAGGAAGAGACAAATGCTATCGGGAACCCGGTTGCCTTGGATGCCAAAGCCGAGGAGCGGGATGTGCGGGGGTTGATTTCAATCACTACCACACGTCCGGTTTTGGGATTGTGGGCAAACTGGACATTGGTGCCGCCGATTACACCGATGGCATCCACTATAGCATAGGAATATTGCTGCAGTTTATCCTGAAGTGATTTTTCAATCGTCAGCATGGGAGCGGCACAGAATGAATCTCCGGTATGGACTCCCATTGCATCGATATTCTCGATAAAACAGACGGTGATTTTCTGGCCTTTGGAATCGCGGACCACTTCCAGTTCGAGTTCTTCCCACCCTTCAACCGATTCTTCAATTAGAACCTGGCCAACCAGGCTGGCCGAAAGCCCACGGCTGACAATGGTACGGAATTCCTCGATATTATAAACCAGCCCCCCGCCGGTACCGCCCATCGTATAGGCCGGGCGAATGACACAGGGCAGGCCAATCTTCTCGAGAATGCGTTCGGCATCCTCAAGACTGTAGGCAATTTCACTGCGCGGCGTATCAATCCCCAAAGACGCCATGGTATCTTTGAATATCTGACGGTCTTCACCCCGTTCGATGGCGTCTTCCTTAACGCCGATAATCTGCACACCATATTTATCAAGAATGCCTTTTTTGGCCAGGTCCGACGATAAATTCAGACCGGTCTGACCACCCAGGTTGGGCAGCAAGGCATCCGGACGCTCTTTGGCGATAATCATTTCCAGCGACTTGACATTCAGGGGTTCGATGTAAGTAACATCCGCCATGCCCGGGTCGGTCATAATAGTCGCCGGGTTGGAATTGACCAGAACAATTTGGTATCCGAGTTTGCGCAATGCTTTACATGCCTGTGTGCCGGAATAATCGAATTCACAAGCCTGACCGATTACGATCGGACCGGAGCCGATAATCAATACTTTTTTGATGTCTGTACGTTTTGGCATTGGCCAGTGTCCTTCATGCTAAGTTCTTCATGCTTCATGCGTTTCCGGAGAAATCCGGTTTATATCGATTAGTAATAGGCATCCGCCGGTCCTTGCCGAAAGCCCGGGGAGTGATCTTGACACCGGGGGGGCATTGGCGTCGCTTGTACTCGGCCAAATCCACCAAACGAAATACCCGTTCAACCGTTCGCGGCGGAAACCCTTCGGCAATCAGTTCGGAGGGGGATTTCTCGCGTTCGATGTGTCCCTGCAGGATGACATCAAGGATATCATATTCCGGCAGCGAATCGCTGTCTTTCTGGTTGGCCCGCAGTTCGGCGGTGGGGACGCGGTCAATGGTGCTTTGGGGAATCCGTTCTTTCCCTGCCATCCGATTGACATACTCGCTGAGCTGATAGACCAGGGTTTTGGGGACATCTTTGATGACGGCAAAGCCACCTGCCGTATCGCCGTAGAGAGTGCAATACCCCACGGCGGTTTCGCTCTTGTTGCCTGTGGTCAAAACCATATAGCCAAGCTGATTGGACAGCGACATCATCAGGCAGCCGCGAATACGGGCCTGAAGATTTTCATAAGCAAGCCCCTGTTCATTCCAGCCCGGGACTGCAGACAACACCGTGCTGAATTCTTTTAAAATACTCTCGATGGGCAGACTATAAAAATGAATGCCCAGGTTTTCGGCCAGCTTTCGGGCATCATCCTGGGTCTGGGTACTGTTGAATCGAGACGGCATCGTAATCCCAAGAACATGTTCCGCCCCAAGTGCATCCGCAGCAATCACAGCTGTCAGTGCTGAATCAATCCCGCCACTAAGACCAAGCATCGCTTTGCTAAATCCGTTTTTACGAACATAATCCCGTGTCCCCAGCACCAGAGCCTGATAGACTTCGGCAACGGGTTCCAGTTCCTCTTTTACAGGAAGCGATTCAGCCGATGGCGGTAAAGAGACAAGAACAGACTGATTTTGGATGGTGATATCTGCATAGACAATATCATTTTCAAAGGCCTTGCCGGAGGCGATAACCGCGCCTGTTTGGTCGGCAATCAGGCTCCGCCCGTCAAACACAAGTTCATCCTGTCCACCGATGAGATTGCAGTAGAAGACCGGCTTTTGAAAATGGGCGGCACATTGTCCGACAATTGCCTGACGCTGATTGGATTTTCCGGAATGGAAAGGTGATGCGGAAATGTTGATGATACCATCAAAACGACAGGGTTTCAGAAATCGTGTCAGCCAGTCAAGATTCCAGATATCTTCACAGATGGTCAAAGCCAGATGTACCCCGTTGACTTCACATACCATGGGTTCATAGCCGGGGGTAAAATAACGTTTTTCGTCAAACACGCCGTAATTGGGCAAAAGCACTTTGCGATAAATGGAAGCGATTTTACCGCTTTGAATGACGGCCAGTGAATTGTAGATATGTGTATCCTGTTGTTCAGCGAATCCGACCATCAGAACTGGACCGTCCCAGTCGGCAGCCAGTTGTTCCAGAACCTGCCGGGTATCCTGCAGGAAACGCGGACGCAGGAGCAAATCCTCCGGCGGGTAGCCACACAAACACATTTCCGGGAAAACAACGATATCGGCACCCTGCGCCTGGGCCGTCGCTGCAAAATGGCCAATCATGGCGGCATTGCCTGCCAGATCGCCTACCGCGACATTACACTGTACCAGCGCTATCCGTATCGCCATGTGTTCCCAATCCCCTGTGTCTAACTGTTTTTCTGATACCAGTTCAAAATGGCTTCAGCAGCCTTACGCCCGCTGTCAATCGCCCGAACCACCAGAGAAGCCCCGGAGACCGCATCACCGGCTGCAAACACCGAGGGGATGTTGGACTGATAGTGATTGACTTGAATGTTGCCGCGGGCATCCAGGTCAAGATGCAAATCCTGAATAAGCTGATTGTGTTCCACATGCACAAACCCCATAGCCAGCAAAACCAGCTCCGCTTTAATCACCAACTCGGAATTCGGGATTTCATTCATGATCCAGCGTCCATTCTCCTGTTTCCAATCTACTCGGCAGGCATGGACTTCTTTGAGACCAGAGGCATCTCCGACGAACTTTTTGCTGGCAATACCCCACATCCGCGTACATCCTTCCTCATGAGAAGACGAAGTGCGCATCTGCCGGGGCCACATCGGCCAGGGCGTATCAGCGGGACGGCTTTCCGGAGGCTGGGGCAGAATTTCAATCTGGGTAATCGACGCGGCCCCCTGACGGCGTGATGTTCCCACACAGTCGCTGCCGGTATCCCCGCCGCCAATCACCAGGACATTCTTGCCGGCAGCACTGATTCGACTTGACAAATCGAATGGTTCATTGGAATTGAGCTTATTCTGCTGGGACAAAAATTCCATCGCATAATAAATGCCCGGGATGTCCCGGCCCGGAATCGGCAAATCACGGGGTTTGCCGGCCCCCATCGTAATACAGATATAATCATACATTTTCTGCAGGTAATGCGCGGAAATATCTTTGCCCGCATTGACACCGGTATGAAATTTAACGCCTTCAGCCTTCATTTGTTCCAGCCGGCGGTCAATCACCCACTTTTCGAGTTTGAAATCCGGAATGCCATACCGCAGCAGGCCGCCGGGCTTCTCATCTTTTTCAAAGACTGAGACATCAAACCCAGCCCGGGCAAGCTGTTGAGCCGCTGACAATCCTGCCGGACCAGAGCCAATGATAGCAACCGTTTTGCCATTTTTAACCGCCGCCGGCATGGGCTTAATCCAGCCTTCGGCAAAACCGCGTTCCACAATCTGGTATTCAATATGCCGGATCGTAACGGGTTTGTCATTAATCGACAGCGTGCAGGAAGCTTCACAAGGCGCCGGACACACACGGCCTGTAATTTCCGGCAGATTATTCGTCGCGTGCAATACCTCACAGGCCTGCTGCCAGCGTCCCTGGTACACCAGGTCGTTAAATTCAGGGATATTATTGCGAACTGGACAGCCCGTGCCATGGCAAAACGGAATGCCGCAATCAATACAGCGAGCCGCCTGTTTTTTCAATTCATCGGGGGTCAGGGGGATTTCAATTTCCTTGTAATCCTTAATCCTGCATTCCACCGGACGGTAGCCGGTCGATTGCCGCGAAAATTCAATAAAGCCTTTTGTCTTAGCCATGGAACACCTCCTCGGTTGCCGGGGTCTGTTCCGCCGCCCTGCGTTCCTGCTCGCGCATCCGTTCGAGGGCCTTGCGGTAATCCGTTGGTATTACTTTCACAAAACGACCCACCATATCCGGCCAGGCATTGAGAATGCGTTTTGCCCGGCTGCTGCGAGTCAGTTTTTCATGCTTTACAATATGCTGATACAGGATATCTTTATCTTCCTGCCGCCAAACGTTTTCCAAATCTACCATATCAAGGTTGCAAAGGGTGTCAAACAACTGCATTTCATCAAGCACATAGGCAATGCCCCCGCTCATGCCCGCGGCAAAATTGCAGCCGGTTTTACCCAGCACAATCACCAGGCCGCCGGTCATGTATTCACAGCCGTGATCCCCGACACCTTCGACAACCGCCGTAGCCCCGCTGTTGCGAACGCAGAATCGTTCGCCGGCCATCCCGTTGATATACACCTCGCCGCTGGTAGCACCATACAGCAGGGTATTGCCGACAATGATATTTTCATGGGCCATAAAAGGCGAATCCGGCGGCGTTTCCACAATAATCTTGCCGCCAGATAATCCCTTGCCCAGATAATCATTGCTCTCGCCGACAAGGCGAAGGGTGACACCACGGGCCAGGAAGGCACCGAAACTCTGTCCCGCAGAGCCATGGAAGGTGATATCAATGGTGTCTTCCGGCAATCCCTTCAGGCCATATTTCAGAGCAATTTTGTTACTGAGAATGGTCCCCACAGTACGATTGACATTGCGAATCGGCATGTCAAGGGAGACTTTTTGGCCTTTTTCAATGGCATTTTTGCATTTTTCGATAATCTGCCAGTCCAGATGATCTTCGAGCCGATAGGGCTGAGGCCGGCTGAGTCGAATGGCGCTGGAATCCTTATGCTCCGGGATATAAAACAGCTTTGAGAAATCCAGCCCTTTGGCTTTGTAATGGTCAACGGCTTTTTTGGAGCACAGCCGATCAGCCCGGCCAACCATCTCCTGGACTGTACGGAAGCCCAATTGAGCCATAATCTGCCGTACTTCTTCAGCCACAAACATCATATAACGAATGATATATTCGGGTTTGCCGCGGAACCGGCTGCGGAGTTCGGGGTCCTGTGTCGCAATACCGTACGTACAGGCACCATCATGACACCGACGAAGCAAAGTGCATCCCATGGTTACCAGGGCACTGGTGCCGAAGCCGAATTGTTCTGCTCCAAGCAAGGCCCCAATGACAATGTCTCGGCCGGTCCGGAGCTGACCATCCACCTGCACACGTATCCGGTCACGCAGTCCATTGAGAACTAGTACCTGCTGAGTCTCCGCCAGCCCGATTTCCCACGGGCAGCCGGCATGTTTGATCGAAGACAAGGGGCTGGCGCCCGTCCCGCCATCATGGCCGCTGATGAGGACCTCATCAGCATTCCCTTTGCAGACACCCGCAGCGACTGTCCCGACCCCCACTTCAGAGACCAGTTTGACCGAAACCTTGGCCGTGGGATTACTGCACTTGAGGTCGTAAATCAGCTGGGCCAGATCTTCAATCGAATAAATATCATGATGCGGCGGAGGCGAAATCAGGGTAACACCCGGCGTTGAAAAACGAAGCTGTGCAATTTCATCGGTTACCTTATGGCCGGGCAGCTGGCCGCCTTCACCCGGCTTGGCCCCCTGCGCCATTTTAATCTGCAGTTCCTTGGCATGGGCCAAATAATTAATTGTTACGCCAAATCGTCCGCTGGCCACCTGCTTGATGGCGCTATTTAAAGAATCCCCATTGGGCAGCGGTTTATAGCGTTCGGGGTCCTCGCCGCCTTCTCCTGTGTTGCTCATGGCACCAATCCGGTTCATCGCTATCGCCATGCATTCATGGGCTTCTTTGCTGATGGAACCATGACTCATCGCCCCGGTACAGAATCGCTTGACAATCTCCGATGCCGGCTCCACTTCCTCCAGCGGAACGGGTGTACCCGGGACAAATTCGAACAAGCCACGCAGCGTGCACAGTGCTTTATCCTGCTCGTTGATGGCTTTGGCAAATTCATTGTAAGCCTTCTGGTCATTATTCATAACCGCATGCTGCAGACAGGCTACGGTCGTCGGATTCCACAGGTGACGTTCTCCCTCACAACGGAAATGATAGTCTCCGCCATATTCCATTTCGAGTTCGCCGGGCCTGCGGTTACGATAGGCCTCGTGATGCCGGCGAATGGCATCAGCAGCAATTTGACGCAGGCCAATGCCTTCGATGCGGGAGCTGGTTCCAACAAAATATTTATCAACAAACTCCTTGTTTAATCCAACTGCCTCAAATAACTGAGCATTGAAATAACTGCGAAGGGTCGATATGCCCATCTTGCTCATGACCTTGAGGATTCCTTTTTTGATCGCGGCGATAAAGTTGTCCGCACACTGGCCCAAATCGATTTTGGCGGGCAAATCCCCCTGCCGCTGCAGTTCCTGCAGCATCTCAAAGACCAGATAAGGATTCACCGCATTGGCACCGAATCCACACAGCAGGCAAAAATGCATCACTTCACGAGCTTCGCCGGTTTCGACAATCAGCCCCGCCTCACCACGAAGGCCCTTTTCAATCAGCCCGTGATGTACGGCGGCCACCGCCAGCAAGGCAGGAATCGGGGCCTTGTCGGCATCGCACCCCTTATCGCTAATCACTAACAGGGATGCACCATTGTCAATTTCCCGCTGGGCAGCGGCGACCAGTTTATCCAGCGAGCGTTCCAGATTGACCGCCGGATCATTGGAATGGGCATCAAAAAAGGCCGGCAGGGTTGCCACTTTGAAGTCTTCGCGTTTCACATTGCGAAGACGAATCATGTCTTCATTCGTCAGAATGGGATGAGGCAATTTCAGCTGACGGCAGTGCTGGGGCGTCTCATCCAGGACATTTCGTTTTTTGCCGGTAAAGCTCATCAGGCTCATGACCAGGCCTTCTCGCAGCGGATCAATTGGCGGATTGGTAACCTGGGCAAACAACTGCTTGAAATAGTCGTATAACAGACGAGGCCTGTCACTTAATACGGCAAGCGCAGCATCGTTGCCCATGGACCCAACCGGCTCCTGGCCATTTTGAGCCATCGGAGCAATAATCATCCGCATTTCTTCGCGGGTATATCCAAAGACTCGCAACCGCGTATATAAGGTATCGATATCGGTAATAGCCGCCTTGGGCGTATCAAACAGCCCCCGCAATTCAATGCGATTTTCTTCCAGCCATCGACGATACGGCTTCTGACGGGCTATCTTGCTTTTGATTTCCTGGTCGGTGATGATTCGCCCTTCCACGGTATCCACCAGAAACATCTTACCAGGCTGCAAACGCCCTTTCTGACGGATCTGATTGGACGGAAATTCGATCACCCCGGCCTCGCTGGCCAGTACTGCCAAACCATCGGTGGTTACCAGGTAGCGACTGGGACGCAGACCATTTCGGTCCAGCGTACCGCCCAAATAACGACCGTCGGTAAAAACCATTGCCGCCGGACCGTCCCAGGGCTCCATAATCGAGGAATGATATTCATAAAAGGCCCGTTTATCGGTACTAATGTGATACCGTGCCCCAAATGCCTCCGGAATCAGCATCATCATGGCGTGCGGCATACTCCGGCCCGCACGGACCAATAGCTCCAGCATCTCGTCAAAATTGGCCGAATCACTGGCGCCGGGAGTCAGGACGGGAATCAAATCGGACAAATCTTCTCCAAGAATCGGCGACTTAAGATTTTGTTCCCGCATGCGCATACAGTTTCGATTGCCGCTGAGGGTGTTGATTTCGCCATTGTGCGCAATGCAACGGAAGGGGTGAGCCAGTTTCCAATTGGGAAAGGTATTGGTACTGTATCGCTGATGAACAATAGCCAGCGCCGATGTCATTCGCTCATCCGATAAATCCGGATAATATGCGAACAACTGCCAGGCCATGAACATTCCCTTATAACAGATGGTCCGGCAAGACAGGGTACTGACATAGAAATCATCCCCTTGCCTGCCGAGAGCAGCAACCTGTTTTTCCGCCCGTTTGCGGGCCATATACAACCGACATTCCAGGGCTTCGTCGCGATACGCCTTGCCATCCACAAACAGTTGTTTAATAGAGGGTTCCGCCTGTAAAGCGATCGGTCCAAGGCAATCATTCTTATAAGGTACATCACGCCAGCCCAGGACTTTCATCCCGTAATGTTCGATGGCCCGTTCCAAGATTGCATCACACTTGGCACGAAGCTGGGGATCCTTGGATCCGAACACCATCCCAACGCCGTAGGTGCCGGGATGCGACAGTTCAATCCCCTGCGTCTTACACACATCTGCAAAAAAATCATGCGGAATCTGGAACAGGATACCGGCGCCGTCGCCCGTAATATCATCGGCACTGGCCGCCCCGCGATGATGCAGATTCAAGAGCACCTGCTTGCCATATTCAAGGATCGCATGATCCCTACGCCCATTGATATTCACCACGGCACCGATACCACAAGCGTCGTGTTCATATCGTGACTCATATAAACCCTGATTTTCTGGTACCAAAATCATTCTCCGTTGTCTGGTTATAGTCCTATTTCTTTTTAGGGGTTACAAAATTCGGAATAGTTTAGCGAAATCCCCCTTCACTGTCAAGATTCAACCTTTTAGATGATGAAGATTTCTGCATTAAATCCGCATTTGTCGATAAAAAAACCCTGCTGGTCAATTTCCGCCAGCAGGGCCAATCTGTAAATTGTTGCGTTGTTATATCGCCTACCTCTTACCTTACAAACAGCATCTGAGCGTATGTGGGCAGCGGCCACATGTCAGCATCCACCAGCGTCTCCAGTTCGTCGGATGCCGCACGCACTTCGGCCATGGCCGGAACAACAATATCTTTGTAGGCATCGGCCTTTTTCTCGATGTTGGAAATCGCCTTTGCTTTGGCCATTGCCGCAGCTAAGGCGTCCAGGCCGTTGCTGAGACGATCAATTAACTCCGTCACCTTTGTCAGCAATTTCTTCTGTGAGTCGCAGGATGCCCCGGCATCGGAAACCGTGTTGAGACTGTCAGCGACGACCCCCGCAAATTCCATCGCCGCCGGCACAATCTGGCGACGACCGATATTGAGCATGGCACCCGCTTCGATGTTCAGCGTCTTGGCGTAATTTTCCAGCAGGATTTCCTCGCGTGCATGCAGCTCAACTTTACTCAGGACGTTATGTTTGCTGAACAGCTTAACATGTTCCGGCTCAGTGATGGTCTTGATCGAATCAACACAGTTGCGAATATTGGGCAAACCGCGTTTTTCCGCTTCGACAACCCAGTCTTCAGAATAGTTATCACCATTGAAGACAATACGAGCATGTTCCTTGGCGATCTTCTGGAGCAGCTTTTGAACATCTGCGTTGACACTCTTACTCTTTTCAAGCTGATCGGCAATTTCGCACAATACATCAGCCACGATAGTATTCAGCACAAACATCGGGCCGGCGGTGGATTGCGACGACCCAACCATACGAAATTCAAACTTGTTGCCGGTGAAAGCAAACGGACTGGTGCGGTTGCGGTCTGTGGTATCTTTGGGCAAAGGCGGCAGCGTAGTGACGCCAACTTTCATTTCACCGCCCTGCTTGCTGCTTTTAGCCTTGCCGGTAGCAAGCTGCTCGAAAATATCCGTAAGCTGATCGCCCAGGAAAATAGACACTATGGCCGGAGGTGCTTCGTTGGCCCCCAGACGATGATCGTTGCCGGGAGTTGCCACGGACGCACGAAGCATCTTGGAATATTTATCCACAGCCCGAATCACCGCACACAGGAAAACCAGAAACACCATATTGTCATGAGGCGTATTGCCCGGCTCCAGAAGGTTGACGCCGGTATCGGTGCACATGCTCCAGTTGTTGTGTTTGCCAGAACCATTGACGCCTGCAAACGGCTTTTCGTGCAGCAGGCATACAAATCCGTGCCGAAGAGCTGTTTTCTGCATCACATCCATCGTCAGCTGGTTATGATCCGTGGCAACATTGACCGTCGAAAAAATCGGGGCCAGTTCATACTGAGCCGGAGCCACTTCATTGTGCTGGGTCTTGGCCGAGACCCCCAGCTTCCACAGCTCGTTGTTCACTTCGTTCATATAGTTTGCAACGCGTTCATTCAGCGAGCCGAAATAGTGATCTTCCATTTCCTGGCCGCGAGGTGAGGGAGCCCCAAACAGCGTGCGGCCGGCCAGCATCAGATCCAGTCTCTTTTCGAAGAACCTGCGATCCACCAGGAAATATTCCTGTTCTGGCCCCAGCGTGGCCATCACCGACTTGACCTCGGTATTTCCAAGTACTTTCAGTACGCGCACTGCCTGTTTGCTAAGGGCTTCCATTGAGCGAAGCAGCGGCGTCTTCTTATCAAGAGCCACCCCCGTATAGCTGCAAAAAGCACAGGGAATATAAAGCGTAACATTTTTGCCAACCTCACGAATGAATGCCGGAGAGGTAATATCCCAGGCAGTGTAGCCACGGGCTTCAAATGTGGCCCGAAGTCCTCCGGAAGGGAATGAAGATGCATCTGGTTCGCCCTTGATCAGCTCTTTGCCGCCAAATTCAAGGATGGTGCGACCGTCGGCAGTAGGATTGATGAATGCATCATGTTTCTCAGCAGTCAAGCCTGTCATCGGCTGGAACCAATGGCAATAATGGGTTGCCCCCTTTTCAATGGCCCAGTCTTTCATGGCGTTGGCAATCACATCGGCAACCGCAGGGGTTATTTCCTGATTCCCCTTGCGAGCCTGGACAAATGCCTTATAGATATTCTTGGGAAGCCGCTCACGCATGACGGCATCATTAAATACATTTGACCCAAAAATCTCTTTAGTACATTTTGGCGTCTCCATTACAAGTTCTCCACAAAAAAAGTCTTCATTTCTTTGGTCATCATATGAGATTTACACGATGCAAATCCTATATCAGACACTGGACAATTACAATTTATTTAATCTTCATACAAATGCCGTGAATGCCCAACGATTCATTTGCATGATTTACCGGCAAGGGCCGACCCCGGAGAAACCGGAAGTCGGCCTGCATGAAGAACACCAAAAACGCAAAGAACCAGTCGTCCCCATTCACTATCCCCCCGCTATGAGTCTCATTTGAATTCACCCTGCCGCACTTTCGGCTGATCCCAAATGACTCACTGACTGCTGGTGGTTTTAGGTATTCTTCAGCAATATCCAATAATTATATTTGGTTTATATGCATATAGCGTGCCAAATTAGAAAATTCCCAAAAAAATCATTAACCTCTTACCAGACAGATAGTTACAGAGCATCCACCAGTCGCATCAACAATATCCAGAAATACAAATATGTAATTTAATAACCCGACATCTACATAATTGTAATGTTTTTTTACTATCCCCATAGAATCTCACATTCCTGGAGGACTGTACCAGACGCTGCAAAGCCCAAAATCCTCAAATAAAGAGCCCGGGGTTACATATTTGTAACCCCGGGCTTTCTTTGTAAAAAGCAGTCTGCCTATCAAGCAGCAGCGTTATCCAATCGCTTTCCCTCCCCTTTCACCGGTTCGTATGCGAATGCAATCCACCAGGTCCATGACAAATATTTTACCATCACCAATCTGACCGGTTCGTGCCGAACCAATGATTGCTTGGATGGTTTTCTCGACGAAATCTTCGTTCACAGCGATTTCGAGACGTATTTTCTTGAGCAGATTGACTTCAAATTTGACACCACGATAACTTTCCTCATACCCCATCTGGGCGCCGCAGCCCAGGGAATTAGTGACCGACATTTTTCCCACGTCGGCTTTGGCCAGGGCCTGTTTGACTTCTTCCAGTTTATGGGGTTGTATATAGGCAATAATCAGTTTCATCTGGATTCTCCATTTTACATTGTGCTAAAGACTTGAAATCCGCTATACGCTTCCATACCGTGTTCGCCAATATCCAGGCCGCGAAGTTCTTCTTCCCGGCTGACTCGAAGGCCCACGGTAAGGTCAATCACTTTGAATATAATCCCCATCATGATGACCACAAAAACAAGGGTGCTGAAACTGCCTACCATTTGAATGCCCAGTTGTGTGGGATTCCCGCTGTAAATAAATCCATCATTGGCCAATCCCAGAGAGCTTTTGCCGAATATGCCAATACAGATTGTACCGAATATACCGCACATGCCATGCACCGGCACAGCCCCCACTGGATCGTCAATATGCAGCTTATCCAGCAATTCAACACCAAGAACCACGATGATACCGGCAATGATTCCAATCACCATCGCTGCCCACGGATCCACATAGGCACAGGGGGCGGTAATTGCCACCAGACCTGCCAGGGCACCGTTCATGGCCATGGATAAATCCGGCTTGCCAAAACGGAACCACACCGTAGCCATCGCTGCAATCCCGCCTAACGCCGCAGCCAAATTGGTATTAATCGAAATCCGCGAAATAAGATCGCCATTGCCCACAGACAGGGTTGAGCCGGGATTGAACCCAAACCAGCCGAACCACAAAATGAACACGCCCAGCGAAGCCAGCGGGATATTATGGCCTGCCAGCACACGCGGCTTTCCATCGATCCCATATTTACCAAGACGCGGTTTGAGCATCACCGTTCCCACCAGAGCAGCAATACCGCCCACGGTATGCACCACCGTTGAACCCGCAAAGTCAGCAAAGCCCATTTTGCTCAGCCAGCCGCCGCCCCAGACCCAATGCCCCACAATCGGATAAACCAAAGCAGAAATGAGGAATGAATAGCTTAAATAGGCGACAAACTTCATCCGTTCAGCCATGCCGCCGGCAACGATGGTAGCAGCTGCTCCGCAAAATGCAGCCTGGAAAAGCCAGAACGCATATAAGGGAAGCCCGTTGACAGTGGAATCCAGCCCCGCCAGACAAAATCCCTTGATTCCGATGAATCCATTGCCATCGCCAAACATCAATCCATATCCTACCACAAAAAAGCCCAGCGAGGCCATGCAGAAATCCAGGAAGTTTTTGGTTAATATATTACAGGCATTTTTAGCTCTGATGAATCCGGTTTCGACCATACCAAAACCAGCCTGCATAAAAAATACCAGGAATGCTGCAATCAAGACCCATGCAGTATCCAATCCCTGCTTGAGGTCGGCCAGATTGATCCCTTCCTTGTCATCGGCCAGGGTAAGGCCGGGCATTGCCAACACCATCAAAAGGCACACACTTGTCAACCATCTACGACTTTTCACTGTTGTCATTTTGTTTTGACTCCCAAAATTATAGTTCGAATGCTGTTGTCACACTGGATTAATTCTTATAACAAAATCCATACCAGAACAAAAAACCCACGAAAAAGATACGTATCTTGTTTTAATGTATAGGGTTACAAATATGTCTCACGTGGGCCTGTATCTACATAAATGTAATCCATAGGCAACAAAACGACATATTTGTATGTTTAGATAATGACTCAAATATAAACCGGCGGTATCCTGGACAACAAGACACCGCCGGCTTTGGAGGAGGGTAATGCGATGGAACTTAACCGATGGCCGGAGATCCCCGCTCACCGGTTCGAATTCGGATGCAGTCTTCCAGATTAATCACAAAGATTTTACCATCACCAATTTGACCGGTACGTGCGGCCGAGATAATCGTATTGATGGTCTTTTCCACAAAAGTTTCGTTGACGGCAATTTCAAGGCGCACTTTCTTGAGCAAATTCACCTCAAATTTGACACCACGGTAACTTTCTTCATATCCCATCTGGGCCCCGCAGCCAAGCGAATTGGTGACCGACATTTTGCCCACCTCGGCTTTGGCCAGAGCGGCTTTGACTTCTTCCAGTTTATGGGGTTGTATATAGGCTATAATCAGTTTCATATTGATTCTCCGATAAGATGTTAACTAAAGATTTGAAATCCACAATAGGCTTCCATACCATGTTCGCCGATATCCAGCCCTTTACGTTCTTCTTCTGGATTCACGCGAAGCCCGACCGTTTTCTTCAGGAGAATAAACAATACCAGCCCTAATCCGAATGCCCAGAGAAACGCGGTTCCGGCACCCAGCAATTGAACACCCAGTTGTTTAAATCCGCCGCCATAAAACAACCCGCCATCCATAGCAAATAATCCATACGAAATCGTGCCCCACAATCCATTCACCCCATGCACACTGACCGCACCCACGGGGTCATCAATTTTAAGCACATAATCAAAGAATAAGACACTCAATACAACCAGAATACCTGCTACAGAACCAATGGCAATTGCACCCATTGGGGAGACGCCATCACACGGAGCAGTGATGGCGACCAGACCCGCCAGCGCACCGTTCAATGACATCGAGATATCCGGTTTTTTGATGACAACCCACGACGTAATCAATGCCAATACCGCACCAGCCGCCGCAGCCAGGTTGGTCGTAACGGCAATATAGCCAATGGACCCATTGCCCGCAGTTGTGCTGCCGGGATTGAATCCAAACCAGCCAAACCACAGGATAAACACACCCAGTGCAGCCAGCGGCAGATTGTGTCCCATGATCGCTTTGGGTTTTCCATCCGGTCCATATTTACCAATACGGGGACCGAGAATGATCGCACCGGCTAAGGCCAGCCAGCCGCCGATAGAATGGACCACGGTTGAGCCTGCAAAGTCATGAAAGCCCATTTTCGCCAGCCAGCTGTTATTATCGGTCAGCAGCAGATTGCCCCATGCCCAGGAACCGAATATGGGATATATGATCAGCGATATGATCGCACTGTAAATCAGATACGAAATAAATTTGGTTCGTTCGGCCATCGCGCCGGAAACAATCGTCGCGGCCGTTGCGGCAAAAACAGTCTGGAAGATCAGGAATGTCCAGTTCCAATCCGCTCCGGGTTCCGTTCCGGCCAGCCCAAACAGGCTCGTGCCGCAGAAACCGCTGCTATTGGCTCCGAACATCAGCCCAAAGCCAATCACAAAAAACACCAGACTGCCGATAGAAAAGTCCATCAGATTCTTCATTAATATATTGACCGCATTTTTGGCCCGGGTAAATCCGGTTTCCACCATCGCAAATCCGGCCTGCATGAAAAAGACCAGAAATGCAGCAATACAGGTCCAGACAATATTCAAATTGGTTTGTAATTCGGTTTTTGCCTCCGCCACCGGGTCCACGGGAGCTGGAGCGGCCTCGTCTGCCAGCGCCGCCCCCGCCCCAAGCATGAACAGCAAAATACCCGCAAAGAGTATGCTTTTATTTAGTTTGAGATTGTGTCGCATCTTCAATGCCTTTCCATTTTGATAGATTTGTTTAGAAACTGGTTGATAGGGTTATGCCGGTAAAGACATAGTCACTGTCGTTGTTACCGCGATACGTCGCATAGGTGTCTGCCGCACGCACATCACTATCCAACAGCGTTACATAATTAACACTGGGGGTCAATGTCCACCCCATGATGGGTATGGGAAAACCAATCGAGAGGGTCAGGTCCTGCATAGCACTGTCCGACAGGTTGCCCCAGTAAAACTTATTATACCCTTCGCTGCCCCAGCCGATACTGGCCGATGCAGTCATTCCAACCGGCATATCGGGGGATAATTCCATAATTTTTTCAATGGAATGGCTGACACTGAATGCAACGTAGGTTCCGTCCCCTTCATCGATGTCGCGGTACAGGGTCAGAGTCGGACTTAGCGGAATATCCAGGCCCAGGCCGGCATACACTTCCACGGTATCGCTGTCATCGGGTATACTCGGAAAGTAATAATAAATAGCTCCTACCGAATATTTAAACATGTCGAGTCCCGGAATCTTGTCGGCGTACCCAATTGTCCAGTCGTATTCGGTAAATTCCCAGTCATTGTCGTGGTAATCGGTCATATCGACATTGCCCCACAGCGATGCAGACCAATTCCCGTAAGTGAATCCCACCGAAGGCTGCATCACGTAGTCATCATTGAGCAGCTGGCCGCGCCAGATATACTTGCTCATGAATGCTGCGGATACGCCAACGCCCAGCGCAGGTTCATCGGACACAGCCGCTGCAGTGGTTTCTTCCGCATAGGTCGTCCAGGTCAATACACATACCAGTGCACATACGATTGCTTTTGCTGTTCTTGTCTTACTCATTGCATTCTCCATAATTCATTGTTCATTGTTTTGGTTTCTACTACAGGGTGTGAAGCTCAGGCCTGTTGCACCTCACAGAGAATCCAATAGCAACGAACGTGCCAATAGCAAGACGACTTTTTGAAAACAACTGTATGTATCTATGTAAAAAAGACTTACGAACACTGTGGCATTTTACATAAGATTTCTAAGTCAGGAATGGAGGATTGACAAAATAAAAGAGGACATACATATTTGTATGCCCTTCCCTGCGATATTACATTTTTGTATTTGCGGCTAAGGGAGGTATCCTGCCTGCCGTTTTGTCGCGGTCACTGGAGCATGAACCCCGCAATGGGGATCCGCTATATCATCCCCTCCGTCAGAGGTACTATTTGCGCAGGATATTATATTTTTTGATTTTATAGCCAAGAATACGCTCTGTGATCCCCAGTTCTTTGGCGGCATCACGCTGACAGCCCCCTGTCTTTTTCAGGGCATCAACAATCAATTCCTTCTCCAGTGATGCCACCCGGTCCAGCAGAGACAGATTGTCGAGCTGATGTGTTCTGTGGACCATTTGCAGCGATGGCGGGAGATGGTCAGATCGAATGACATCGCTGTCGCAGACCAGCACCGCCCGCTCGATGCAGTTTTCCAGCTCCCGCACATTGCCAGGCCAGTGGTAACTGGTCAGCATTTCAATGGCAGGGGTAGATATCCGATTAATGTTTTTGCTGTTTTCACGGGCATAGCGTTCAAGAAAATAATCCGCCAGCAGCATAATGTCATCTTTACGGTCCCGCAGCGGAGGGATGAATATCGGAAATACGTTGATGCGATAATACAAGTCCTCACGGAACAGCTTTTCTTTGATGCTTTCTTCGAGGTTTTTATTGGTCGCCACAATAATCCGGACATTGGATTTAATGGTTTCCGTGCCGCCAACCCGTTCAAATTCCTTAAACTGAATCACCCGCAAAAGTTTGACCTGAAGATTCAGTGAAAAATCGCCGATTTCATCGAGAAAGATTGTTCCCCCGTTGGCCAGTTCGAACCGCCCCAGCTTCCGTTCGGTTGCTCCGGTAAAGGCCCCCTTTTCATGACCAAATAATTCACTTTCCAGCAGCGTATCCGGCAACGCCGTACAATTCACTTTTACAAACGGTTTGTCGCTACGATGACTGTTATAATGAATGGCATGCGCCACAAGGTCTTTGCCAGTACCGCTTTCTCCACGGATCAGAACGGTCGCATTACTGTTGGCCACCTGTAAAATCAGACGATAGACTTCCTGGATGGCATTGCTGGTCCCGACCATGTTCTGTACCTTGAATTTGGTCTTTAATTCACGCAGCAGCCGTTCATTTTCACTGAGCAATTCTTTTTTATTTGACTCGATCGTTTTATTCAGCTTGACAGCCTGGGCAATCAGGGTAGCGATGACTTCCAGCAGCCGCACGTGAGAATCAAAATCTTCACCGGCCTTAACCTTCTTGTCAACACTGATGGCACCAATCGTAATGCCTTCCAGCTTGATCGGAACGCAAATAAAGCAGATCTTTTGACCTTTGGGAATCTTGCGCTGGCCGGTTTTGGCCAGAAACCGGGGGTCCAGCCGGATATCCGGCACAACCACCTCTTTACCCGTCTGCACGACCAGACCGGTAATCCCTTCCCCGACACGATAGGTGACATTTTTTTTGGACGCTTCATCAATGCCATGCGCCACCTTGATATCGATCATTTCACTGAGCGGATCCAGCAGGGTAATCAATCCGCGTTCAAGTTTCAGAAATGAATCCAGAGATTTTAGAATGGATTCAAGTGTGACTTCCAGATTCAGCGACATTGCAAAGGCCTTGGCTATATCTGCCAACAGGTCCACTTCACGCCCCAGCTTATTGGTCATATCTTTGCCTTATTATGGATAGAGCTGTATATTAGGTTATACATAATAACAATATTGTACTATATTATTCATAAAAATACAAATTTGTCCATTTTAATTATTCCTAAATAATACCCTTTTTATGCAGATACTGCCTGTCCGGTTATAGGGTATTGAAAAATCATGCCCTGGACCTTGTTTAAACCATGAAAAAACAAATATTTTCTTAGTTGAGGACTGATAAAATTCTGGATAAACCTCGGATAAGGGCTTCCATTGCATAAACAATGCTGAGTTGGTTTCGATGTCGTTTGCACAAAAACCCACAATTTGTTATAATCAGCCTTGTATTAGATGTCCAATCTTCTGGGGACGACGGGGTGCAGAAGAATTGTGCAGGCCTTTGACAACGGTTGTCTGGGCTCGCAAGTGATTGCTTAACTTTGGGGGTGTATGATGAACCAGTCGAATTATGAAGATAAGTTGACGGAATTGCTGAATGCCGCGGGTGATATTCCTGTCCCCCAGCGGGAAAAGATTATGTTTCTGGCCCGCCGCAGCACCGAGGGATATAAAATGCTTCAGGAGAAAATCAGCACGCTGCAGAATTCGCTGGATTATCTGCGTGTGGGCGTCAAATACCTGATTTTTGATCTGGAAGCCACCCGGCGGGAGAACGCAGAGCTTCGCAAACAACTCGAACAATTGCGGGGACCGAGCAGCCCGAATACAGAACCGGACAACAACCCGAACTTCGAATGACAGGCCGGGAATGACGGGCGTGAGTTGTATTATCAAATACTGTTCTGCCGGAGATTAAAATGAAAAAAATGATGCTTATAGTCTTTGCACTGACCCTGATATCGTCAACATTTGCAATAACCAATGTCAGCATGGAAGAATTGACCAACCAGGGCGTCTTCACGCAGGATAGTATGGGGCTGCCCGGAACAGGATATGACAGTAGTGATATGTTGTTTGAGGCATCCATTTCCTTTGTAGCCGTCCCGGAACCGTGTACCTTGCTGTTGTGCGGCGGCGGTGCAGCATTTTTATTTGGCTTCCTTCGAAAGAAATAACAACGCCCTGATCACCTTTAAATGGATTAATCCACAAAGACCCGCAGATTTGTCTGCGGGTCTTTTTTTTATCACTAAATTTCAGAGGAAATGCATTGCAGATATGCGACATTTATGATACCATATTGCTGTAATAGCAAATTACCAATCATACAAGGATTCAGGCCATGAAACAACGAATCAAACAAGCAGTTGACCTGTTCAATGAAGGCTATTCGTGCTCTCAAGCCATTGTAGCGGCCTTTGCAGACAACTTCAATTTAGACCGGAATACCGCTCTGAAAATTGCCTCGGGCCTGGGCGGTGGTGTTGGTCGAACCGGGGATATGTGCGGTGCCGTCACGGGAGCAGTACTTGTCCTGGGATTACAATTCGGAACCACAGACCCCAAAGATAAAACAGCCAAATTCGAGACCTATAAAAAAGTCCAGTTGTTTCTTGAAGAATTCAAACAGCAGGCAGGCTCACTCGTTTGCCGGGAATTGCTTGGATTTGATTTTAACACCCCGGAAGGAATCATACGATCCAAACAGCCCGGCGCTTTCGAACACTGTCCGGAATTTGTGCAGATTGCCGCCCAGATTTTAGAAGGCATGCTGCAACAATAAAAAACTGACCGTTGAGGTCGTTGTTTATGCGGACCACGAAAGTTTTTATAGTATATCGCAAAGCAGGCCAATTCAAGGCCCCGTATCGATTTCGAATCAAACCCGTATGAAATCGCAAATCATCTCGATCACCAACACTTTTCTCCAGAATCCAACGGCCCCTTATCGAGAAGGGATTGTTCGTCAAGCCATCCTCCAGTTTTGCACAGACCGAGGTATTCAAACAACGGTCGATAAAATGGGTAATATCCTGGCCGTCTTTGGTGCGAAATATTCAAATACCCCCCTCACATTTGTCGCCCATCAGGACCATCCCGGCTTTATTATCGAAAAAGACTCTGTCCGTAACAAGACAACCGCCCTCTTTTATGGGGGTGTCGAAAAGTCTTATTTCCATAAAGGTACCCCTATTCGAGTATTTACATCAACCGGCAGTATTCCAGGCAGGATAACCCAAGTTCAATTTGATGACAAAAATAAGCGAAAACGGGTATGGCTTGCATTAAATGGTCCGGCCCAAAAAGGAGATTTGGCGATGTGGGATTTGCCCACCTGCCAGATTCAAGACGATCTCTTGCACAGCAGGGCGTGTGATGACCTGATTGGGTGTGCTGCCATTCTGTGCCTTTTTGATCAACTGCATCGCAGGAAAATTCGTCGCAAAGTCCTTGGCTTGTTCACCGTGGCTGAAGAAGCCGGTTTGCATGGTGCCAAATATGTCTGTAAGCATAAGTCGTTACCCCAAGATCGCGTTATTATCTCGATCGAGACCAGCTCCGCGTTGCCGACAGCCCCTATTGGTAAAGGAGTTGTAATTCGGGTCGGTGACCGCAGTCGTATTTTTAATCCCAGCGTTATCCAATGGATGGTTACGATCGCAGCAAATCTTCAAAAACAAGACAAGACTTTCCTCTATCAGCGTCAATTAATGGATGCCGGCACATGTGAGGCATCAATATTTACTCAGTTCGGATACACAACTGGCGCTGTATGCATACCGCTTGGCAATTATCATAACCGGGATGCCAAAAAAGGGGTAATCGCATCGGAAATTGTATCGGTGAATGACTATCTGAATATGATAAAACTGTTTTTGGCTCTTGTCATCAAGGGGGGCGATGCGGTACAATTACATTTGACAAAAATGCCAACCTATAAAAAACGGATCGGCGAGCTTGGTGAATTATTCCTCGAATAAAAAGCGAAAGGAATGCTTATGGATGAAAAACTGGTAACCGCCGCTCAATTCGATACCCCGGAAAATGCACATCTGGCAAAAATCGACCTTGAAAATGCAGGAATTCAATGTTTTGTTGGCGATGAAAATATGCCTATAGCAGGTCTTTATTACACCCTCCCCACCTGCGGTATAAAATTGCTGGTGCGTAACAGCGACTTGGAACGTGCCCGTCAAATCCTGCAGGAAGCCCAGAATAGCCATTTTGACTGGAATCAGGTTGATTTTTCCTCAATCGAAGAACAACAATAACGCACAGAAAGGATCGACCATGCCGCTCAAACAACATATCATTTTAGGCGTCCATATTACCGACAGAGTTCACCATGTCCAGTCTGTTCAGGAAACCCTGACCCAATACGGATGCAGCATCCGGACCCGTCTGGGTCTGCACGAAGCGGATAAAGGATATTGTTCACCCAATGGACTATTGATTCTTGAAATGACCGACGACCTGCCAACCGCACAGGAGCTGGCCAGCAAGCTCAACGCAATCGAGGGGGTTGAAGTCAAGACGATGGTTTTTGGACACCCCTGATTGACTCCTCTCAGGTCGTGCCGGCGCTGGACACCGGGCATAAATAGGTTCGCAGAACACTTTCCAGTTTGGCTCGATCGATGGGTTTGGTAAGATATCCATCGCAGCCTGCCTGGCGGCATTTTTCCTCATCCCCTTTCATGGCATGGGCGGTTAATGCAATCACAGGGGTCTGGATGCCCATCGCTTTGATCTGGCGGGTTGCATCATAGCCGTTCATCACGGGCATCTGCATGTCCATCAAAACCAGGTCATACCGGCCATGACCTATTTCTTCCACAGCCTTCTGACCATCTTCGACAATGGTAACCTCAAGCCCCATTTTTTGCAGCATAATGCGAATCAAAGTCTGGTTGGCCCGGGCATCTTCTGCTACCAGAATGTTTCCTTTTAGAGGAATGAGAGCTTGATTGCCCTCGGGCCGTACGGTGTCAAGGGAGCTGTGAGACGATGGTGCAGTAGGACTCTGTGCTCCAGTTCCCAGAGGCAATTGAATAGTAAAGACGGTACCCCGTCCTGGCTCACTGTAAAGCGAAATCCGTCCTCCAAGCAATTCCACGAGTTGGCGGGTAATCGTTAGCCCCAGACCAGTTCCCCCATATTTGCGTGTGTGGCTGCCATCTGCCTGAGTAAACGCCTCAAACACCAGAAGCTGCTTATCCTTGGGTATCCCGATACCGGTATCTTCAACATCAAAGCGGACATAAGACGTCTGGTTGATGGTTTCCAGGGTAACATGCAAATAGACATGACCTTGTTCGGTAAATTTAATGGCATTGTTGACCAGATTCACCAGGCATTGTCGCAGACGGACCGGATCCGTTCGCATCATGTCCGGCAGCTTACTGCCGTATATGACATCAAAATCAAGGTTCTTTTGCGAGCACATCGGCCGAAACAGGGATTCCAATTCTTCAAGCATTTGAATCAAGGAAAAATCTATTTGCTCTGTACTGAGTTTCCCGGCCTCAATTTTTGAAAAATCCAGAATGTCATTGATTATTTGCAGCAGATTTTTGCCGCTGGATAGAATGGTTTCCACATACTTTGCCTGTTCGTCCGACAAGGGCTCGTCTCTGAGCAATTCACCAAATCCGAGGATGGCATTCATCGGGGTTCTGATTTCATGACTCATATTGGCGAGAAACTCACTTTTTGCTCGATTGGCCTGAGTCGCCTGTTTGGCCATCAAATTGGCACGTTCTACCGACATCTTTAATCGCTGGTTAGAGAGCTTCAGTTCCCTGGTGCGATCATTGATCATTTCCTCAAGGTGATCGCGGTGCTTTCGCAATTCAGCTTCAGCCTGCATACGATCTGTCATTTCTTTTTGGATCTGGCCCAGCATTTGATTGAATGTATCAATCAAAACCCCCACCTCATCATTGTAATATTTGACCGCTCGGACCGAGTAGTCTTTCCGATATGTCACATCTCTGGCAATATTGGTCAGGGCCAGAATCGGCTGTGATATTAAACGCTGAAGCCAGCTGGATAACACATAACCAATAACTAATCCGAATCCAATAACGCCAATGATAATCATGATATTTCTTTTAAGATTGGCCTTGAGAGGCTGTAAATCCGAACATAAAATCAGATGACCAATGACATCCCCGTCCAAAACGATATTTTTCCGGACAACCAGTTCATCCCCAACAAATGACCAGCCTTCGACAGCAGAATGGTCATGAATAGCAGGCCGGGTGTTTTTGCGAACATAGCGTGCAAATTCGGGGCGCGCGGGGGTCTGAATCACAACGTAAAGGACAGAAGGGCGAGCCTGAAACGATTCCAGCAGGCCAGCTGCAATTTGTGTGTCTTCAAAAGCAACAGCTGCCTTGCAATTATCTGCAGCAATCTGAGTCTGCATCACGATATCTTTAATCATATTCTGCCGGAAGGCGTATTGATTCCAGGCAATCATGGCCCCGCCTGACAGCAGCAAAACAACCAGACAGATGCTCATCAGCACAGCAAGCAGTTTGCGGCGAATTGTCAAATCATTTATCCATTTCATATCTCGCCTCGAACGATACACGACACTCATACTCAGGGTGTTGGCCTGGCGGTTTCCTTTTTATAGACTTTGCGTGCAAGCTGAAGTAACTGCGAACTAATCTTCAACGCTTTTGCTTCCGCCGAAATCAGATTGATATCGAATCGCATTTTGTTATTTTCTGTAACAAATTCGATGACTCCACCAAGGCTGGCAAAATTGCTGATATCGCTAACGGTCAAAATGGGTTTTTTCTCTAACCCTTTCAGAATCTCTGCAAGCCGTTCTTTTTCTGCGGCTCCCACAAATAACAGATGACAGGACACAATGGTTTTTTGCAATTGGTCCAAATAATCCTCAACTGTTGCATCATGATTTTTCTTTTTTACCGTTTCGAAGCTGTCGATAAATATGACTTTCACGGCCCTGTCTTTAATGGTCTTATCGGCAAGTGAATTCAAGGGGGCTTTGAGAGAATCCTCACCGAGCACACAAAGGACAAAAGGAGTTGGGGGCTGGCCGGAATTATCGGACTTGGAGGAATTTTCAGGCCACTCGACAAACTTCATGAAGTTATATATAAATGCAGCCTTTAATTGGTATGCTGTAGCAAGATTTTTGCCGGTGTCGGCGTCGGCCAACAACGACGGCAGCAGACTCCCTGCAGACAGGAAGAAAGCTACTGCATACAACTGAATCCGTTGTCTGACAACAGAGACAACATCTGCATAGCTGTTGTTATTTTTGGCTTTATCACTACATTTCATTCTATTCTCTGACAGCCTCAGATACAACGTCATGATGCTGTCAGGTCGTCCAAATCAAGTCGAAAATTAATCAGAATAGAATTCAAGAAGGGGTTGAATTGCAATAATTAAGAAAACACGATGATTGTTATCTGTTCCCAGGTATCCGCTATCGATTTTTATGGGAACGGCAGGACAATCGAATGTCATCTTTGTTGAACCCAAAAATGATTATCGGTCCTCGATCACAGCTGTGCTTTTCAGCTCGTCAATATATTGCTCTATAGCTTTCTGGCGGAATTGACGATGGAGCTCATCGGAGATGAAGGGGCGAACCTGCTCCAGAGCAATAGCCACCGAAGGACGGCGTTCAATCAATTTGGCAATATGAAAACCGAATTCAGTTTCAAAAACATCGCTGATTTCACCGGGCTGCAGTGTCATCAGGACCGTCTCGAAACCTTCAACCATCTGTCCCGCAGAAAACCAGCCCAAATCACCTCCGCGATCCGGACAATCTGAATACATTTGTGCGAGTTTTGCGAACTCTGCCCCATGCCGTAATTGCTCCAGCACCGCACGCAATTCGGATTTGAGCTGTTCGGGATCAGAACCGGGTTTAATGTGTTTGACAATATGAGCAGCCCGCATCATCGGGGGCATCATAAATCGGGCCTGGTTATCCTCATAAAATTTGCGAATCTGCTTATCGGTGGGTTTTGGGGCCTGCGATTCAATTTTTTCAATGAGACGATGTCCTTGGATTTGGACTTCAATATCACTGCGAATCTGCTGTTCGGTCAGCTTATGATCGGCTAGAAAACGGTCGAAACCGACGCGTCCCCCATGGCGTTCAATCACCTCCCTCATGGCTTCATCCATATCTTTGGGGTCAATCGGGCTTTTCTGTCGCATTGCCTCCTGACGCAAAAGAACACTTTCAATCACATTTTCCCTGGCCCACTGAACAAGCTGCATTTCTCGGGCATCCTGTTCCATGTCTGCGAAAACACGCTCATACTCTGGCCGGAGACGGGCAATCTCTTCTTCGATGGTTTGAGGGGCAACACATTGGCCGTTTACATATAACGTCATCTTATCTCCATTTAGTCCGAATCTAAAACCGACATCACTGTCAGCAATTTATATCGTATTGTCAATCAAAAAATGAGGATTTGACTTGTAAACAATCCCCTTTTATATTATTCATCATATCTACACCTGCCCTCCGGCAGCATACTCTGTGTTTTATGCAAAGAAGACAATTTAATCTGTAGAAATCAAATAAAAGGAGTGTATTTATATGGATATGCATAATAAATACGACGAATCCTCTCAATCAATCCCGCCGTCTCCCCCGCAGCCTGGAGAAACACCGGTTCCACCTGCTCCTTCTCCTGCTATCCAATATATCAACATTCCGGCAGAAAACAAAAAGAGCGGATCTGGATGGAGAATATTTATAAATATTCTCTTAACGTTCTCGATTCTGACCAATATCGTCCTGTTTCTCGCCTTGACCGGACTTGTTATGATGTTACTGGTCAGCACCGGAGGTACAGAGCAATTTTCTGAAACGACCTTAATTAAAGGACCCGCGTCAAGCAAGATTGCCGTCATTAATCTGGTTGGGATTATCGAAAATACCCAAAGCGACGAAATTAGGCTGCTCACCGAGGAGGCGCTGAGAAGTCCAGACATTCGTGCTGTTATCCTCCGCATCAATAGTCCTGGCGGTACAGTATCTGCCAGTGATCAGATTCATTATTATATCACCAAGCTCAAACAGGAAACCGGTCTGCCGGTCCTGGCTTTTATGCAGTCGGTAGCCGCATCCGGTGGTTATTACAGCGCCGTAGCCTGTGATTACATCATAGCCGAGCCAACAGCGATTACCGGCTCTATTGGGGTCATTATGAGTCATATTGTGGTGAAAGACCTGCTAGAACAAAAGCTCGGGATTCAGCCTGAGGTCTTAAAAAGCGGAGAAAAAAAAGACTGGCCCAGCATGTTCTCGACAATGACGGACGAACAGAAGCGTTATCTTGATGAAAAACTCATCAAGCCGGCCTATGAACGTTTTGTCACACTGGTCTGCGAAGGCCGGCAAGCCCTGACCTCCCAGCAGGTTCATGCACTCGCTGACGGCAGTATTTATACCGCTCAGGAAGCTCAAATCAAAGGACTAATTGATGAAACCGGTTATTTTGAACAGGCTGTTGCGAAAGCCAAACAGATGGCAGGAATCAGCAATGCCCGCGTCGTCGAATTGGAACGCAGGATGACCTGGATGGATGTGCTCGGTGCCGAAAGCCGTCAATCCGTCATCCATTCCAAAATACTTGAAAAACTGGCTATCCCCCAACTGATGTATATGTGGGACGGCATGCACTGAGTCTTCGTCATTGTCTGAGTCAAATCAGTATTTTTTGCTGCGGATAATGGAAATGGCTAGCCACAGCCCCATGATCATCGCAATCAGATATCCGGCAATCCCGAATGCCTGAAGACTGAACAGTCCCAGAACGGTCCCATCCTGGGGCACCAGCAAACTGGATCCGATCAACAAGGCGGCAATAATAACCGCAAAACTGATCCGATTGGAGCTATTATCCAGTGTATCTTCCAATTCTTCAAGGTGGTCATGGTGGATATGGATTTTGAAATTCCCACGGCGAAATTTGCCGATAATTGCTGCCGCATCTTCCGGCAATCGCCCTGCCAATTCCGTTGCCCCCAGAGCAGCTTTTTTCAACTGATCAAATACATTTTTGGGATTGATTTGTTCTAATGCAAATTTGCGTGCATAGGGCTTGAGACATTCAATAATCTGGAAATCTTCATCGAGCGACCGGGCAAAGGATTCGATAGTCATCAGACTTTTAAGCATCAGCGTAAAATCCCGCGGAGCTCCGATCTGATACTTTCGGATAATCTCAAATCCACGGACCATGACCTCACGAAATGGAATATCCTTGAGCGGAAGCCCATAATAGGTGTTGATCATATCCTGGATATCACGTACCAGCTCGGGTTGACTGGAATGATCCGACAACATTTCCGCCCGTTCCAGCCCGTGCACAATCCGCCAGACGTCTCCGTCAACAATTGCCAATACGATGTATTGCAGCAGCAGTTTATCTTCATTGGTCAGCCGCCCCACCTGCCCGAAGTCCAGCGGGGCAAGAACATTTCCCTGCATGACAAGAAAATTGCCCGGATGGGGATCGGTATGAAAAAAACCGTGCTCAAAGACCTGTTGAAGGACAAAATCCGCTCCGCGACGCGCAATTATTTTAGGATCCAGTCCAACCGACACAAGGCGATCAATTTGGTTGGGTTTGACGCCTTCAATGTACTCCATGGTCAAAAGACCCTCTGAGCAATACCGCTCAAGGACCCGGGGAACATGAATGGCAGGATCGTTAGCAAAATTTCTGATAAATCGCTGCTGGTTGCGGCGTTCATTGGCATAATCGACCTCTTTGCTGACGGCCTCCGCAAATTCTCGAACCATACGTTGCGGATCAAATGTTTCTGGAGCTGCAAACCTGCCGCGAGCAAGCCGAGCAAGGTCTTTAAGGATTTCCAGCTCCGCCTGGATGGTTTTGACAATATCCGGCCGACGGATTTTAACAACTACTTCCTGGCCATCCTTTGTCCTGGCACGATGGACTTGGGCAATGCTGGCAGCGGCTATAGGTTCCGGATCAAACCGGTCGAATATCTCTTCCGGGTAGTTCCCAAGCTGTTTTTTTACTTCTACACGGATGATGGAATATTTTTCTGGACTTACACGGTCCTGAAGCAATTCCAATTCCTGGATAAATTCCACCGGCAATAAGTCCGGACGTGTGCTGAGCAACTGTCCAAGCTTGATAAAGGTTGGCCCCAATTCCTCCATCGCCAAACGGACTCGCCTGGCCAATGAGGCTTGAGCAATTTCCTTTCTGGCAGGCAAAGGAATTACTTTTGAGCCTAAGCCAACTCTGAGATGTCTGCCAACAATACCGGCCAATTCCTCAAAACCATACTTCATAAGTACGGCCATGATATGACGGTATCGCTGCAAGCGGACAATTCCCCGCCGTATTCCGCTGAATAATTTCAGCAAGGCTTAACTCCCTTTGGAGGCCAATAGCTGATCGAGCTTCTGCTCAACGCGTTTCAAATCATCTTTGGTAGCCAGGGGGATAGAAGCGATCGCCTTTTTAACCTGCTCAGACACCAATTTTTCCATGTCAGAGCGCGTTTTTTCGGCTGTTTCGAGGATTTCTTTGACAAAACCGCTTTTTTGATCACGCTCCGCCTGCCCTCTTTTGACATAGTCGTCAAAAATTTGCTCCGCTTTTTCCCGGGTCATGGTCATGGCACCCAGCCCCGCCAGAAACATCTTATCTAATGTTTCAAACATTCGTTGGCTCCCTTATGTAGTTTTTGAAATGAAGCTCCGGATGACAGCCGTTCTGCCATTCAAGATTTGATTATATCAAAAATTTATACTACGTGCAAGAAGTTTACGTTCGCAACATAATACATTGCAGATATTAAAACTCTCTTTTCATTGAAGATTTTTTTAAATTTTTTTATTTTATTATCCACTTTTCGTCGGTGCCAAACGGCTATCATTACGGTCGGAGGCCCCTGTTCTTATGAAGCGGTAATATGTGTGTGCATTTTAGACATAGAGGGTAAGAAGGGGTTGTTTGAAGATTAATACGCCATTTCTACCGCCGGCAATGAAATACCTGACAGTCTCATACTGTTTCGTTGCCGGCCTTTTCTTTATTTCCTGTTTTTTAGTGACTTTTGGAGTAATTTCTGTATAATGTCTGCTGATTTGTAGAATTATGGATAGATATAATATTATGAAGTGTGAGAATATGAGAAAAGGATTACTTGCTCTTCTTTTAGGAATTTTTGGGGGATTATGTCTGGCAAACTGTATGGATTGTGAACCTGCGACATCCTCCGGCCCCACCCTGCATATGGCATATAACAGCGAAGGATTGGGTAATGGTGTTGATGTGTTTATGTATTTTGTCCCCCTTGTCGCCCCCACCAGTGTTGATGCCTACAAAGATCCCAATACGACGTTGAATGCTAAAATCATATCTCGAACGTCTGAAGACAAAAAAAATTCTTTTGTGACCAAATGCGTCTTCGAGATTACAGGGTCAGGTGTTTACGAAATTTTTTTTGACCCGAATGAAATGATTGCATTCAACGCCAAACATTCCAATAAACCCAAAGTGATGCGTAATATGCTCAAATCCATTCGCATGGATGGCCCCCTGGTTGGACTGCTGGAAATATCCGGAACGATTAAAAACAACACACGACAGGTCAATAATGTCTCTGTGCGTTTCGATATGGATGGAAAAAGTTCAGTGACCGCGCATTTGTATGACATTAAAAAAACCCAAGAGGGTTTTCTCTACCAAAATCGTTCCAATGAGCAAATAGCCCGAATCAATGCATTGACCTTTACTCGCGGCGGCAATCCTCCCCAAATGGGTGCAGAGGTCAGCTCGATTGCCGGTCAAGCCGATTCCGAAGGCTTCTTTTCGGCATTTAAAGCCATGATTGCCAACTGGTTCATCCCCCCGATGCCCATCACGGACATCGGCAGTGAAACGATGATGAATTTCGGGCTGGCGCTGGATTCCACTCAATCCACCTTTACATTCCCCTTCGCCGAAAATCTCCGTCAAAGCCTCTCGCTGCTGGTCGCTCAAAAATTAAATCAGAACGCGAATCTTCACTAGGTTACACAAACCAAGATTCTGTTTAGAGCTATCTTATTTTTTGGCTACAAAAGGACTTAATTCACGAAGCCGGTGAATAATCGGCGGCAGTTTTTCAGCGACAAAATCCACTTCCTGCTCGGTATTATAGCGGCTCAGACTAAAGCGAATCGAACCGTGAGCTGCAGTAAAGGGTACCCCCATTGCCCGCAGCACATGAGAAGGCTCCAGTGATCCGGAGGTACAGGCAGAACCTGAGCTGGCACATATTCCGAAGCGGTCCAGCATCATAAGAATGGATTCTCCTTCAATATATTCAAAACTGATATTCAGCGTATTGGGAAGACGGTTTTCGGAGTCCCCATTGACCATACAATCCGGGCATGTAGCCAGAATTCGAGCTTCCAGTTTATCCCGCAGGGCTTTGACCCGGGTATTTTCCTCATCCAGATAACGCAACGCCAGCTCACAGGCCTTGCCGAGAGCAACAATGCCTGGTACGTTCTCAGTGCCGCCCCGACGATTATTTTCCTGATGGCCGCCAAGCAGATAAGGCGATAGCCGAGTTCCCCGACGGACATACAGAACCCCAATACCCTTGGGGGCATGCAGCTTGTGACCTGAAAGACTGAGCATATCAATATTGCTGGCCTTGAGATTCAGCGGAATTTTTCCCACAGCCTGTACCGCATCGGTATGGAATGGGACCCCTTTGGCCTTGCAGATTGATGCGATTTTCTCGATCGGAAATATCACACCGGTTTCATTATTAGCGTACATAATAGACACAATAGCAGTATCATCATTAATTGCGGATTCAAGCTCGGCCAGGTTGAGACAGCCATGCTTATCAACACCCAACTCGATGATACGGTAGCCATGCTGCTCCAGATTACGGCAGGGACTCAGGACCGCCGGATGTTCCACGCGTGTTGTAATGACCGTACGTTTATGAGGAACAATGGAAAGAGTGCCCAAAATGGCTGCATTGTCGCTTTCCGTGCCGCAACTGGTAAAAATAATTTCATCCGGCTCACAGCCCAGCAGTGCGGCAACCTGCTGGCGAGCTTTTCGTATTGCGCGGCCAACCTGACCGCCAAAGGTGTGCATGCTCGAGGGATTACCATAGTAATCGGTCAGGTACGGCATCATTTCCTGCAATACTTCAGGATCGACACGTGTGGTTGCATTATTATCCATATATATGACGGAACTCATGGCAGTCTCTCCGTGTGGTTATTCAGCCTGGAGGGCATCTTTTTCTTCTTCAACGATCAGATCTTCGGCGACAAATTCTCGTAATTTAGCCTGTACCAGATCTTTCATCGTAACTTCCGACATCTTGCAGCTGGCACACATTCCGCGAAGGGCAACAATCACTTTGTTGCCTTCCACATCCACCAGTTCGAGGTCTCCTCCATGCGATCGAATCACGGGGCGAATCTGCTCCCGTATCGTGTCCTGAATCAGTTGTATCTTCTGAATATTGGACAGCTTCCTGTGCCGGGGGGCGGGAACCGGCGATTGCTGATTATTCTTTTTACCCCGGACATCCTGCAAAATATGTTCAATTTCTCCATGGCAGCCGCCGCAGCCGCCGCCGGCTTTACAGAAATTGGTCACTTGTTCAACGGTCGTCAGGTCATTTTCCGAGATAACCCGCCGAATCTCCAAATCTGTAACACCAAAGCACGTACAGACAATCTTGCCTTCCTTATGGGCAGCAGTCTTGCCTTTGTTGCGGTAATAGGCAATCGCCGCCTCGAGGGCCTCTTGTCCCATAACCGAGCAGTGCATTTTTTGTTCGGGAAGACCTCCCAGCCTGTCTGCAATTTGCTGATTGGTAATCTTTTCGGCCTCTTCCAGAGTCATCCCCTTGATCATCTCTGTCAATACGGAAGAAGAGGCAATCGCACTGGCGCATCCAAAGGTCTGAAATTTAGCATCCGCAATCCGACCATTCTGATCCAGTTTAAATGTCAGCGTCAGCGCATCCCCACAGGCCAGCGAGCCGACCTCGCCAATCCCATCATAATCTTCAATTTTACCTACATTGCGAGGGTTGGTAAAATGATCCATGACTTGATCTGTATAATCCCACATCGGACACACTCCATCATAATTGAGCGGGTCGCCGTAAATATCGCATCTATTACGACTGACTCACTTTCAACGCGTTATCAAAGTCTTCTACGATATCATCTATATGTTCTGTTCCCACAGAAACACGAATAAAATCAGGCGTTACACCCGCAGCAAGCTGATCCGCCTCGGTTAATTGCTGATGCGTTGTACTGGCCGGATGGATGACAAGGGTTTTGCTGTCCAATATATTCGCCAGGTGACTTGCCAGTTTTACGGCATTAATAAATTTCACACCGGCAGACTTGCCTCCCTTGACGCCAAACCCCAGAATCGCCCCCTGCCCTTTGGGCAGATATTTCATCGCCAGCGGATAACAAGGGTGACTGGGCAGGCCCGGGTAATTGACCCAACTGACCGCAGGATGCTTTTCCAGAAACTCGGCCAATCTTTTGGCATTTTCACAGTGTCTGGCCGCCCGCAGGTGCAGGGTTTCAACGCCCTGCAAAAGTTGAAATGCATTAAATGGCGACAGACATGCTCCGGTATCCCGCAGAACATGGGTGCGAATTTTCACACTATAGGCCAGATTGCCGAAGCTTTTGACATATTGCAATCCATGATAGCTCTCATCCGGTTCGGTCAGGCCGGGAAATTTGCCATTGTCCCATCTGAAACGCCCCGAATCGATAACCATTCCGCCGATGCTGGTACCGTGGCCGCCTATCAATTTTGTACAGGAATACACAACGATATCAACGCCATGTTCAATCGGCTGAAAAAGCATCGGGGTGGCAACCGTATTATCACAAATCACCGGCAGGCCATTGTCATGGGCGATTTTTGTGATCGCTGGATAATCCAGAACATCATTTTTCGGATTACCAATGGTCTCGATATAGACCGCACGTGTATTTTTCCGAATAGCCTTTCGGAAATTCTCAGGATCATTCGGATTGACGGTTGTCACTTCGATACCCATCTGCGGCAGGGTATGCGAAAACAGCGTATGAGTGCCGCCATAGAGCGAACTGCTGGACACAACATGACATCCGGCAGGACAGATGTTGAATATGGCCGCCGTAATTGCTGCCATGCCCGAAGCAAAAGCCACCCCGGCAACACCGCCTTCCAGTTCCGCCATTCGTTTTTCGAGGACATCCGTGGTAGGATTCATCAGGCGGGTATAGATATTGCCGAATTCCTTGAGGGCAAACAAATTGGCGGCATGTTCGCTGTCTCTAAATACATAGCTTGTCGTCTGGTAAATCGGCACCGCCCTGCTCAGGGTGGTCGGATCTGCGGTCTGGCCGGCATGAAGAGCCAGGGTTTCCAGTTTGTATTTCTTTTTGTTGGTTTCCATGGTCATTTACCTATTAGGAGTTATCTGAATCTGCAAAAGGATTACGATTTGTCCGGCAGGACTTCAAGCATTCGATCCAGTGCTCTGCGAGCCTTTTGGGCAATCACCGGCGGGACAGCAATCACCGTCTGCATATCCTCCAGCGACCACAGCAGCTTTTCGAGCGTGATTTTCTTCATATTCGGACAAATGGCCTTGTCACTGACCGGGTAAAATGCTTTATGCGGATATTTTTTCCGGAGAGAATGCAATAGTCCTTCTTCTGTTGCAATGATAAATTGAGTTGCCGGGGATTTCCCTGCAAAGGCAATCATCTGGCTGGTACTCAGCAGCTGGTCCGCAACAGCACGCACTGCTGGTCCGCATTCAGGGTGAGCAAGCACAACTGCTCCGGGATGTGCACTGCGTGCCTCGGTGATCTGCTCTGCTGACATTCGGACATGGGTTGGGCAAAAACCCGGCCACAGAATCATTTTCCGTCCGGAACGTTCCTGGACAAATGCACCAAGATGCTGATCCGGGACAAAAATAATCTCCCTGTCGGCAGGCAGATGGGAAACCAGCTTCACGGCGTTTGAGCTGGTACAGCAGTAATCACTCAGCGCCTTGACTTCGGCGGTGGAATTGACATAACAGACCACAAGAGCATCCGGATGCTCGCCTTTGAATTGGGTCAGCTGCTCTGCGGTAATCATATCGGCCATCGGGCAGCCGGCGTGTTTATCCGGCAGCAGCACCGTTTTGTGCGGAGATAAAATCGCTGCAGTCTCGGCCATGAAATAGACCCCACAGAACACAATCACATCCGCCTGCGTGCCTGCCGCCTGAACACTTAAGCCCAACGAATCACCAACGAAATCGGCAATATCCTGTATTTCAGGAGTCTGGTAATTATGAGCCAGAATGACCGCATTCCGTTTCTTTTTCAATTCCAGAATTTTATCGACTAACGACGAATTCACAATACTACTCCGAATTTTTCTCCGCCGTCTTCCTGCGACCGCGGGTTACATATAGTGATTCCGGCTTGGCAATGGTCACCACAGCGCCGGGCGGGACAGATTCCCGTATCCAGACATTGCCGCCAATAACAGCCCCCTTGCCAATCACGATATCCCCCAGAATGGTCGCTTCGGCATACACAGTAACATCATCCTCCAACGTCGGATGCCGTTTTTTCCCGCGTATGATGTTGCCATGTTCGTCTTTGGGAAAGCTTACCGCACCCAGCGTAACACCCTGGTAAATCTTGACATTATTTCCAATTACAGCCGTCTCGCCAATAACCACACCTGTCCCATGGTCAATGAAGAACCGCCTGCCAACCTGGGCTCCAGGGTGGATATCAATCCCGGTTTGTGAATGTGCATATTCTGCCATCATCCGGGGAATCAGGGGGATATCCATCCGATACAACTCATGGGCAACCCGATGAATTGCAATCGCACACAAATGCGGATAACTGAGAACAATTTCTTCAGGTGCTTTTGCCGCCGGGTCTCCATCAAAAGCCGCCTGGACATCTTCTTTAAGCATTTGGCGGATCTCGGGAATCTGGTTTAGCAATTTTTCACAACATTCTCCGGCCAGAATTCTGCAGTCACAGGCGGGGCATTCCTTTAATTTACAATTGAATCGCAACGCCAGCTCGATTTGTTCTGCCAATTCCCGCCGAACCATAACGAGAATTTCCTGCACGATAGAGCGGATGTTTTCACTGCTGACTGGCCGTTTGCCGGTATAACCCGGAAACAATAGCTCCATCAGTGAATTCAGGACAAACAATATCTTGTCTCGGACGGGCAAGTTCTTGACATCGATAAAGTTGGTCCCCATATCATCCTGATAGGATGCCAAGATGGCCTGAGTCAAGCTGTCAATTTGCTTGCTGTCAAAACTTTTATGCGACATATCACACCTGAGATACGGTTATGGATGAGGTTATTTATACTAATCCTACTTGAAATTTCCCGTTTCGTCACGGCTAAGTATAGCAGCTTCAACCGCGTGCCTCTTTTGCTCGCGGAATAATCACGTATAAATCGTGTGGGTGCGTTTGTATAAGCAAACATATCTGTATTTGAAAAACCCAAGACACATATTCACCCTAAACAGATTCCAGAATATCTCGAGATATTCCAAGGTCAATACCTTATAAAATACAACGGCGGGATTCACAAGCTTTGTGAAGACTGTCCCGCCGCGCTGTTTCTTTTGACCAATAGGAACTTATATTTGATGGCTTCCGCCCTGCTGAATCTTGTCGGCACGTTCAGCTAACTCTTTGAGGGTCGTGTTATCCAAGACACTCATTAAAGCCTTGTATAATTCCGTCCAAATCAGACGCGTGGCACAATCTGGACATTTGGGACAGAATTCAGTGTGTTCTACGCACTCTATAGGAATGAGCGGCCCCTCAAGGGTGGTGAAAATTTCACTGAGCTTAATCTCAGCTGGATTTCTGGCCAGCATATATCCTCCGCGAGGACCCCGAACACTGCGGACCAGACCCGAGGATTTGAGCATAGCTACAAGCTGCTCCAGATACTTATTGGAAATATCCTCGCGATCTGCAATGGATTTGATCTGAAGAGGTTTCTTTCCATATTCGAGAGCCAGTTCCATCATAGCTCTCATCCCATAGCGTGTTCTTGAAGATAATTTCATAACCTAACTCCCATATTCCTATTCATTCTATAGTTATATACTACTCATTTTTGTCAACATTGTGCAATTCAATATTATTTTTTCTCTATTTTCCGTACAAATCATAAATTTTCAATACTTTTTTCGAGGAAACTTGCTGGGAAATCCATCGAATATATCTTATACACCTGCTAAATATAGACTTACGATACGCCTTGACATTTTTTGGGGGAGGGGTATAATGCTTTTGGAAAAGGATTGAGATGATCATAGCAACATTTAATGTAAATTCCATCCGGAGCCGTATCGATATACTCAATGCGTGGCTGGCGAAACATAAGCCCCAGATTCTGTGCGTCCAGGAAACCAAGGTACAAAACACTGATTTTCCCTTAGAAGCATTCAAAGATTCAGGGTATCATATTTTATATCATGGGCAAAAAAAGTACAATGGGGTTGCCATATTCAGCGATATTCCGACTCAAGATGTCCAAATAGGATTGCCTCAGGATCCTGCAAAAGAGGCAAGGTTTATCAAAATATCCTATAAAAACGTGGTTGTCGTAAACACCTATATTCCTCAGGGGCAATCTCTTCAAAGTGAGAAGTTCCAATACAAATTAAAGTGGTTTTCGTGGCTAAAAGACTATTTCGACAAAACTTACACACCAGACCAGCCGATAGTATGGGTGGGCGATCTGAATGTCGCTCTCGAAGATAAAGACGTGTATGATCCCAAAAACCTGTGGGGTGACGTGTGTTTTTGTCAGGAAATCCAGGATGCCTTACGCGAGGTCATGAAATGGGGGTTTGTGGATTTATTTCGCCAATTCCATCCACAGCCGGAACAATACACGTTCTGGGATTATCGTGTTCCCAATGGTTTCAAACGCAATATGGGGTGGCGGCTGGATTATATTATGGCAACCCCCATCATGGCTCAACACTGTATCGACTGCCGCATCGACAAAGCTCCTCGGGAATTGGAAAAACCCAGCGATCACACCCCGGTTGTCGCCGAATTCAAATCATTTTGAGAATAGGCAATTATCTTGATTTTTTGTCGCAGATAGGTATAGTTTCTCCGTCTTGCGGCAGATGACAGTAACTGCCGCTGTGGAGTATCATGTTAAAGGTGCAAGGTTGTATGGGCCCTGTATCAATATCATATGAAGAATTTTCACGTCTGATTGGACGACGGACACAGACTCTGCTCAGAGCCGCCAGCTTTCTGGTGATGCAGCACCAGAATAATCTTGGCAAACTGACGCGTCCTCTGCTGGGGGAATTACTGGCCCAAGCCACCCAGACGGAAGAACTTCTGGATTCCTATGGAGCCCGAAACAACAGTCAATGGGCAGGCTTCCGTTCGATGACTGCCGCCATCAAGCTGTATTCCAATGTCGGTTATGAATTGCTCCATATTCAGCATTCCATACCCGCTTATCGGCTTTTGCCTGTTGAGCAGGATTTTACCATCGGAACCCAGAAGGCCATAGCATTTGTTGAAGAAATTCTCTATCGGGCAACAGAGCGTCTCCTGCAGGAAGCGGCCTGGCTGCATATTCCGATCCCCCATTCCATTCCAACCCCGGAAACTTATGCAGAGTCACTGCCCATGGGGCGTTTACCGCATGATTTAGCCATTCGTAAACTCGAAACGGTTTCCAACACGGTAACCCTTCTGGCAACCGCGTTTTTGAACCTTGCCGCCGAATGCAAGCAGGCTCTTCCCAAGGGTCTTGTTGCTTCCCGAGAATATCATTATGAAATGACCGGCCCCATTAGTGAAGAAAAGCTTCGGTCACTGGAACTCCGTTTCCATAATCTGCAGTCCCTGTATGACACGTATGTTTCAACCACAGAAACCGAGGTTTTGGACAAAGACTTGCCGGTCTTGCGGGGACACATCAGCGTTGTCCTGCATCTGCTGCGTACGGCACGGGATTTTGCCCATTACTATGAACGTCACGCAGGCCCCACTTCGCTTCATGTGCCCGGGGCCAAAAAGCTGGTTGAACCCGAACAACTGCTGGACACGCTGCTTCACTATTCGATCTGTTTTGTGAGCGAATATCTGACCTGTGCGGAGCTGTTGTGCCAAAATATGCTCCGCCGCTATACGGAAAACACCCGTATTGAAGTTCGCGTTCCCCCCTATCGGGGATTTCATGTCCGTCCCTCGACGCTGATTTCAAAACTGGTGCTGCATTATGGAAGCGACGTGCGGATGGAGCTGGAAGGCGAGTCGTACGATGCCCGTTCTCCGCTGGAGCTGTTCAGGGCCAATGAAAAAATCAATGCCAACAAACGGCGGTCGCTGGCAGCGGAGACGATTCGCCTGGGGCTGGTCCCCACTCAGGTCAGCGGCACGGATACCAAAACCCTCATTCGCAGTATCATTATGACACTGGCCGATTATGGCAAAGTCATCATTTATGAACAGCCGCTTAAACTGGATGATATGACCATTCAGCAGGATGCCAGACTGATTGAGCAGGTCACGGATGAAATTGCCAAATTGCTGGTGATGGGCAAAATCGACATCGCCACAGAAATGAAAGTGACATTCTTTGGGGACAAACGCGTTCTGGAGGATATTCGCCTGCTGGCCGAATGCGGTTATGGGGAAGATAATTTTGGCAACAATATCCCGCTGCCGGAACGCCTGAAATACCTGCGGCAATAACCGCATAAAAACTCCGTTATTCTCCGTTTCACACTTGCCAGAATCTGCCGGGATTGTTATAAAACACGCTTTTGAGCTTATTTATAATCATGGATTGAGGATAAGGATCTTGTGATGGAACAGCAGTTTGTGTTAACGGTAGCCGGCGAACTGAATATCTCGGCCAGACAAGTCGCCGCAACCGCTGAGCTTCTGGCCGATGGTGCGACCGTACCCTTCATTGCCCGCTACCGCAAAGAAATGACTGGCAGTCTTGATGAAGTGGCTGTAACCCATATCCGGGATCGTCTCCAGCAGCTAAAAGAACTCCATGCCCGTCGCGACAGCATTCTGGCATCGCTGAAGGAGCGTGAATTGCTGACGCCGGAACTCGAATCAGCCATCATGGCAGCCCAGACCATGACGGAACTGGAAGACATCTATCTGCCGTATCGTCCCAAACGACGCACCCGGGCAACGATCGCCAGGGAGAAAGGACTGGAGCCTCTGGCCATGCTGATTCTGGAGCAAAAAGACACTACCCAGCCAGAGATTGCGGCTGCTGAGTATGTCAATCCTGAAAAAGGCGTGGACAATCCTGAACAAGCCCTGGCCGGTGCCTGCGACATCCTTGCTGAAATGCTCAGCGAGGACCCGAACAGCCGTGCCAAAATCCGTGAATTGTATTTTACGGCAGGCCAGTTTTCATCCAAAGTGCTGGAAGACAAAAAGGCAGAGGCTGCCAAATACCAGGACTACTTCGATTGGACCGAACCGGTTGCCACAGCCCCATCCCATCGGATTCTGGCCATGCGTCGGGGAGAAAACGAAGGTTTCCTGATCCTGCGCATTCTGGCCCCCAAAGAAACGGCTCTACAGCTTTTATACGCCATGTATATTCGCTCCAGCAATGCCTGTACGCCGTATCTCCGCAAAGCCATTGACGATGGATATGACCGGCTGCTGTCACCCTCGATGGAAACCGAGGTGCGGCTGGAGACCAAAAAACGTGCCGATATGGAGGCAATCAAAATATTCGCTGAAAATCTGCGGCAGCTTCTGCTGGCATCTCCGCTGGGCCAGAAAAACATCATGGCAATCGATCCGGGCTATCGTACCGGCTGCAAGGTTGTCTTTCTGGATAAACAGGGCAAGCTGTGCGGCAACGAGGTGATATATCCGCATAACGGTGAACAGGCCGCAAAACGCGAAGCGGAGCGTATTCGTCACTGGTGTCAGGAATATCAGATCGAAGCGATTGCGATTGGTAACGGTACAGCCGGTCGTGAAACCGAGGATTTTATCAGGTCCCTTGAATTGGACAAAAGCATCCTCATCGTGATGGTCAATGAAAGCGGTGCCTCAGTCTATTCCGCCTCGGAGGCAGCCAGGGAGGAATTTCCAGATTATGACCTGACCGTTCGCGGAGCTGTATCCATTGGCCGTCGGCTGATGGACCCGCTGGCTGAACTGGTCAAAATCGACCCGAAATCCATCGGTGTCGGCCAGTATCAGCACGATGTAGATCAAAGCCTGCTCAAACAATCCCTGGATGACGTGGTCATCAGCTGCGTCAACAGTGTCGGCGTTGAAGTCAATACCGCATCCAAGCAGTTACTGATGTATGTATCCGGCCTCGGGCCTGCCTTAGCCCAGAAAATCGTCGATTATCGCAACGAACACGGTCCCTTCCTAAGCCGACAAAGCCTGACCAACGTTCCGCGTCTGGGGGCCAAGGCATTTGAGCAGGCCGCCGGTTTTTTACGGATTCGTGATGCTGAAAATCCGCTGGATGCCAGCGCTGTCCATCCGGAAAGTTATCCGATCGTGGAGCGGATGGCTTCGGACTTGAATTGTTCTGTCAGGCAATTGATGAACGATGCCGCACTGCGGTCCAAAATAAAACTCGAAACCTATAAAACCGATACGATTGGCCTGGAAACCCTGAATGACATTATGCAGGAACTGGCCAAGCCGGGCCGGGATCCCCGTAAACAGTTTGAGTCCTTCAAATTCGCCGACGGAATTACGAAAATCGAAGATCTTTCCGCCGGCATGAAATTACCCGGGATTGTGACCAATATCACGGCTTTCGGTGTTTTTGTCGATATCGGAGTGCATCAGGACGGCCTGGTACACATCAGTGAATTGGCAGATCGGTTTGTTAAAGATCCAGCTGATGTCGTCAAGGTTCACCAAAAGGTTCAGGTGACGGTTCTGGAGGTCGATATCCCCCGAAAGCGGATCCGCCTGTCGATGAAACAAGGCAAACCTGAAGGCAAAGCCATGGAGAAAAAAGACACGCCGCGAAAAACTCCGCCCAAGTCACCGGCGCCCAAGTCCTCAGGAAAGCTGATCGACCAGCTGCGATTCGGCGATGTTCGTTTGTCCTGATTTCTGAACATTCCGCGAAAACAAAAAAAGGGCCGTTGATAACGGCCCTTTCGATTTTAATCTATCCTTGCGGCGACTAAGCCTTCGCGTCATTCGGCGTGTTGGGGTCAGCCGGCTCTTTCGGCTTTGCCGGAATATCTTCAATCAATTCATTCAGCGATTTGGTTAATTCTGTCGCTTTATACTGCGGAATCACATACAGCCAGTTGGCTGTTTTTTTGGCCAGCATTTCAGCTGCATCGCGTGCCAGCAGCTTAGCTTCTTTTTTCTTGAGCTGCTCTTCAGATTCGACACCTTTTTCTTTCACCACTTCGGATTTGTCCGTAAACTCAACGTTCAGTTTCAGATACCACTTCTCTTCTTTTTTGCCCAGGTCAAGCGTATAGACCGTCGAGTCATTCAGCTTGCAGATATAATGGCGGTCCAGTGTTAAGCCGTCGACTTTCTCTTTGGGATTCACATCCTCAAAGTTCAGATTACCCAGTGCACTGAATACACTGCGATGGGCTGTCCCCTTGAGCTGTTTGCCAGCAGGCAACGCCGCCAGGGTAACCACATCGCCGCCATTGTCCGATTGAAGAGTATAGCTTAGATTGTTCGGATCAGTCACCGTGACTTCGAGAATCTTTTTGGTATCCACCTGAAGAAGCTGGGTGTCCAGATAATCCAGCGGACGGCTGGATATCCAGGGCGACTGCAGCGTCAGATAAGCCTTGTTATCTTCAGCCCGACGCACAAAGACTCCCTCCGATTCCGGCTTGCTCTCTGAAACCAGCAGGCCCACAATGGTCTGGCCTGCACTATCTTTGAAGGTCACGGTTGTCCTGGCAGTATCCTCCGTAAGCCCCAGTTCGGCGTGAAAAGCAGGATCTTCAGTCTGCAATTCCGCCGTGCGAATATCAAGACATTGATTGACCAGTTCGTTGACTTTCTTGGTGCTGGCCGGATAGTTGTCTTTTTCGGCAACCACAAATCGCTTTTCGGATTTGACAAGGGTCACTTTCTGGGTTCCCTTTTCGCCGGTGACAAGGATTGTATGGATCTTATCCACATCCAACCCGCCAATCAGCGGTCCAATGATCAGACTGCTGCTTTGCCTGACGTTCCCTATCTTATCCACCAGAATTGCTGCAGCCACGCAAACAACCGCAACAAGTCCCAATATCGCAAGTTTTCTGTCATTCATTGTGATTCTCCCTGTTTGATTCAAGGCTGAATTTTATCTTACTGTCTGTTGAGCATCTGCGTTCTTTTATGCATCACTGGCATGGCTGACATAATGACGACGCATGAAACTCCGGCGCAAACCAAGCACCACGGCAATCAGCAGAATCAGAGCCGGACCGGGCAGCGTGCACAGATTTTTCAGCTTGCTTCCCAGGCCTTCAATCTGCTTGACTTTCTGCATTTTGACATCACGCAGCTCTTTTTCCTTCTCACGCAGTTTCAGCTCAATAGCCTGTTTTTCCTCAAGGATGGTCTTGTTGATTAATTCATCTTCCTTGCGATCAACGGCGGCCAGTTTCTGATTCAGTTCCTGCTCAAACGCCTTGATTTGATTCATAATTTCTGTCTCTTTATCCGCCGTTTTGGCATCGGCCTCGGCCTCAATTGCATCCACACGCGTAAAGGGCCGGCTGTATTGGCCGCGTGAACGAACCGCCATCAGGGCACTGGACCCGGACAGGTCTTCAATGGCATTGAGCACGAGGTTGCTGTTATCGCCAACCACTGCTGTACCAAAGAAAGTCTGCTGGTAGGCAACAATATCGCTGATGAAATCGACATCGGCAAACACCATCACCGCACAGGTTTCCGCCGCTTCGGTCAACCCTGTGACTTTCTTCATCACCGGCGGTTTTTTCTCGCCTTCAGGTTTGTCCGTCTCAGCGCCCTCGGTTTTTTCTTCGACTTCAATCCCGTCCGGGAAAGCCGATTTGAATTTACCGGTAATTGCATACCCCATCACAACCGGTTCGCTTCCATCGCGGAATTTCCGCAGGAACTCAGCGTAATCCGGATTCATGATTTCATAGGGGCTATCCACTTTCCAGGCATTTCCTTTTGACGTTGTTTGTATCAGAGGCGTGTATTTGATATCCGATGCTGTATCGGGATGAATTTTCTTCAACACACCCGGGAACATCATGCTGACTTCATTGAGCATCGCTGTCGCGGGGGATTCCGCACTGAAACACTGTTCGGCAGACGTCAATTTCATAATCCCCATAATCTTCATCGGCCGGTCGGTGGGCCGGGGCGACCCCATCACCGCCAGTGTGCGGTCGCCGGCAAAGGTCAGCTTGGGCATTTCCAGCCCCCATGCCTGCAGCAGTTTGTCCAAACTGGATTCAGTCGAGGGAGTTTGTCCCATCTGTGCCTGCATGGGATCTGGACGATCCACCACACAATGCGGGTCCACAAAAATCATGGCACGTTTGCCCTTGAGAATGTATTGATCAATAGCAAACTGGGTCTTTTCGGGCAGGGCTTTGGGGTGGATCACCAGCAGCATATCCACGTCGGAGATGGTGTCGGTATCGGCGGGAATCGAAACAACTTCATACTTTTCCTTAATCTGACGGATAATCCCCCAGGCCTGACGAGGCTGCTGGCCCTGCATCCGCATCATATACGCCATATATCCTGACACATCGTCTCCCATGACCGGCAGCGAACTGAGCACACCAATTTTAGTCTTCTGGCGAGTGACGGCAGTGTCAATCAGATAGCTGATATCATATTCAACAAAGCTTTGCCGATCCGGAGTAAAAAATTCGATGGTCTTGGTCACACCAAACTGGGTCTGAACCACCAGCCCAAAAAAGAAACTCTCTTCCTGGCTGATGGTAAACCGCTTGAGTTTGTATCGAATCGCCGCCATTTCCTCTTCGGTATAAGGGCGGGGGTCGATCACTTCCAGCTTGACATTCCCTTTGGATTGCGTGACATATTCTTCCAACAACGCTCGCACAAAGGTGTAATAATTGGTGTAAAAGCGAATCTGGTCGGGAGCCTTCATCGAGGCGGTTTTGCTGTAAAACAATTTAATGGTAATCGGCTGGGTCAGCCCATTCAGAATTTGTTTGGTTCCGTCCGACAGCGTATAGAGCTTGCGTTCGGTAATATCCAGACGCATGGATTTGCCAAGCTTATGGACGATACTGACCAGCGAAACCGCAATCACAACAATGAATGTGATTGCCATCGTGATTTTGAAGGTTCGATTCATCAGGCAGCCTTCCTTTCTTCCAGAACCACAGTGCACGCGCCAATCCAGGCGACAATCAGGATGATGAAATAGGCAATATCCTTCAGTTCAACAACACCGCGAAGGATGGAGTCAAAATGGGACTGAATACTCATCATTTCAATCAGAGCAACCACGCTGGCCGGCAGCATTGTGGACAGATAATTGACCGTTGTCGGCATGCCGGCATAGACCAGGATACCGCAGGCGGCCCCGGATAAAATGAAGCTGACGACCTGATTTTTCGTAATAGCGGAAAAAAACGAACCTATAGCCAGAAATGTTCCTGCCAGCAGGAAGGAACCAATATAGCCGGTGATAATCAGTCCGGTATCGGGATGCCCGAGGTAATACACCGTGACCGGCAGCGGAAACGTCAGCAGCAGCGCGATTCCCAGAAAGCCCCAGGCGGCAAAAAACTTCCCCAGAACCGCCTGGTGAATGGTAATCGGCAGCGTCAGGAGCAGCTCTATCGAGCCGTTTTTGCGTTCTTCGGCCCACAACCGCATCGCAGCCGCCGGAACCATGAAGATAAACAGCAGCGGCAGGCTCTGGAAAAACAGCCTGAGTTCCGCCTGACGAATCTCAAAAAAACCGTCCTTAAACGGCAAATACCCGGCAAAGAACAAAAAGATCACCAGAAACACATACGCCACGGGTGTGGCGAAATACCCTTTTAATTCACGCTTGAAAACTGATAGAAAACCGTTCATAGCATCATTCTCCGTTTCATTAGGGGCTACGCGGTCTTTTTGGTGGACGTGATCTTGCGGAAGACCTCATCCAGACTGCATTTGTGCTTTTCAATCAGGGCCTGCGGGGTGGAATCCACCAGGATTTTGCCGCGGGCGATAATAATCGTACGGGTGCAAATCTGCTCCACTTCCTCCAGAATATGCGTGGAAACGATAATGCATTTGTCTTTGGCCATCCCATTAATCAGCTTGCGAACCTCATATTTCTGATTGGGATCCAGGCCGTCAGTCGGCTCGTCAAGAATCAGAACCTGCGGGTCGTGAATCAAGGCCTGAGCCAGCCCAACCCTGCGACGATACCCTTTGGACAGCGTGTCAATGGTCTGGTGATAAACCGACTCTATCGAACACAGGGGAACCACCCTGTCCAACGCTTTCTTTCGGGCCTGTCCTTTAATGCGCCGTGCATCACAGACAAAATTTAAAAATCCGCCAACGGTCATCTCGTTATAAGCCGGAGCATTTTCTGCCAAATAACCGATACTCTGGCGTACACCGATGGGGTCTGTGATAATATCATGGCCACAAACGGTCGCTGTTCCGCTGTCCGGTTTCAGAAAGCAGGCCAGCATCTTCATGGCTGTACTTTTTCCGGCGCCATTAGGCCCCAGAAAACCCAGCACGTCGCCCTTTTGGACCTTGAATACAATGTCGTCCACGGCCACGACGGGGCCAAAACTACGGCGTAAACGCTGTACATCAATCATGCTCTATTCTCCTTTGATTCGTTTCCGAATTCATTTGGTCACAAAATCGAGGATGCCACCGTCTCTATTACCTGACTAAACAAGAAAACTTCTCCTCATGACACAATTTGCATGTGCCCAGTTACACCCGCCTTCGGAAATTATGATTAACAAAAAAATACGCAAAAAAGCCCTTCTGGTTCGCGCATTTTTTACCTCATTTACGGGGTTTGTCAAGCCCATATTTAGCGTACATAGGCCTTATTATTGCTGTCCGATAAATTCAGGGACAAGCTCCCGCAGGGTTTCTATAATCCGCGAACGATTCTGGGTATGTGCCACTTCAAGCAGTTTTTCAATGCCGTTACGGAGCACCTGCCGATCCTTGGGAATGTTTTTCCAGACCGCGATTTTGGGATGCTTGGTCGGCAGCATATTCTCGCCTTCAATCGAGAGTTCTTCAAACAGTTTTTCCCCGGGGCGAAGACCGGTAAATTCAATCTCAATATCCTCCCCCGGACGGAATCCGCTGAGCGTAATTAATTCCCTCGCCAGGTCCACAATCTTAACCGGTTCTCCCATATCCAACACAAAGATTTCACCGCCTTCTCCCATCGCCGCCGCCTGAAGCACAAGCTGACTGGCCTCTGGAATCGTCATAAAATAGCGGCGCATTTCCGGATGGGTCACCGTAACCGGCCCGCCAGCGGCAATCTGCTGTTTGAAAATCGGCACCACAGACCCGTTGGACCCCAGCACATTACCAAACCGCACCGTAACATAGTGGGTCTTGCTGGTCTTGTTCAAGTCCTGAATATACATCTCAGCCACACGCTTGGAGGATCCCATAATACTGGTTGGATTGACGGCTTTGTCGGTCGAAATCATCACAAAACATTCCGCCCCATACGCATCCGCCGCATCCGCCACGGTACGTGTCCCAATCACGTTATTCTTGATAGCCTCGCCGGGATTCAGCTCCATCAACGGTACGTGTTTATGAGCTGCCGCATGAATCACGACCTGAGGGCGGTAGTCAGCAAAAAAACGTTCTATTCTTATTTTATCGGTAATATCTGCTATCACGGGAATCATCGATACGTTGCTGAATTTCTGCTTCAATTCCCGCTCGATAAAAAACAATGGATTTTCAGCTTGTTCCAGCAGCAACAGCTGTTTGGGACCGAAAGTGCAGACTTGACGGCACATTTCCGAACCAATCGAACCGCCGGCGCCAGTTACGAGAATCACTTTGTTGGCCAGAAAGCCCCGAATCTGCTCCATATCCAGCTGTACTTCTTCGCGTCCCAGCAAGTCGTTGATTTCAACATCTCGCATCTGTGATACACGAAGCTTGCCCGAAGCAATATCCGTCAGCGACGGGACGGTACTGAATCGGATCTTGGTCCCCTGACAAACCTGGACCACCCGGCGAAGCTGCTTGCGGTTGGCACTGGGGATGGCGATGGCGATTTCATCCACTGCCTGTTTGCGGCAGATTTGCGGCAATTGGTCCACACCGCCCAACACAGGAATACCGTGAATTTCCGACCCCTGTTTGGCCGGGTCATCGTCAACAAACCCAACCACTTCGTATTGCGTATCTTTGCGACGCATCATTTCCCGCAGAAGAGCCTCGCCGGCGTTACCCGCTCCGACAATCAGAAAACGACGAGCCGTCCCGCGAGTTTCAGAAAAGAATTCCTCATGGTACAGACGAATCACCATGCGAATCCCCGACAGCAGCATTATCGTGGTGAATAAATCCAGCATGAGGACTCCCTCAAGTCGGGTCTGCACGTCCCGCAGCTGCCCTTTCCGGGTCATTAGGAAGGCTTGTTCCTGACTGTTTTCAGGAGCTTTGGCCAGTTGGGCTGAAATCGTGTTGATTCGACTGACTTCCAGGAGATCGCGAAGCCCCTGCAGATTGGCGTGGCGGCACCTATACTTCCAGGACTCCTGTTCCGTAAGCGAGGTTGCGATTTTTTGCTCAAGTTCAGCGATGTCCTGCCGCACTTTTACTATTGCTGAATCCGGAATCAGTATCGCTCCAGCCAGACCATAGGTATACCAGCCTGCAATCAGGATAATCGCGCTGACCAGCGACGCCTTGGCTATTTTCAGCAGATCGGAAACACCGACATACCGCCACCACCCACGGTATTGCTTGAAATAGGCAAAGACAATCAATTTGATCGGCAGCACAAATGCCAGCAGAATCGGAAACGGATAAATCACCCATCGCCGCAGTACCTGCATGCTGTACATGAATAAAAAGGCCAGTCCCAGCGCTGCGGTAAATGCCGCAACATGCGTCAGAATAATCAACGTCTTTCGATACTGGATAAGCCCCTTGGAGAGCTTTTGATCCACCCCATACGGACTGGGTTCTGTTTGGGTTTCATTCCTGTAAGGCATTTTTGACTCCTGATTAAGAGATCAGGCGATCGGTGGCACGACGGCCCGCTCTTGTTTCTGTTGGCGAAGGAGGCATCTGGAACTCTTGATCGGAAGGAAATTCCAGGCTTATCCACACTTTTTGAATGGGCACTTTATCTACTTTTCTTCGCATGAGCGAATAAATAATCGTCATGCTCGAAAAAATATAGCTAATCACCATCGCAGCAATCAACGCGGTTATCCCCAGCATCAGAACCCCAATCATCACGCTGGCGATTTTTTCTGACCAGTTAGCCGGACCTGCCGGGGCATTAAGCAGATAAAACAAGCTGGGTTCCGCCCAGATGCGTTCCAGTTTGCTGGGACCATGTTCAGGCTGATAGATGCCCAGACGTATCGAATGATAGGTGACCCACAAAACCACAAATAATACCCCCCGCATCACCAGGTAAAAAAATGTTCCCAGCAGCGTCTGAACAACCAGATAAAACAGCATCCATACCGGTTTATTCAGAACATAACTGATGGATCGCCCGATGGCATCCAAACCAGTCGTGCCTTCATAGGCAATGGCGGGAAACATCAGACCGGTACCCGACAGCGAAGCTGCCAGCAATAGCGCTAACAGGACTCCCGCAACCAGCAAAAATGGCAAGAGCAATCCGAGTGCCAACTCGCCTATCCAGGGAAGGAAATTCACGGCAAGTCCAAAAAGAATCAAAATCAGTGCAAAGCCCCCCATCAACATCGCAGGAATCAGCGGCGCCGAAATCAAACTGAATAATTTGTCGCCGACAAACTCCAGTGACTCAAATACCCCCGGCTTTTCATTATTGGCACATTCCAGGGCTGCACACCGACAGATTGCCCCCCCCGCCACACACAAAATGACAAAGACATAGGTGCAAAACAGAATGCTGTAAACGGTATGATATTGAAATGCCCAGGCCACAGAACGAAAACACAGCGTGATGTTCTGCCAGATTCGATAAGCCACCCCGGCAGTTCCGGCCTGCTGAGCATAAGGGCTGGGAGATTCAAACTTAAATAACGCCTTATAAAAGATTAGGGTCGAATCGGTAATGCGGTCCGTCCAGAAATGCCAAAGCGTCGAAAATACCCCCTGGCCGGAACATTTGCCCATATTCTCCCGAATAAATCCCTCGGCACGGCTGGGGTGCTGCAGATAGGATGCCAGTTCAGTCTCCTGAATATAGGCGGCAGAATCGCCACCAAATAAACCTTTGGGGACTTGCCGTTTCGGACTGACAACCACCGAATGGGAACAGCAATCCATCGCAAAGCCACCGGCGCAAATCAAGACTACCGCCAAAAAGGCGATCAGCACTTTGGCTGGCCCAACAGCCAGCTTAAAGGCCATCGCCAACCGAGGCAGTGCCATCTCTTCCCACATTTGCAAGAGGCCGGGCTCCTGCATCATATCAATACCCTCTGAAGACTATCCTTTGCTATGTCAACAATCGACACGTATTATCCTTTATCACGCTTAAATTTCAACAAAAAATCCAGGCAGGATTTGTTTTCTCCTTTTCTCACCATGCAAAGTCGATGAATATGCGGATTTTTGCTTGCGAAAATTGGAGTTTTACGGTACAGTTGTATGGGTAAATAACTGCTTTGAAAAGGACTTAAGGAATGTTAAAAAATCCAGTACGCATCGGGCTAATCGGTTTTGGTACAGTGGGGTCTGGGGTTGCAAGACTCTTACTGGAAGAAACAGATGCGATTTATCAACGCACCGGGATTCGCTTGGAACTGGCCTGTGTGGTAGACAAAGACACCAGTACTAAACGCCCCGTGCAATTACCGCCGGGGTTATTAACCAATGATTTCGGGCGAATCCTGAACGATCCCACCATTCAAATCGGAATTGAACTTGTCGGCGGTCTTGATTTTGCCAAACACGTCCATCAGCAATTTCTCTCGGCCGGCAAACACGTTGTGACTGCGAATAAGGCTTTATTGGCAGAATTTGGACAGGAATTATTTGCATTGGCCAAAAAACAGCAGAAATGTATCGCCTTTGAGGCAAGTTGTGCAGGAGGCATACCCATTATCTCCGCTCTCCGCACCGGCTTATCTGCCAATCGCATCACCGCACTCTATGGAATCCTAAATGGAACCTGCAACTATATCCTGACCAACATGACCCAGAAAGGCCTGGACTTTCCGACCGCCCTGGCCCAGGCACAACAAAAAGGCTATGCCGAAGCAGACCCAACTCTGGATATTAATGGTACAGATACAGCACATAAACTTGCTATCTTAGCAAGTCTTGCGTTTGGCTATCAATTTAATACAAAACACATCAGCATTGAGGGCATAGACAATATTCAGATAGAAGATATCAAGAATGCCCAGGAAATGGGCTATGTCCTCAAATTACTTGCCATTGGCCAAGCCGATCAGAAAGGAGCTATTTCACTGCGTGTACATCCTTCTCTGATTCATGAAGACACTCCTCTGGCCCGTGTGGGTGGCCCCTTTAACACGCTCAGTGTCTTTGGTCATGCCGTGGGCAATACGATGTTCTTTGGCCGTGGAGCAGGCATGATGCCTACCGCCAGTGCTGTTGTGGCAGATGTCATTGAAATTGCCCTGGGCAACAGTCAGCGGCTATTTGATGCCATGCCTATGCTGCGACACAACCAACACCCGACGATTCAGAACATCGATGATATCACCAGCCGGTATTATATTCGTCTGATGGCAAAAGATGTGCCGGGCGTGACGGCCCAATATGCCCAGGTACTCGGCAAACACAATATCAGTATCAGCGGAGCTATTCAGCATGAGGGCATTGGACCGAACAATACCGTGCCCGTGGTGGTAACAACGCATCCCACTCAGCAGAAGAATATGAACGCGGCGCTGGATGAATTATCCAGACTGGATGTCATCGGTTCCAGGCCTATTTGCATACGGATTGTTGAAATTCCGGAGGACAAAGATTGAAGCCCAAATATGTAATCATTGTGCCTGATGGAGCAGCGGATAATCCGCAGGATGTCTTTGGCGGCAAGACCGTAATTGAAGCGGCCGAAACACCGCATATGGATGCGATTGCCGCTCAGGGAAGACAGGGCATCGTCCAGACCGTGCCCAAAGGCCTTCAGCCGGGCAGTGATGTTGCGATGATGAGCCTGCTGGGCTATGATCCGCAAAAAAATTATACCGGGCGTGCTCCGATTGAAGCCGCAGCCCAGGATATTCCGCTGGAACCGGGAGACTGGGTTTTCCGCTGCAATCTGGTCACGACGGCGGATGGTTTGATGGCCGATCATAGTGCTGGACATATCTCCACCAAAGAGGGGACAGAGCTGATCCGCGAATTTGAACAGTTAATTCAAAACCCGAATTTTCGATTCTACCCAGGGGTTGGATATCGTCATTTATGTGTCATTCATGGTACTGATTTTGCCAAAGTAGAAACCTGTCCACCGCACGATTTTATTGGTGAAAAAGTCAGCAAAATACTGCCCAAAGGCAAAAAATCGGAATTGCTGAAGGATTTGATTGCCCAATCGGTTCAATTTTTCGATAATCATCCGATTAACCGCGTCCGCAAGGATCTCAAGGAAAATCCTGTGACCAGCATTTGGCTGTGGGGACAGGGCCAGCGGGCTTTTTTGGAAAAATTCAGCAAAGTCTATGGGAAATCCGGTGCTGCCATTACCGCCGTGGACCTGGTTCGCGGACTGGCTAAACTGATTGGATTTGATCTAATCAAAGTCGAGGGTGCAACCGGATACCTCGATACCAACTATGCCGGTAAAGGTCAGGCGGCAATTGAAGCCTTAAACAAATATGATCTGGTGCTGGTCCACATTGAGGCGCCGGACGAGGCCGGCCATAACGGCAGTCCGCATCAGAAGAAAAAAGCCATTGAAATGATCGACAAACATATTGTCGGCCCGGTATTCCATGCATTAAAACAATATGAGCAATGGCGCATCCTCGTCATGCCCGACCATCCGACCCCGGTGGACAGCCGCTGCCACTGCGACCAGCCCGTTCCCTTTGCCATGGCTGGAACGGGCATCAAGGGTATTCTGCAGAAACCGTTCAGCGAACCCAACAGCTTCGCTTCCGGATTCCGAATTGAACGAGGTGCGGATTTGATGGAATATTTTCTAAAACTATAAATTATTTTGAAGGAGCGATGCATGATGCGTAAATACATTCTGTTGTCTATGATCGTTGGCTTGCTGGGGGGGCCTTGTGGTGTCCTGTCTGAAATATGCCAAGGGGACACTTTCACGCACAAAACCAGCGGGCAGACCTATCACGGGTATGCCGAACAGGATCCCGTAAACGGGAAAACCACCATTCACACAACCGAATCCGGACCGATTCAGGTCAATCTTGCTGAATATACCATCACACCCGACTATCAGGGCAGGAATAAACATGTTGTCGTATTTACGTTTAGCGATGCCATCGAATCAGATATTATAACCAAAGCGTTTGAAAAAGCGATTGTCGAAGAATCCAATAAAGGCCCCCTGCTCATCATTCTTGAAATTGATAGTCCCGGAGGACGTGTGGATCTGGCCATGCGGATTTGTTCTGCAATCACCAAAACCCGAAATTGTACAACCGCAGCATTTATTCGCGGCGGCAAAAACAGCGGGGCCTATTCAGCTGCTGCAGCTATTGCTCTGGCCTGCAATAAAATATACATGTCCGGTGCCACCGTGATGGGGGCAGCAACCGTTGTCGCGTCCTCGGAAAACGGGATTGTGGAACTGGAACGTATGGTGGGAAACAATGTTGGCGAAAAAATACGTTCTGCCTGGCGGAATTATCTGGCCTCCCTGGCCGAACAGAACAATCGTCCGGTCGCCCTGGCACGGGCTATGGAAAATAAGGATATAGAAGTGCTGCGGATCCGTCGTAACGGCAAAATCATGTATATCGAATCCTCCGAAAAACAACCCACGGATGAAATCATCAGTATTTATAATCGTAAGGGGCAACTGGTTACGCTTCCCGCTCAGGAAGCAGTCAACTGCTCTATGGCAGACAAGGTCGTTTCTTCGTTTGAAGAAGTCCTTGCCGATGCCAACGCTTCCGACGCTGAGATCCGCCGTCCTGAACAAATGGCCCAGGCCAGAGAAGAACTTGAAAAAATCAAAAGAAAGTTTAATCAGTTAAAAAATTCGTTTGACACCAAAGTCAAGACCCTGATTGCCAAGGATCGAAACCGGGGAATGACGCTGGTTGAAGCCAAAAAGTCTTTTCGTGAAATCATTCAGGAAGTCAAATACCTGATTAAGCTCAAGCAAACCTATCCAGATGTTCCCTGTGAAGAGCAAGAATTACAGGATTTATTAAACTCCCTGCAGGCAGAATATGATAGTTTATAATGTCTTTTTTCTTGAACCTTAGCAAAGATATACGGAAGATAGTATAGGATCGTTTTTTATCCGCTGAAATGGCAGGATAAAAAACCCGTAAAATAGGATATTTTAGGATACTGGAAATAATTCGGGAGGATTAACTATGACACGGAACAGTCTTCTTTTAAGCCTTTTAGCAATAATCCTGGCCGCTGGGTTATCCGTTAAGGCAGACACATTTAAGAATAAACAGACAGGTGAAATCTTTTATGGTTTCAGAACACTCAAAACGACTGCAGACAAAACACTTGTTTATAATGAAAACGAAAAAAAGTTGTCACCTATCAAGTTAGAGGATTATGAGGTCACTTTAGATAATAATGGACGGCGCAACAGTGTTGTGTTGGTGTCCATTACGGATGCGGAAGCACTCCTTTCTCAAGCCGTAACTAAAACAATCTGTGATGCCATCACCAAGGGAGCGAACAGCGGACCGCGTTTTGTTTTGGTCAAAATCGACTGTCCTGGCGGACGCGGTGAATATATGAAAGAAATCTGTTCAACCTTATCTAAAATTGATATATGTCCCACAGTCGCCTATATTTCCGGCGGCCCGTTTGGTGGAGCCCATTCCGCAGCAACGGCGATCGCCCTGGCCTGTGACAAGATTTATATTGCCCCCAACGCCACGATCTCTGCATTAGGCCCCTTTGTCAGCACGTCGAGCGGACACTCGGAAACGGATTTCATTAAAATCTACAGTCCGGATTCGCTGGCCACATACAGCGTTTACGCAGCCACGCTTGCAGAAAACAGCCAGCGTCCTGGCATCCTCGCTAAAGCCTTATTAGATAAAAAGATAGGTTTAGTTGAGGTCATTGATACCAGCGGCAATCAATCCATCGTTCAAAAAGATGCGCTTTTAGCCAATCAGACAGTCGTCAAAACTCTGTGCGAAGGAATAACGCCCAGTGCAACGGCAACCTCGGATGCAACAACAGGCACAGCACCACAAACCACAAGCGTTTCCGACATACACGGTCGTGTTTTGCAATTAACCCCCGCGGATGCCATTCGATTCAAATTAGTTGATGCGGTTGCCGATTCCATTCGTTCTGTATTGAGTGATATGAATGCTTCAGATGCACAGCTTGCGAATGCACCAGGAATTGATACAACAATCAAACAGTTTATCGCGGCAAAAAGAAATATAGGACTATCATTATCCCGTATCAGTTTCCTTGAAAATCGCACGGCCACGCTTGAAGCACAGCTTAAAACAATTGAAGAGCAGGACAGAACAACACCTGTCCGACGGTCCCGTACCACCAACGACATCGGAGGGTTTACACGAGGACAAGTGATCATTCCATCGTCTGATTACTACTACTATTATGACCAGTCCACGATGGTTGACCAGAATCTTATCAACTCCCAGCAAATGACTCCCAGCACCCCTTCGACAACGACAAATCAGCGTACTCCGCTTCGAACAAATCCCAAAAGCCGATTTAACCGAGTGCAGGAATCGGAAACTGTCGTTTCCAATGAGCCGGCATTAGCGGCAGCTGACGTCAACCGCGAACTCTCTTTTGTACTGAATAATTTAATTGGAGAATACCGAACAGCTATTTCGCTTTCTAACCGCTGGATAGGCGCCTTGCCTCCGGAAATAACCGTACAAACCTTGCAACGCAATTTGGAATCTGCAATCGCTTTATCTGACAATTTGAGATTTCGGTCACAATAAAGCCAGATGTTCATTTTAGACTCTGCACATATTGGGACTTGTTATCAATCCATAATCAGCATATTGCCAATCCATATTATGGCTTTTATAATATTGCGGCATATATCTTGTATAGCATGCTCGTTTGATACACAAGGGATTGTTCTTGACTGTCCTACTCAAAATGTCTATTCTACGCACTTTAGGAATATAATTGTAATGAAGTTGCCGAGATTTGGTTGGTTGTTTTTGAAGGCATAAAAGATGAACAAAGGATACATTTTTTTAACCGCGCTAGGGATTGCCGGATGCTTTCTGGCCTCCTGCGGCCCCAAAAACAATCGGAATGCAACTGCGGAACCGCAAGTCGATTTAAATACCACGATTGGACAATTAGCTCAAATCAGTTACAGCCCTACAGTACCCGTTCGCGGTTACGGTATGGTGGCCGGACTGTGGGGGGCAGGGTCCTCGGAATGTCCGCCGCAATTACGACCTGAACTGGAAAAATATATCTGGCAGAAAATGCCGAATGCAACCTCCGGAGAGATCAGGAGTTTTATTGAAAGCACAGATACAGCCATCGTTGAAATAATCGGTGAAATTCCCGCTCTTTCCATGGCAGGTGATCGGTTTGATCTTCAAATCAAACCCCTGACGAAAACACAGACGACCTCTCTTCGAGGCGGCTATTTATTCACGGCCGACCTCAAAGAAATGAATCGCATGCAAACCTATAGCCAATTTGCCAAAACCATAGGCAGTGCCGAAGGGCAAATTTTTACCACAATAGACCCTGCCACTCAACAGGAGCGTTATTACATATTCAATGGCGGGAGTACCTCACTGAAATCTCCTATTACCTTAACTTTAAAACAATCCAGCTTCAGGGCTTCGTATGCCATTCGCAATCGCATTAATGAACGCTTCGGAAGCTCAACTGCAAACGCGATATCCAGTACGGATATTCAAATTACCATTCCTTTGCAATATCGCCATCGTCGTCAGGAATTTCTTTCCATGCTGCAGCTTTTATATTTATCTGAAGACGAAGCCCTGCGAACAGAGCGTATTGATATGCTGTGTGAGCGATTACGCGACCCAGCCAAAGCCAAGGAGTCTGAACTTGCACTTGAAGCCATTGGCCGCCCCTGTCTGTACAGACTCGCCGCCCTGCTGGATGAGCAAAACAATCCGACTGTGCGTTTTCATGCCGCTCGATGTATGCTTAATATAGGAGACAGTCGCGGTATCAGTATTCTGCGAAGCATGGCCATGGATGATCACTCCAGTCTCCAGCTTGAGGCCATCCAATCCCTGAGCAATGCCAAATTGAAAGATATTGAGACATTCCTGTCACAGTTATTATCCAATGACAACATCGATGTACGACTGGCTGCCTATGAACAGCTCCTGAACCACAACAGTGTTTTTGTCAGACGTATTCTGGTTGGAACCGATTTCTTTATCGACCTGGTTAATTCTTCCGGTTCCAAAGTGATCTATGCTGTCCAAAAAGGAACTGCCGGACTGATTTTATTCGGGGCCCCCATTAGCTGCCAGAATGACTTGTTTTTGGATCAAGGCAATGTGATGATGAATGCCAGGCCCGGAGATAAATATGTATCTCTGGTCCGCAGGCACCCAGCTCGTCCTAAACTGGTTGGTCCCTTTTTAAGCAGTTTTTATCTTGAAGACATCATTCGTACCCTCGGCCATGCCTCCGAAATCGACAAGAAAAAGTACCCCCGGCCAGGACTGGGACTAAACTACTCTGAGATTCTTGATATTGTCGAACAGCTTTGTCGAGAGAAACTTGTTCCTGCAGAATTCATCCACGGACCACTGTCTGATGCCGGTGCATTTGTAGAGAAAATGAATCAAACGGCCGATAATACAATGGCCCCTGCGGCCCAAACCAAATAATAACTTGAACGGATTTGACTCCATCTTTTTATGAAACTTGAAAAAATTATTATTAATGGATTTAAAAGTTTTGCTGACAAAACCGAACTTCGCTTTAATCAGCCCATAACCGCTATTGTTGGCCCAAATGGCTGCGGCAAAAGCAATGTTGTGGATGCAATTAAGTGGGTTTTAGGCAATCAAAGCCCCAAAAGCCTGCGAAGCGGACAAATGCTAGATGTGATATTCAGCGGATGCAGCAGCCGAAAGCCCAGCAGTATGGCTGAAGTGACCCTGCATTTTTCAGATGTCAGAGGATTAGGGCTGGAACAGGACGAATTAGAGATATCACGTCGGTTATTTCGCAGCGGTGAAAGCGAATATCTGATTAATGGCAAATCCTGCCGCCTGAAAGATATCAAAGAATTATTTCTTGATACCGGCGTGGGTGTCAGTGCGTATTCGATTATCGAACAAGGACAAATTGATCAGCTTTTGAAATCTTCGACTCAGGACCGGCGGATTATTTTCGAAGAAGCAGCGGGTATCAGTAAATTCAAGTCCCACAAGAAAGAGGCTCTTCGTAAGCTGGAGCGAACAGAACAAAACCTGCTGCGTCTGGCCGATATCGTCAATGAAGTCCAAAAACAGCTCCGCAGCATTAAGCTCCAGGCGGGCAAGGCTCGCAGTTATCTTGAATACAGTCAGCGACTCAAGGAGCTGCGAGTCAACTATTCTCTGGCCGAATATCATAAAATTATCACAAGCTGCCGTGACAAAGAAGAGGTCCTTGCCGGCTGGCAGGAAAAATTTGCCGCAACCGCTGCCGCGGTTGCCCGCTATGACGCCGCCGCGGGGGAAATAACAGCCAAGATTCAAGAGAATGAAAATCAAATAAATCGATGGGATAACACGCTTGTTGCCTCGCGGAGCCGGATTGAGCAGCATGCTGAGCGTATTCATTATCTGAATGCGCGCATCGACGAACTGGCGGAACGCAAGAAGACCTCTTTGTCCCAGGCAGCCAAACTATCTGAGCAGATTCGCCATCTCAGCAGCGAACTGGAGATATGTCGGCAGGAATTGGAAACCAGCCAGAAGGATCTGTCTGTCCGGACCGAACAGCTTGCCCAGGCAGAGGACATTCTGTCGCGAATCAATACCCAGTGTGCAGAATTGCAGGCTAAGCTGGAGGATGAAAAATCCGGAATCATCGATATTGTTCGCCGTACCGCCCAATTGCATAATGAGATTCAAAGCCTGAATACTTATCGCAACAATCTTGCCGGCCAGAAAACGCGTCTTTCAGGACGTGCCAGTCAGGCAGAAGGCCAGCTGGCCGAATGGCTGACAGAAAAGGCTCAATGTCAGTCGCGTCTGGAAGATATTCTGGGTGTAATCTCACAGCTCCAGGGCACTCTGGAGGCCAAACGCGCAGAAATGGAGACCGTTGGCGGACAGAAAACGGCCGCCATGAATGAACTGGCACGCTGCAAAGAACAGCGAAGCGGTATCAACAGTGAGCTGAATGTCCTTAAGGATATGGAGTCCCGGCGTCAAGGCGTCAACAGCGTTATCCGTTCGATTTTGAAAGAGCGTGAAATCAATCAATCCGACTATATCGAGGGAATCGTTGCCGATATCCTGTCGGCAGACATGCAGTATTCGCAGGCTATTGAAGCCGCCCTGGAAGGCAAAACGGATGCCCTTGTGATAAACAGCACGTCGCGTTTTCTTGCCGATACAGGGATGCGCAATAAACTGGATGGCCGGCTGACGGTGCTGTGCATGGATCGTCTGGAGCCCTTGGTGGATACCGCGGATCTGGCCGGCAAGGTCGGCGTTTTGGGCAGACTGGCGGAGTTTGTACGCTTTGATCCCGCCTACGGTCCTTTGGTCTGGTCGCTGTTGGGAAAGACCATCCTGGTTGAATCGCTCAATGCGGGTCTGGAACTGGCTGGCCAATACAGCAGTTATCGTTTTGTGACTCTTCAAGGCGAAGTGCTTAGCGACGGTTATCTGCTTTGCGCCGGCCCGCAGGGAAAAACGTCCGGGCTGATCTCCCGTAAAAGCCGCATTCACCAGCTTGAACAGCATCTTGCCGAGATGAACAGCCACATTCACCAACTTGAACAAACGCTCGAGCAAACGGAACACAAAAATGAGCATCTGGCCGAACTGTGCAAGGAACTCCGTACCAGCATCTATGAGGCCAATACGGAGAAGGTGGATACCGAATCTCGGATGCGCATGATCGAACAGAATATCAAACGTCTGGCGCAGGAGCAGCCGATTATCCTCAGCGAAATTCAGGTGCTTGAAGAGGAAATCTCCAAATCCGTCCAGAAAGAGCATGAGTCCCGCAGAAAGCTGGAAGAACTGGAGGAAATCAACACCCAGCGAACAGCTCAGATTCAGCGCATTCAGCAAATGCTGGATGAACAGCGCCGTGTGCTGCAAAGCCGATCGTCGGAAGTCACCGAATTAAAAATACAGATCGGCCGATTCAGCGAACAGCAAAAATCCATTCGTCAGCGTTCTGCAGCGATTACCAGTCAGATTCAGCATGCCCGCATGTCGGCGGAGACATGCCGGATGGACGCTATTACCTGTGACGAACAAATTGAGCAGGCCCAGCGCAATATTCTGTCTACCGAATCGGCAGTCTGTACTCTGTATGTAGAAAAAGAGGAGGCCCAGAAACAAAGTGTTCTTTTGCATGCTTTGCAGCAGGAGCTTTCGGCTCGGCAAAAGGAAAATGAGCAGTTCCTGCGGCAGGCTCGCACCGAACAATCCGAAATCGAGCAGCACATCCACCAGCTTCAGCTTGATTTATCTCAATTGAAAGTCAAGGATGAGGACCTGTGCCAGCGTGTTCGCGAAGAACTCCAGATTGAATTGACAGAGGCGTATCAGAATTACAGTACGCAGGATATCGACTGGGATATCGTCCGGGAAGAAATCCAGGATCTGCGAAGCAAAATCGAACGTCTCGGCAATGTTAATGTGGATGCCATCGAACAGCAGCAGCAGCTTGAGGAACGCTATGCCTTTCTGGCCTCGCAGGTGGAAGATCTCAACGCCAGCAAGGCTCAGCTGGAGCAGCTGATTGAGCGAATCAATCAGGAAAGCCGGGAGAAATTTCAGGAGACCTTCGATCAGGTGCGAATCCACTTCCAGGAACTGTTTCGGCTTTTATTTGGTGGCGGCAAGGCCGACATATTCCTCGAAAACCCGGAAGATGTTCTCGAATCGGGGATCGAAATTGTGGCTCGTCCGCCCGGCAAGGAAACCCGCACTATCAGTCTGCTGTCCGGCGGCGAAAAAACCATGACAGCGATTGCGATGCTGTTTGCAATATTCAAGAGCAAACCCTCGCCGTTCTGTGTGCTGGATGAAGTGGATGCGGCACTGGATGAGGCCAACAATGAACGGTTTAATCTGATTGTCAAGCAGTTCCAGCAGCTGTCACAATTCATCGTTATTACCCACTCCAAGCGGACGATGAGCATCGCCGATATGCTGTATGGAATAACCATGCAGACACAGGGCATCAGCAAGAAAATCAGTGTTCAGTTCGACAGCGACAAGCGTGATGATACGACTGAATCGGCTGTGGCTTAAACGACAGAAAACAACCTTCAGCAGCCGCCCGGTGCGGCGAGAGATTAACCTATGAAAGAACGGCTTGATAGTCATCGACTCCGCAATGGCATGGTCATCCTGGGCGAACCTATGCCGGAAGTGGAATCCGTCTCGTTTGATTTTTTACTCCCTGCCGGCAATGCATTTTATCCTGAGGGCAATTCCGGTGCGGGACAAATCATCACCGACTGGCTGTTTCGCGGGGCAGGTTCCCGGGACAGCCGCGCCCTGGTTGAGGCCCTCGATGAGCTTGGGATACACCGCAACAGCGCCATCTCCGCGGAGAATTTGTCTGTCAGTGCCTCGCTGGAATCCGCCAATCTGCCGGCAGCACTGGATTTATATGCGGATATCCTGACTGCTCCCCTGCTTGAGGACGAGCAATTCGAACCGTCTCGGCAACTGGCACTCCATGAACTGGCCGGGCTGGATGATGATCCGCAGCACAAAGTCCGCCTGCTGGTTACTGAACAATTTTACCCTGCCCCTTACAACCGCCCTACCGAAGGGAAAAAAGAGGACCTGGAACATATGACTGCCGATGCCTGCCGCCGGATTATTCAGCGGCAATTCGACTGGTCGCAATGTATCTTTTCCATTGCGGGCAAATATGACTTCCCCGCCGTCTGTGCCCTTCTGGAAAAGCGTTTTGCCCATTTGCCGGGAACCGGCGTGAAGCGTCCTGCGGCAGGGTCCTCTGGCCAGCATTACACCCACCAAGCCAACGATGGAGCCCAGGTACACATCGGCCTGATGACCCGCGTACCGACCATTCAGGATCCTCGTTATTATGAAATTATGGCCGCAGTATCCATCTTGTCGGGCGGAATGAGCAGCCGTCTGTTCACCGAAGTTCGCGAAAAACGGGGCTTATGCTATGCTGTCGGAGCCAGGTATCAGTCATTAAAAGACCATGCCGCGATCAGTTGCTACGCCGGGACGACCCCTCAGCAGGCTCAGGAAACCCTTGATGTCACCCTGGAACAATTCCGTCGGCTTCGGGAGGGCTTTTCCGATGAGGAACTGCATCGCGCCCAAATCGGCCTCAAGAGCACGCTGATTATGCAAAGCGAATCATCAGCCGCTCGAGCTGCAGGGATTGCCGGTGATTACTATTACCTGGGCAGAGTGCGGCCGTTATCAGAAATTCGTCAGAACATCGATGCCGTCAGCAGGTCATCTTTGCTGGCGTTTTTAAATGACAATCTATTCGATGATTTTACCGTTGCTACCATTGGCCCTAAACCCATTCAAGTTTAACTGAAAATGTTGACGCTATGATCTTTAAACACAAACAGCTCCAAAACGGATTAACCCTCATCGGAGAGTATCATCCTCAGGCTCAAACCACCGCCATGGGTTTTTTTGTCCGCACCGGTTCACGGGATGAAACGCCTGAAATCAGCGGGGTTTCCCACTTTTTAGAACACATGGTCTTCAAGGGAACTGACAGCCTGAACTGGCAGCAGGTCAATGAGGCCTTTGATGGCATCGGAGCCAAATTCAACGCCTTTACTGCCGAAGAGAATACCGTCTATTATGCCGCGGTCCTGCCGGAATTCCTGCCTGATGTGGCACGGTTGTGGTCACAGCTGATGCGTCCTTCACTGCGGGAGGAGGATTTCACTATTGAGAAAAACGTCATCCTCCAGGAAATCGCCATGTACAAGGATATGCCGCAATTCGATGTGCTCGACCAGGCACGCGCCCTGCATTTTGGCAGCCATCCCTGTGGCAACAGCACCCTCGGTACCGAGCAGACTATCGGAGATTTAAAAGTCGAGCAAATGCGTGACTATTTCAATCGTCGATATGCCCCCAATAACCTCGTTGCCGCTTGTTGCGGGAATTTTGATTTTGACCAGTTTTGTGAATTAATTGAATCTATCTGCGGAGATTGGAAACCAGCCCAGGCAGACCGTCCGCTCTCGTTTTTTGAAGGGACTCGTCAGCGAAAACACCTGCAAAAAGAAACACTCGCCCGGCATCACATCTGCCTGATCAGCCCCATGGTCTCCATGCAGGACCCTCGTCGGTTTGCTGCGTCGCTGCTGGGAATGATTATCGGCGATGACAGTGGGTCACGGTATTTCTGGTCGTTAGTCGATCCGGCCATCGCCGAGACAGCCTCCATGCAGGCTGAGACCATGGACGGAATCGGTGCGATGTATAGTTACATCTGCTGTGAACCCGCTGCCGCCCCCAAGGTAGCAGAGATCATCCAGGGGATTTTTTCTGATTTAAGTCGTAATGGCATACAGGAAAAGGAATTAACCGCAGCACAAAACAAAGTGCTTTCTGCGCTGACGCTTAAATCGGAACAGCCGATGGGCAGGATATTCGGCCTGGGATTCAACTGGGTCTATTCGCACTTGTATCGTACCCTGGCCGATGATATTGCGGCGATTCGGGCAATTACTGTCGATGATATCAATCGATTAATAGAAGAATTCCCTCCGGGACAATTCAGTTGTTTATCTATGGGGCCGGAGGTTTGGGAAATTCCTCTTTTCTGATAAAATAGGCGATTTCCTGTCTTGTGCAAAGCAAGAAGGATTGATATAATTGTGGTCAAGTTGAATTTGGAGGGGTCCTGTGAACCCGGAAAACCATCCAACTGAAGATCTGGACATCGATATTCTGCAATGTAAAGCAGATATCCTGCGAGCCTTACAGCAGGCTTCGCGATCAGCAACATTGCGCAATCCCGTTCAACCCTCCGTATCCGAATCTACTGAAGAACCCGATTTCTTTGCCCCCTCAGATACGCCAGCCGTCTCGAAATTAATACAAGACAATAACTATCCAGTCGGGGCACGCATTTTATCTTTTGAGCAAATGCAGAAAGCTGCCGAGACCCAAAAAAACGCTGTCTGTCCGGATGAAGTATCCACTCCGGCCGCAGTCCAGCCGGTCCCGGAGAAGGCCATTAACCCGCAAGCCAATCAAGAAAGCAACAGGGTCGATCTGCTCGAAAGCCAGGTTCAAGACTTGGAAAAACAGCTTTCTGAAGAACGATTACGAACCAGGGATCTACTGTCTGACCTGACTGCAATGCGTTTGCAGTCAGACAATGCAGAAGAACAATTAAAACGTCTTCTGGCTGAAATAGACGAACAGAAAGCCATCTATAATTCTCATCTTGCCCACACTACAGCCATTCAATCCTCGCTTGAGATTCAGGTTACTCAGGCCCAGGCGGAGCTTGAAACCAAAAATACAGAGCTGAAAAATACCCAGCAAAAACTGGCAGAACTTCAGCAATATTGCACGACTCGTGACCGCGAAATTCAGCAGCAGAAAACATTCGTGGATTCTATCCGGGCTGAATTAGCTGAAAAACAGCAGCAGCTTGAGCAGGTCCAGTCAACCCTTCAAGCTTATGAGCAGCAAATCAAGGTCCATTCGGATCATGCCGCGGAGATCGAACAAAAACAGCGACAGATTGAACAGCTCAAATTTGAGCAGATTGAACAACAGGAACAATTTCGGCACAATCAAGTCGCGATGGAATCTAAAATCGCATCCCTGGAACAACTGACCGACCAGCTCAAACAGGAAAATAACAGCCTTTCACAGGATTTGGCTTCCGCACGCAAAGCCCTGGCGGATATGGAAGAAGCTATGCTTCAAAGTCGTCGAAATATGGAAGCGACGCTTCATGAAAAAATGGCATTGGCTCATTCCTTGTCAGAAATAGAATCGCTGTCGCAACAGCAACAGGCAGAGCTGGCCGCCCTTCGCCATCACAATCAAACGCTTGCAGCTCAACTGCAAGAGATATCCGAACAATGCGAAGCCGTACGGTCGGAATTAACCCATCAAAATCGCCAGGCTGAAGATATCATCCATTCATTGAAATTGCGTATTGCTGAACTGGAAGACCAAATCGCCGAAAACGACGGATTAACGGACAGCCGAATATCGGAATTGAAGCACCTGATTGATGACCAAAAAAGCCTGCTGGAGAAGGCCGAACACCAGCGGCGAGAACTCGAAAATCGCCTGGCCGGCCTCCAGGCTGAAAATGACCGTCTTTGTGCGGCCAGACAGGAAACTCATTCGCTGCAGGAAGAATTGCGTCTTACACAGCAGCGGCTGGATAATGCCTCTAAGCAACTGGAACGGGCCAAAGGCGACCTCCAGCTTGTCGGTGAAGAAAACAATCAATTGCACCATTTGCTGTATCTGCGTGATCATGAACTGGAAAAACTCCAGACACAGATTCGGGAATTGCAGGGCCATACCTCGGAGCTTGAATGCTCTGCCCCTCCTCAGCCATGCTCTGAACATGCCGCCTCAGATGCACTCTCACAGCCTTCCGCAAGCGATGTTGATGGGGTTGCACCAATCCAGGAGGAATCGGACACTGAAATTCCGAGGTTTAATCTGGCCGAACAGATTATGGCCGAGCAACGCCGCTCGGTAGCATCGCAAAGACAATCACCCGTCGCCAGGCCGCAACGAAAACAGGAGGATGCCATTTCACGGGTTGTCGGGCAGTTTATCACCCCATCCGATACATCGGAACCTAAACCGCCACAGCTCATTCCCCAACCTGAACACGAGGAAGCTCCTCAGGCCTGTCCAACAGAAATACCACAAGAAATTGCCCCGCAGGATACCCGCTCTCATGCATCAGAACTTCTGTTTGCCGACATCGTCAAACGTGATATTCTGCGGTTCCTTGACAAAAAACGAAAATCATTACAGAGACCTTCATGGTCCTGGAATCATAATTGATCAAGGATGATGGATGTCGGATTTATAGTATTGTTCATCGATTGGGCAGAAGGCATACTGGAAACACCTTATTTTTATGTGGCCGTTGGTGTTTTTTTTACCGGTATTTTATTTTTCACGCTTTGGCATTTGTTGGGCAAACCCAATCAGGCATCGGACAGTCATTCCGGCAAAACACACCAGAGGGTTACCGAGGAACACTATAGCCAATGTGCAGCCGAGATTACACAAAAAATCCGGTCGATGAATGGAAAAAATAAAGTGATTCTGTTCGCAGGGGCAAGCCTTGAAACCCTGCCTGTCACTATCCCCATAAAAATTGCGATTGCCCTGGCCCAGTCTGATTACAAATGTCTGTTTATCGATTTGGACACACGCCGCAATGCTGCCGCCAAGGCATTCGAACTCAATTCCAATACCACCGCAGGCATTATCACCCCGTATCCCCTGCAGACAGTCATCCGCAATTTGTTATTATGGCCGGCTGAATTTTTTGTGCGGTTCAGCCAGATTAATATTCGGATCGTCACTCAGGCTGCAAAAAAGCATTATCATATTGTCCTGATTAATGCTCCTTATCTGGACGGACACCCGGATCGCAAATTGATCGCATCCTCGGCAGACTATGGATTGATTTTCTATAACAAGCAGGCCCAGTTAGGACGCCTCAAGGCTATTTTTTCCGAAAATGACTGCCGGTTGATTCAATCCCAATCCATCAATGAGCTGAATAAGTAGGATTTGCCGCCTCGGCATCCACAAACCAGGTCATTTTATCCACCGCAGGCCAGAGAGCGTGTACTGGATATTGCCAAGGTCGAAGCGGCGGGGTCATCACTTCTCGGAGAATTTCCTGTTTGGAACTGCCCGTGATGATAAATAGAAGTGACCTGGCCGCAGTCAGCACCGGAGCAGTCAGTGTTACTCTGGTATGCGGCATCGTCTGTGAAAATACCGCGGCAGCCATATCGGTCTGATTATCCACAACGTCAGTCCCCACAAGCAGGGATGCCGTGTGCCCATCGGTTCCAAGCCCGAGCAGCACAACATCCAAGACAGGCCATTGACCAGCCTGCAATTCCATCACATGGCAAATTGTGTTTTGATAACGTTCAGCAGCTTCCGCCGGCGGCAATTCCCCAAAAACACGATGAATATGATGCGACGGGACCGGAACTTTTGACAATAGTGTAGTTTGAGCCAGTCGATAATTACTATCCGGATGATCCGGCCCCACACATCGTTCATCGGCCCAGAAAAAATGGATTCGCTGCCAATCCAGTGCCTCACTGGCAAGCTGTTCAAAAAACATCTTCGGACTGCTGCCGCCGCTGAGAGCACAATAGCAAATCCCTCTTTTCTCGATGGCATCCCGCACACAATTACCAAAGAAGGACACCGCCTGTTGAGCAGCCTGCACCGCCGTTGGCAATGATACAATCCGAGGCCTGCCCAGGGATTCTTTTTGCTGTTCCAGAAATGCCTGAAGAAAGACCGCCGCAGCAATGGCATCCTGCCGCTTTTTCCTCTCATCGCGGGTCCAGTCTGAACCGGCCAGCTTCCAGTCCGCTTCGGCACTGCTCAGACGCTCATCAAAAAGCGTGACAGGGACAGAAACGACCTTTGTTAATTGAGCTGCAAAGTCTCGAGATAGTTTTGCTCGCGGCCCCTCCGAGCCATCCATATTCAAGGGCAACCCGACGACCACAGCCCCCACCTTTTCGGACTGAATTATTTCTGCGATTCGGGCCATCAGTCCCGGCCCTGTCCCAAGCCCCCCCAGCGGAAAGGCCATCGATTGACCGGCGTCACTGATAGCCAGTCCAACGCGTTTTTGGCCCAGGTCAATGGCAAGATAACGCAATCCTCTGCTCCCTATCGTTACAGATAATGCTGACCGCCGTGCTGCTGAATTTGTTCCAGCAATTCCTTGATGCGATGACTCTGGCTGGCCGGGCAAATCAGCGTCGCATCGGAGCTGTGAGCCACAACCATATTTTCCACGCCGATTAAAGCAATAAGATGTCCGGCATCCTCGGTTACAACAATAGAATTCCTGCAGTCCAGCAGTTCGGCCTTCGGGGCGGCGACAATATTATTCGCCGCGTCCGATTCGATAATATCCGCCAACGCCGTAAAAGACCCCAAATCCCGCCAGCAGCAATCCAGCAAAATCCCGTATACTTCAGATGCTTTCTCCATCACCGCATAGTCAATGCTGATTTTCGGCAGCTTCACAAACCATTCCCGGATGGCATCCTCCTGCTCTGCTCTGCCCCAGGCGGACTGGATTTTCTGGAGCGGCTCAACACAAGCTGGCAGGAAATGATGCAATTGATCAAGAATGGTTTTGGTTTTCCACACAAACATCCCTGAGTTCCAGCAGTACTGACCGCTATCCACATACGCTTTGGCGGTTTGTGCATCGGGTTTTTCTTTAAAAGCTTCAAGCCGGCGCACCGCATCTGCGGATTCACCGCAAGGCACCGGCTGTCCCAATTTAAGGTATCCATACTGCGTACTGGCATATGTCGGCTTGACCCCAAATGTCAGCAGAGCCTCGGGGTGCTCCTCAACAAAATCCAGCGCAATCTGCATGGCCTTCTGGAATGGTTCGTCCGGCTCAAGGACCTGATCGGCCGTTACTACCGCCATCGTGGAATGCAGGTCATATTTATGAAGAACGGTTGCAGCAAGCCCGATGGCCCCCGCTGTATCGCGGACCATCGGTTCAGCAATCACATTCTCGGCAGGCAGTTCCAGCAGATTCTCACGGACCATATCCACATAACCCACATTTGTAACCACCAGAATATTCCGGAGATCAAATAGTCCACGGAGGCGATCAAAGCACCGCCGCAGTAAAGTCTGACCACCCAACAATCGTAACATCTGTTTGGGGCGATGCTCACGACTCAGCGGCCAAAGCCGCTTGCCGGATCCACCTGCCATAATCACTGCATAGTTCATCTCGTCTCCTTCACGATTGTCGTTGGGAACCGTCCGTTCGACGCTTATACAAGATAGCCGCCGTCAATCTGCTGGACGGGCTTAATCTTTTCGGCCAACTCTTCGTAGCCAGGCTGGTCCATCAGAGCAAATGTCGCTTCCTTACCCAATTCCACCGCGGGCTGATCATACGCATTGATATCAAACAAAAGGCCTGCCAGAGAAGTGGTCACTTCAAATAAATAGATAAACTGACCTATCGTAAACGCATTAACCTGATCGAAAAGCACTGTCATACAGGGACGCTTGTCATGCAGTAAGGCATATTCAGTCCCGATTTTTTCGCTGTTTAGCAGCCGCGACATCTGTTTGCCGGCCAGATAATTTAATTCCGGCGTGTTTTCAGGAGCCGGACCGATGATAATATCCCGGTCAAACTGCTTGACCTGAAGGAATGTGAAGATTTTGTCATTGGGACCTTCGCGATACAACTGGACCTGACTATGCTGGTCGGTGGTCCCCAAAGCATTTACCGGCGTGGGGCCAACATAGACATCCATTCCCTTGAGATTCTTGGTTTTACCCAGACTTTCCGCCCAGAGCTGGCGATACCAGTCGGACAAGTCCTTCAGACGCCAGGCATAGGGAAACATCACCGAAATCCGCTTGCCGGCATTATAATAATGCCAATTAATCGCTGCATTCAGGGCTGCCGGATTGGCAAAAAAATCCGTCCGACTGACCCGCTGATCCATATCCCGAGCACCAGCCAGCAGGTTTTCAATATCAATACCGCAAACTGCTGCACTCAGCAATCCGACGGGACTAAGCACGCTCCAGCGTCCGCCGACACCATCCGGGACTTCCAATGTCCGGAATCCCGCCTCGTTGACAATCTTGCGGAGGGTACCTTCTTTTGGATCGGTAGTTGCAATAATCTGTTTTTTATAACCGGCCGGACCAAGCTTTTTGAGCAGCATTTCACGGATAATCAAAAACTGGGCTGCGGTTTCCGCCGTACGCCCGGATTTGCTGATAACGTTAAAAATCGTCTTATCCAATTTATCACCAACCCAATCCAGAAAGCTGGCCAATTGCATCGGATCTACATTGTCAAAGACAAACAAACGCGGACCTTTACGCTGGGCGGCATCCAGATTATACAGATATGGATTTAACGCTGTCTGCAAAGCAATATTGCCCAGCGCCGAACCGCCAATCCCTAGAACAACAAAATTCTCACATTCATTCACGACTTGAGAAGCAATCTCTCGGACCTGTTTGGGATACTGCTCATTGTAGGGCAAATCACGATAACGGACCTTGCCGGCCTTGCGCTGCTGATTGAGCTGCTCAATTAGCGGGGTGGTTTTCTGGGCCAGCGTCTGAAACTGCTGGGCAGTCAATCCGTGTTCAGTTCCGATGACTTCGGCGGTTACATTTTTATAGTAAAAATGAATTCGTGCACTGGTCACACTATATCTCCTTGTTCAAGACTTAAATATTCCTGATTTATTTCCCTGCTCGTGTCAGGTTGGCATATTTTACCATCAACGATTTCGTTTTTCCAGACTGGAATTGTACAACAACAATACTATCCGGCCCCAGATCGAGAAATTCCTTAACCCGGCCCGGCCCGAACGTGTTGTGAACGACCATCTCTCCCACTTTAAACATCCCGGGCCTGGGGGGACAAACAGACGGCTCAACCACGGATTTTTCATCGTCTATACCGTAAGCATCTTCCGCAAATGAGACTTTTTCGCCTCCAAAGCCCACTTCATATAGAAATTGGGATGGAGTCGATCGGATAAACTGCCCCCGCAAGACGCGGTGCCGGGCGTAAGTCACCGTCAGGCTGTTCCTTGCCCGGGTGATACCAACAAAAAATAGTCGCCGTTCTTCCTCCAGATCATCCGGACTGTGAGCACTTCGTTCATGCGGCAAAAGTCCTTCTTCCAGCCCGGCAATATAGACATGGTCAAATTCAAGACCCTTGGCCGCATGCATGGTCATCAAAGAAACCTTGGACGTCCCGGCATCATAGGCATCGGTATCGCTGTATAAGGCAATGGATTGCAGATAATCCAATAACGACGGATTTTCCGCTTCGCGGTCATATTCCGCGGCAGCATTGATTAATTCATTAATATTTTCAATCGCATCGGTATTGGCCTCACTTTTGAGGGCATCGGCATAACCGGTTTCAGCAAAGACACAATCCATCTGGGGAGCAACTTCTCCGGTACTGTCCTGTTGAAACTTGTGGATCATCCTGGCAAATTCGCGCAAGCGTGTTCGGGTGGAAGATGAAACCGAAGTCAAATGGTCAGCACAATCCGCCGCAGCAAGCAGACTCTTGCCAGATTCTCTGGCAAACTGAACCAGCTTATCAACCGAGGTTTTGCCAATACCACGACTATGGGTAGCAATCGCTCGCAAAAATGCCAGATCATCCAGCGGATTGGCTATGAGTTTTAAATAACTCAGAAAGTCCTGAATTTCCTTGCGGGCATAGAATTCCACTCCGCGAACAACCTGATAAGGGATTCGAGCCCGCATGAAGGCCTCTTCAATCGGACGACTCATCGAATTGATCCGGTAAAAAACGGCAATCTGACCCGGATCCACGCCCGCTGTGATTTGTTTAAGAATGCGGTCGGCCAGCAGACGAGCCTCGGCATTTTCATCATCAGCGGCAAGAAATTCCACATCTGAACCTTCCGGTCGGGTGGCAATCAACCGCTTGGCTTTGCGGCGCGTATTACAGGCAATCAATTTGTCCGCACAGGCCAGAATCTTGCCGCAGGAACGGAAATTTTCTTCCAGCTTGATCACCACGGCCTTGGGCCAGTCTTTTTCAAACGCCAGAATATTGCCAATATCCGCACCCCGCCAGCGGTAAATGGATTGATCCGGGTCACCGGTCACGCAGATATTGCCATGAGCCTGTGCCAACAAACGGGCAATCTGGTATTGAGCGTGATTGGTATCCTGGTATTCGTCAATCAGCAGGTATTGGAATCGATTGCTCAATTCCATGCGAACCTGGGGATGGTTGCGAAGCAGCAGTGCTGTTTTCACCAGCAGATCATCAAAATCCAGGGCGTTGTTTTTGGCCAGAATCGCCTGATATGAAGCATAGACTTTGGCAGCTGTTTTCCCGAAATGGTCATAGGCGGCAGCCTTAAAAGACTCCACATCTTCAAGATTATTTTTCAATCGAGATACAAATTCCAGCATCCGTGAAGGCGAAAAATTGCCGCTGTCCACCTGACAGGCAGAGACCGCTTCTTTCATGCAGCGAAGCTGATCGCCGGAATCATAAATCGTAAAACCGGGCTGGATACCTGCCTGTTCGGCATATTGTCTGAGCAGACGGACACACAGCGAATGAAAGGTGCTGATGCAGGCGCCGCGGCTATCGGCGGCATCCACCCGATTCCGCATTTCTTCTGCGGCTTTATTGGTGAATGTGATCGCACAGATATGATAGGGCCGCACCCCCGATTCTATGAGGGCAGAAATGCGGCAGGTAATAACCCGGGTTTTGCCGCTGCCCGGCCCCGCCAAAACCAGCAAGGGACCGTCTTTATGCAATACGGCCTTTTTCTGTGAGGCCGTCAGTTTTTCCAGTGGCACCGCTGCAGACAAAATAAACCTCCGTGTTTAAAATCCATTAATATTGATCATAGTTGAGTATTCCATTTTGGCAAGACCCGTCACAGCGGAATCAACGAGGTGCTTCTTTTGGCCCGCGCCATACTCACACTTGCCAGATAGACATTCCGGATGATCCGCAACCGAGGCGTGATTATACACAAAACATCCCAAAAAGAAATACGTATTCCAGAAACCTTTTATGGCTGCTGCGGGGATTGCTCTGCTTGCTGTTGTTTTCTCAGTTGCTCAAAATAGGCCTGATCCTGTTTCTGCAATTTCTCAAACAAGTCCGGACGCTCAACCTGTAGCCGTCCCAGCAAATTCATTCGCAGTTCTTCCGGATACATTGGATCATACAGAAAATCCATAAATGAGGTGTATCGCAGCATTTCAAAAGTGGGAAGTCCCATGCGATAGGCCTCGTCAGCATGTTCTTTCTGATAAAACGTATGCACTTCCTGAGCCATTTTTTCAAGCCCCGCAGCCTCGTCGTCATTATGTACAGCATAACGAAAATAGCTTTCCCGCAGCATGCCGGTAATCGCCTCCACGGCATCCCGAAGACCAAGCCCCTGAAACTCCTCTTTCATGCGTTTCTGCAGGAATTCAATCATGGGCAATTTAAAATCTTCTTCTTCGATACCTTCATCGTTAATTTTATACCGCGTAATCATATTACGGTAGATATCCAGAGCCTGTTTAACATGGCCAGCCTGATAAAATGTCATCACGGCATTTTCAAGAAAATTCTTATGCCCCCCTCGCACCGCCTTTGGATTGCCCTTTTCCAGCGATTCATATTTTTCGATGATTTTTCGCCAGGTCTGATCACAACTGGCAAACATCCGCATGTCCGGACGAAGGAAAATATCCGTTTTGCCGTCTTTGCTGGTAAAGAGAATAATCGTGCCGGAACGATACAGCATTTGCAGACTGTGAAAAATAATCCGGTCGGTATTTTTTTCATCTACACGATACTGCCCCTCGCGTCCTGCAATATCCAGGCCTTTCGCAGACCAGTAAATGGCATGAACCGCCGGATGTTCCCAATTCAGCGGATCTCGCTGGTTGGGATCTTCCAGACGCATCGGACCATACTTTTGATTGAGCTGATGCATATAGGCAGGGTCCATTTTCCAGACATGCCGTATCTTATAAGCCTTGGCAAACACATCAAACTTTTCCAGGCCGGGGTCCTGTCGGAACTGATCGATCACAGCAAACGTCTCTTTGGGAAAACGATCCGGATTTTGCCGCAGGGTCAGATATTGATCAACAAATTGATCGTCGGAAAGAAAAGTTTTATCTGCCTGTCGCAGCGCATCCACAAAAGTTTTAACCTGCGGGTCTTTGAGAATCTCTGCAAAGGTCTGCGGAGCGGCAGCCAGTTTCTCAAAATAGGCATTGGTCTTATCCCCCAGCAGCGGTCGCATGGATAATGCCAGTTCCCGTTTGTAGTACGTATTGCAATCGTCGGCAATATCGCCTATTTTGTGAAGGAATATCCAGGAAAGCTGCCGATACAGCATAATACTGTGGGGATTATAGGCGATGCCTTTATCCCGCAGCAATTCATAGCCGTTGCGGACCCATCGCCAACGCTCCTGACACTGGGTATTGGGAATGGCTACAGAAATATTATACGCCATATTCCAGGCATGAAAATCCCAGACGGCTGCGAATCGCGGCTGAAGCATGGATATCCACTCAGCAAGCTGTTTGGCATCAAAGAACTTGCCGTCCTGTTTCAATTTATCCGCACGCATCCAGAGGACATCAACAATCAAACCGCGAAATGCCCCCATTGCCACCGTGGCAAAGGCCAGCGACGGCGGAGCATCCCCCAGATTGGTCGTCAGCATCAGCCCCATCTCTTTGCGGCTTGCACGGATGGAATCCTGCTGCGATGAAGCCAGATACAGCATCGCTCCGCAAACCACCACACACAACAGGATTATTCCATAGTCTTTCCAGCGCATCTCGTCACATCCTCAAACCACACTTTTGGCCACTTCCCGGCGGTGAAAGATATAAATTCCAAATCCCAGCAGAATCAATCCTTTTAATCCAACCGTAATGGCCGCCGTCTTGAGCAAAAACAGCCATTGAATTATCCGGCCGGAAACAATATAGCTGGTTGGATTATAAACCCCGTCAAACTGCGGCAACAGCAGCAGAAACGGTTTTATGGTATAGGTATAAAGAATACCAATCCCTGCCCCTAATCCGTCAATCGATTCCATAATGAAGCCATTGACAATTCCGGCCGAAAAAACCGCAAGGCACACCAGAACTGCCACGGGGAATGAAAGCCAGGTCGTCAGCGTAATTCCCAACGCCGCCAGAAACAGCAGCCGGATCAATATCAGCAGGGTTGCACGCCAGAAATTACCGGTAAATGTCCCGACTTTATATAAAACCTCCAAATCCTGAACCATCACAGTCACCATATTCAGATTCGGATTATTCATAAAACCCACTTCAAGAACACCATCCTTGGTCACGGCATCCGCCGGGACGGCAAATTCCTGAACGGCACGCGTCACAGAATCCTTCTGGAGATTGTATATCGGGGTTGTCAGCGACCCGCCGCCCTGTTCATACGCCGTCAGATCACCCACAGCCCACAGGCCATACACCGTCACATCGGAAACCGCATTGGTAGTATCCAGCTTGTACCGGACAAAAATCATGGCATTCGGATCGCTGGCTGGATGCACATTTTTAAACGTCCATTTTCGATCCCGCCCCACCTCAACGCTCTGATCCCGGAGGCGTTCTTCCCGCATTAGCTCAGTAAGAACCTCGATTTGAGTCATGGTATCGGGAAGACGGCGCTCTGCTTTAAGTTTTTCATACCGTTGCTTGACCCGTTCCTGCAGCATCTGTTCATCGGTAGACACCTTCAGGCCAACTCGGGCCGTGAAAAACTCGTCCTGAGCCTTGCTTAATTCGTCGGGAGTCGCTGCGATAAATCGCGGCATAAATAGGGTCAGACCGAAAATCAGTCCGCTAAACAACCCCAGCAGCACCACATCTACAATGACGATACCCAGAAATTTTCCTGCCAGAATTTGCCATCGACGCACCGGCTTGGTAACCACCAGAAATATCTGCCGCCGCTTCATTTCATCGCTGAGCGTAAACGTGGAAATGGCGATCGTCAAAATGCACAGCAGAACCCCCACCAGGCTCAATCCATAGCTGGAAAAGGTCTGCAATTTCCCCAGCAGGGTTCCATCTCCAATCATAATCATGCTCATCATCGGCAGCAGAATCAGCAGCAACACAACAACAATTCCCGCAATTTTCATTCGCAGGGTTTGTGCTATGGTATTTCGTGCGATAGCCCAAATACTATTCATAGTCCCTCACGCCTGTCATCGGGGATTGTCGGTTGGTGTTGTCGAACCATCGCTGGAGGGTCTTCGATCCATCAACTGATTGAGCAGGTCTTTTTTGACTGCCTCCACCGGCTTGACCGGCTCGGTCGCAACAGCGGTGTCGGACTGCCCTGGTGCGGCAGGTTTTGCTTCCATCAGTTGACTGAGTAATTCGCGGTTTTGGGATGGTTCCTGCCTGGTCTGCTGAACTGCAACAGTGTCGCTTTCGGCTGTTTGGGCTGGCTGGGGTGTCTTGGATGTGACCAGCTTTTCCAGGATGCCCGGCTGACGCACAATCTCTTTGTCCGCAAGAAAACCGCTGATGCCTGAGCCGACACTGGCACCACTGGTCGCCTGCTTTTCCTGCTGAGCCTTATTCACTATGCGAATAAAGAAGGACTCCAGCTTATCCATCGGGTGGACGATTTCACATTCACAGTGTTCCTGTTCCAATACCGCCCGAACCTTGTTTAACACCGTATCACTGATCCGTGAAGTCTGAATACATGTTTTGCCTGTCTGTTCCAGCAGTTCCTTCACAGACCCTTCCACCTGCATCCGGCCGCCATACATAATGCCGATCCGATCACAGATATCCTCCACATCGGCCAGCAGATGACTGCACAGCAAAATTGTTTTGCCGCGTTTGCCCAGCTCCACCAGCAAATCCTTCATCTGGCGAGTTCCCATCGGGTCCATTCCGGATGTCGGCTCATCCAGAATCAGTAAATCCGGATCGTTAATCAGGGCCTGGGCCAGCCCAATGCGTCGAGCCATCCCTTTGGAGAAGGTCCCCACCTGTCGATTGCCCGCCCCGGCCAAGCCCACCATCTCCAGCAGGGTTTCGATACGGGCCTTGCGAACAGAACTGGGCAGTCCAAACAACCGCCCATAAAAATCCAGCGTCTCATACGCCGTCAAATACCGATATAAATACGATTCTTCCGGCAGATATCCAATCCGGCTTGACACGGATGCCTGATCCGATGTGCCCCCCAGGACCATTGCCACACCTTTAGTAGGATGCAGCAGATTCAGCAGCATCTTGATGGTCGTCGTTTTGCCGGAACCATTGGGCCCCAGAAAACCATAAATTTCATTAGGATAGATTTTCAGATTCAGATTATCCACCGCAACCACACGGGGTCTGCCCCACCAGTCCGGGAATATCTTGGTCAATGAAATCGTTTCGATTGCAAATTGGTTCTGTGCCACTGAGGACCTCGCTACGCAAATTAATAATGATGCCCGGGCTGAATATGCGGGTCCAGATGCTCGCCGAACCGTACCAGCCGCGCGCTGTTAAACACCACCAGAACCGAACCGCCGAAATGGAGGAACGCCGCCACAATCGGAGGCAGCCACCCAACCGCCGAAGCAGCAATGCCCAGCACAATAAACAGAACGCCGAAAAACAGGTTCTGGTTGATTACGCCGCGGGTCTTTCGTGAAAGCTGCACCAAAAACGGCAGTCGCCGCAGGTCATTGCTCATCAGGGCAATGGACGCCGAATTGATCGCCACATCGCTGCCGGCCGCTCCCATCGCGATACCCAGATCGCCTGCCGCCAGTGCCGGGGCGTCATTGATGCCATCGCCAACCACCGCCACGATATGCCCATCCGCCTTAATACGTTCCACCACCGCCAGCTTATCCTGCGGCAGGCACTGCGCCTTGTAATCCGTGCAGCCCAGCTCCGCCGAGACCCGATTGGCCACTTCATTCCGGTCGCCGGTCAGCATCGTTACCCGCCGGATATCATTATCAAATAATTCCTTGACCGCCGCCTGGGCCTCGGGGCGAGCCTTGTCCTGCAGACCAATCCAGCCGATGCAGTGATTATTTTTCGAGACATACAGCGTGCTGAATCCCTGCTCCTCGTGCATCGACGGATCCGGCACACCGCTGACATCAATCTGATTCTCTTTCAGGAAACTTTCACGTCCGACCATCACCCGTACACCACCGACAGTGGCCATCACGCCTTTACCCGGGGTTTCCTTGAAATCTGATGCTCGCTCATAGGACACATTCGCTTCTTTGGCCAGATTGATCACTGCCCTTGCAGCCGGGTGTTTGCTCATTTGCTCCGCAGAGGCCGCCAGCGCCAGCAGTTCCGCCGGCTCGACCCCGCTGGCCGGCTCCAGCTTGGTCACATAAAGCTGACCGGTTGTCAGCGTTCCGGTCTTGTCAAAGACTACCGCCGTGATTTTCCCGGCGATTTCCAGCAGCGATACATTCTTTACCAGAATTCCCAGCCGAGCCGCCGCAGACAGCGCCGCCACCATCGCTGTCGGAGTCGCCAGAATCAGCGGACACGGACACGAAATCACCAGTGCCGAAATCGAACGATTCAGGTCTCTGGTAAAGAAATAGATAATCGCACTGATCATCAAAATCGTCGGGATATACCACATCACATACTGGTCGATCATTCGCATAATCGGAAGCTGTGTCTTTTCCGCTGCCATGATCAGCTGCTGAACCTTGCCCAGTGTCGTATCCTGGCCGGCCTTGGTCACCACAATATCCAGAACCCCTGTCAGATTGGATGTCCCTGCAAACACCTGCATTCCGGCCACTTTGTCCACCGGCAGCGACTCTCCGGTAATCGTCGCTTCATTAATCGAACTGAGGCCTTCACGAATCTGGCCGTCGGCAGGAATGTTATCACCAGGCCTGACCCGCACCACATCGCCGGGCTTGAGGGTCGCAACATTGACTTCGCTTTCCAGCCCATTGTTGCTGATTAGCGTCGCGGTGGTTGGTGTCAGCCGTATCAGGGATTCGATGGACGCCCTTGCCCCCAGCGCTGTACGGGTTTCCATCAATTCGGCCAGCAGCATGATAAACCCCACCACTCCGGCCGTCACATAGTCGCCCGAGGCAAATGCGGCAATCACGGCCAGGGCAACCAGCTCATCCATGTGCATGTGGCCATGGATGACCCCCCGAATGGCATGCACAATAATCGGCAACCCCAGCAGCAGCGCCCCCACCATAGCCACAATTTTACTGACATCTCCGTCCACGCCAAACAGGCTCGGCATCCACTTGGCCAGTTGGGCATTCAGCAGCAGTACCCCGCCGGCCAGTGTCCCGAACAGGGCAAAGCTGACCCGCATCTGCTTACCATGCGTATGCCCGCCTTCCAGTTCCGTCTGTTTTACTCCAATATGCGTATGAACCATAGCACTCTGTCTCTCTGAATTACTCTGTTATACGTAACTTCTGTTTTTCCATGTTTCCCAAGTCAATACCACCGGTTTAAACAGCTCGCCGAATAGTGTCTCCTGTTGGTTTGAATTCCATCACAGGACCCTGTCATCGCCTGTATTACTTGGTGGGTTCCTGGGATTTCTTCTGGCTTTTGGCGTCGCGATTGATCTGGATGCGCAATTCCTTGGGATTTTCGCCGCCGGGCTGAATAAACATTTTCTCTTCGGCCCTGGCCATAATCTGTTCAATGGCATCCTGATAAATCCGCTGCAGCACCAGCTCTGGACGCTTTCTATATTCCGGCAGCAGCTTCTGCAGGTATTCAGCATTGGCACGAGCCTCCGCCACAGTCGTGGTTTTGTAGCCGCGGGCCTCGGAAATCAAACCCTGCACCTGCCCTTTCATCTGGGCCACCAGCTCTTCTTTTTGAGCCTGGGTCAGACCGGGTTGTTTGAGTTTTTCCAGCAGCACCTCAGCCTCCGGTCCGGCCGTGTCGGTCAGCAGCTTTTCTTTGTAGGCATACGCATCGGTAACGGCAGTCTTGCTCTGCTGGCCGGCCTGAATCGACGCCTGAAACGCATCATCGACCTGACGCGGCCAGATGATCCGCTCGGCATTGACCCCGTCTATTTTCAACCCGCTGTTCAACGCATCCAGTTTTTTCTGCAAGAGGATTTTCACTTTTTCAGAAATATCACGATTGCTGGTCACCGCATCGTCAATACTGTATTTAACCATGGTACCGACAATCGCTGACGAGGCAAAACTTTCCAGCATCGGATTAATGGATTCGGATGCAGCATCCAGAAAATCCTCGCCGGGGCGCGGCTGGCGGTAATGCACATTTTCAAAAAACAGTTCCGGCCGATCAATTACATAGGTAATCGTCCAGCGGGAATGGACAATATTATAATCCTCCCCCTCCAATCCCAGAATGCTGTCATTACGAGTCAGACAGTATCCATCTTTAATCGGATCCAGATAATCCGGAGGAAATGGATTTTTCTGCCCCATTTTTTCCTGGGGCGTCTCAAAATACCAGAATGAATCCACATTCAGGGTCTGCACCTTGGTCACCGGGATACGGATGATTTCACTGATGGGTTCAGGCAGGGTAAAATGAAGTCCCGGCTTGAGCACCCGAGCGTCACCCAGCCCCTGCACCTTGCCGAACAGCAGCACCAGGGCCTGTTCATCCTCGCGAACCTTGAAAATGCCGCTGGCCAGAAACAAGACGACCAGGACAATCATGATAACCTTCAGGATGGCAAAGCTGGTCTTTAAGGCGCTGGTCAGCGATTTACTCGCAGCATCCTGCGGTTCAAACGCCGACCCCTGCGGCTTGCACCCGCAGCCTGAATGATGGTGATGGTCATGACTATGTGACATGCGTATTCCTTCACAATAGAATATTGTGTTATGAATATAATGGATTAATGCTGGGATTCCGTTTTCTTCATCTCGGGAATTCCCTTAAGCAACTGCATCGGCTCGGTGTCGGTCCCCAGTACAATCGTGGAGCGTTCTTTTAAAATCGTACGCAGGGCCTCCAGATCACGCAGAAACATCGCCAGCTCCGGATCCGCCTCCAGCATCTTGTAATAGGCTGCGGCTTCGGCATCGCCGGCCCCGCGGATCGCCTTGGCCTGAGCCTCCGCAACGGCCAGCAGTTCTTTCTGTTTAGCCAAAGCATCGCTGCGAATCTTTTCGGCCTCCGAGGTGCCCGCCGCAAGAATATTATCCGTCTTGCGTTTCCGATCGGCTTTCATCCGCTCAAACACCTTCTCGGTGGTCTTGGCACTGATTTCAAGCCGCTTGATGCCAACCGATGCGACCTCGATACCGTAGCTGCTTCTGGCACGCGGGGCGATTTCGTCCAATATTTCCTTTTCAATCACCTCAAACCGAACCTTGTCCGGATCCGTATTGACAAAATCACTGAAATAATGACGCCCAATGACTGAATTCTGGGAGTTCCTCAGCAGATTTTCAATCCCTTTCTGGGCTCCCTTGGTATCCCGAACCGAAACCAGATATTTGTGAGGGTCTGCAATGCGCCAGACAATAAAACTATGCACAATAATCGGCTCACCGCCGGCCGTTGTGGTCTCCTCCATCTTGATATCCAGCAGTTGAAGACGGGAATCAAACTTATGCACATTTTCAATCCCCACCGGCCAGCGGAACTGAAAGCCCGGTTTGTCGATCGTACGCACCGGATTGCCAAACCGCGTCACCAGAGCGGTTTCTGTCTGCCGTACCTGAAAGCTGCACATCGCCAGTGCCAGCGCCGCCACGACCACAACAATACTGATAATACCCCAAAGATTCTTCATATCTCTATCCTGCTACTGGTTAGTGTTATGTCCGATTATTGACTTATTTATTGGTATCCTGAATCACAGACCCAATGTCCATATCATACAGCGTCGGCGTCAGCTTCTCCTGCAAATCAACGATATAGACCTGAGTATCTTTTGTATCGCCTGCAACCACATACTTGCGAATCTTCTGCAACGTCTCCTCAAGCATCTTGAGCCGCTCAATGCGCTTATACAGCATTGGATTGGCCTGATAAGCCTTAAGCTGACCGGCAAACCGCTGTCCGGTCGCCTCGGCCAGAACCGCTTTTTCAAACGCATCAGCTTCAGCTTGCCGGATCGTCTTGAATACCTGCCCCCGCGCCTGCTCCAGGGACGCAGTCAACTGCTTACGCATCTGCTCCTGCTGCTCCACAGGCAGGGTATCTTTGACCCTGGAATATTCTCCGATTAATGCGTATAAGGCATCCACTTCCTCGATGGATCCTGCCAGCTCGGTTAACGTCCGGATCCGATCGGCCATCGCATTTAAAACCGACGCCTGGCGCGTTTGAATCGCAGCAACAACACTCTGATAATCCTCTGCCAGCTTCGGCGGGGGATGAATCCCCTGCAAACCGCATAGCACAATTTCGACTCCCAGCCCGGCATCATCGGCAGCCTTTTGAATCCGCTCCTGCAGAATCCGTGAGGCTTCCAGACGGCCTTTGCCAAGCAGGCTGAATTCAATGACATCCGTATCGGTTTCAATCGTCGCACTGGCCCCGAATCGAACCATCTCGCGATAACTGATCATCTCCAGCATCTTTGCTGAATCGGTGTGATTATACAGATAGTCAGAGACATTCTTGATACGGTAAAAGACAGGAATATTAGCACGGACAATACTGACCGGCGGAACCTTAATGTCGCTTTGCTGCCTGGAAATGACCTCCGTTGACGCAACCAGCAGATCAAATTCCTCTTTATAATGTTCCTTGCCCCACAGCAGGTCTTTGGCTCCGGCCTCATCCTCGACAAAGCCCACATTGATTTGCTGAATCAAATCCGTGGGGTACAGATAGACAATATCAAACGGCCATGGCCACTTCAGCGTCAGCCCCGGGCCAACCTGTCTGCCCCCCTGCGCCGGATCCGGCGATCCAAAATGCTCGATCACCCCCATTTGTCCAGGTCCCACAATCACCAGGCTGGTCATCAGGTACATCACCAGCGCCGCAAACAGAATCAGCGGCAGAATCGCCCGTTCCAGCAGCTTGTAAAACCAGGTTTGCGATACCTGAAATCCAAACTGATAATCAATCGCATTGGCTACCGAATGAAACAACCCGCCAGGCTCATTGACCAGCCCCAGCAGTCGGCTGTCAAATGCTGCCTGGGCATACTGCCCCGCAACCCGCGGCCGATAGATATCCAGAATCGTATTCAGCAGTATCTCCGCTCCCAGAACAATCAGCACCCAGGGAATCCCATACTCCAGCACGGTGAGACCAACCGTGTATTTATATTGTGCCCCAATCATTGCCGCGGTGGTCAACGCCCCCAGCACCGCCGTCAGCAGCAGATAACTGCCCCCCGCCCGCAGCGGACGCCAGATAACCTCACTGCTCATCCCTGTGGCATATCGACTGACCAGAAAACTGATAAACGCGACCAGAACAATCAGAATCGCAGCCAGAAATGGATTGGCCAGTTTTGGAGAGGCCACGATATCGGTCGCCTTGCGATACAACAAAAGCCCCACGACGATTTCCATGCAGGCAATCAGCGTCCCAGAGATAGGCAGTATCCATTTTTCGAAGAATACCAGACGTTTCTGTGCCTGTTCAAACAAGGCTGTTCGATCCGCCCCGCCTGAAAAAATGGTGTCCTGCTGAATCGCCTTGGACATCCGTGACATATCCAGCTTTTCCTGCTCAGCCAGCACCCGTTGATAAAACTGGATTAGCAGAACCAGCCACACCAAAGCCCCCGCAAGAATCTGCCAGCTCAAAAACGACAACACCCGGGCAGACCAATAAGCCCCAAGCCAAAACGTCACCAAGAAAAAAACAACCGACAAACACAAGCCCAGCCATGCTGTATTCTGGGCCTTCTTCGAAGAGATATTCATACTTCCTATTCCTGTCTTTTCTGGAAAATCGAAGAACTTTCTATTGCTAAAAAAGTAAAATTATAATAATTTTCTTAGCTAAAGGCAATCCTGACCCGACGATTCGGGAGAATATAACAGGATTCTATCGATAGGTTAAGCACTTTTTTCTAAAAATTATGTTCACAGCATTATATAGCATTGCCAAAAATACTTTTGTTGAAACCCTGCGACAACCCATCTATGCGGTTATCATTGTGACTGCCATTCTGCTATTTATCCTTGCTCCCTCTGTCAGCATGTACACCCTGGATGAGGATGTTAAGCTGCTCCGGGAATTGGGGTTATCTACGCTGTTTCTGGCGGGTTTGTTCATTGCTGTTTTTAGCGCCACCGGTGCAATTACCGAGGAAATCGAATCCAAGACCATCACCACGGTCCTGTCCAAACCAGTTGCCCGGCCGATCTTTGTCATAGGCAAATTCCTGGGGATTTCCTCAGCTGTGTGTCTTGCCCATTTTATCGGCACCGCAGCCTATCTTCTGGCCGCACGCCACGGCGTCCTGACAACTGCCCATGATGAGATGGATATGCCGGTAATCGTTGCCGCCATGACCATTATCCTCGGCAGCCTGCTGATTAGTGCGATTGTCAACTATTCGTATGACTGGAGCTTTTCGGCATCAGCCATTGTAACCGGAGCTATTTTGTCAGCTATTGCCCTTTTCCTGCTGACATTTGTAAATAAGGAATGGAAAATCGGTCCAACCGAAGGGCAATTCAGTCGATTCGACATCTATGCAAGCCTGTTGCTGCTGTTTGGCACCCTGATTCTGGTCGCTCTGGCGGTTTTGTTTTCGACACGGTGCAATATGGTGATGACATTAGTCTTTTGTATATCGGTATTTATGCTCGGCCTAATCAGCGACTGGGTGGCCAGCCAATACGCCGGCGAATATCTCTGGGCTAAAATTTACACCACCCTGCTTCCGAATATGCAGATATTCTGGGTCAGCGATGCTATTTATGAAAAAGGAATCGTGCCTTTTTCATACCTTATCAAAGGGTTGTCTTATTCAGCCTCATACACCGTGGGGATACTGGCTTTGTCAGTCGCCTTCTTCCAGCGTCGGCAAGTCGGATAAACGCTTATAATTCCATCATCAAGGCTGTTTCGTCGCAGTGGTCCTGCTTGGGACAAAGAGCACAATCGCTCCAGACCTTCATTGGGAACGCATTCTTTTCCGCACGGGTAAACCCTGCCTTTTCAAAGAAATCCGGGACCAGCGTCAGGGTAAAGACCTTTTTCAACCCCAATCGTCGTGCCTCCTCAACGCAGGCATGAACAAGAGCCTTGCCCGTCCCCCGACCGAAATACTGCTGGTCCACTGCCAGAGATTTGACCTCCGCCAGGTCGGACCAGATTACCTTCAGCGCACAGCAACCGATAACCTTGCCATCTTGTTCAGCTACTTTAAAGATCTGAAGATTCTCATAGATATCCGCCATCGAACGAAATAGCATCCGATCCAGTTCCGCATAGAAACTGATCAGACTGTGAATAGCCGGGACATCTTTAACCGTGGCATTTCGTATTTTCATTTTGCGTAATCCGTACTCGAATTATCCATATTTGCCATTTTGGGCGACATCTTACGCAAGAATCTCAACTAAGTCAATACGGAGGGATTGGGTTCGTTTGGTCAAAATGCATCAACACATAAACAGGATATATTGAGTCTGAATATAGATATATCTTGAAAAACCGTGTTGATTGAATTTGGGCTAACTCCCTGCAGAACGATCGGTAAAGACCGTCTGGCAGACAGACGATTTGTCAGGGGAGTATCCCGTCAGGTATTTGGCGAGAAGACGGGTCAGATTTGGCTTGTCAATGGGTTTTGGCAGGTAGTCATCACAGCCATTCTCGATACATTTTTGCATATCCCCCTGCATAGCGTTGGCAGTCAGAGCCACGATCGGCGTTTTGATATTGCGATGTCTAAGGATTTGGACAGCATCATAACCATTCATCACCGGCATCTGCATATCCATCAGTATCAAGTCGTAGGCGGTGGCCGTTGCTGCTTCCACCGCACTTTGGCCATTATCTACAAGGGTTACAGCCAGTCCCATTTTTTCCAACAGGATTTGAATCAACTGCTGATTGGCCGGATTGTCTTCGGCAACCAGAATGTGTCCGCCAAACCGGGCAGAACTTTCAAGAGATTCCGAGTCGGCTATCTCTTTGACAAGATTGACCGCCTGCGGCTTGACAGCAGAATCAACAGGCAGCGGCAACAGGATACTGAAAACAGATCCCTTGCCCGGCTCACTTTTGACCTCCATCGTTCCGCCCATCATTTTTACCAACTGGCTGGTGATGGTCAGGCCAAGGCCGGTGCCGCCGTATTTGCGGGTCGTGCTGTTATCCGCCTGGGTGAAGGGTTCAAAAATCACCTGCTGTTTTTCCGGCGGAATGCCTATCCCGGTGTCTTTCACGTCGAACCGTAACAGACCTGCAACATGATCGGGATCATACGATACATACAGATGCACATGCCCCTGGTCCGTAAATTTGATGGCATTGCCGACCAGATTCACAAGACACTGTTGAAGTCGCAGCCCATCCGTACGAATTATTTTGGGCACGGTCGGGCTGGAAATGATATTGAATTGAATTTGTTTGGCCCTTGCCCGGACCTGCATCAGATTGCTGATATTATCAAGCAGCTCAGGCACAGCACAATCTGCCATTTCAATCACCACCTTGCCGGATTCGATTTTGGATAAATCGAGAATATCGTTGATGATGTTGAGCAGATGTTTGCCGGCCTTATTGATAATGTTGACATAGTTGGCCTGTTCTTCCGACAACTGTTCTTCGGCCAGCAGATCGGAAAAACCAATGATGGCATTCATTGGGGTCCGGATTTCATGACTCATATTAGCCAGAAACTGGGATTTTGCCAGGTTGGCTTCTTCAGCCTTTTTCTTCTGATACTCCAGTTCAAGAATACGGCGCTGCTCGGTCAAATCCGAAATCATGGCAAAAGACCCAACATGGCGACCTTGTTCATCAAACAGCGGCGACGCATTAAACTGGCAAAACACCGTTGTTCCATCGCTGCGGTTCAATACCACATTATAAATGGAGTTTGTTTTCTGCTCAGCACGGATTTTCAATTGCTGCTGAAATATCGCCTGGTTTTCATCGTCGGCCAGATCGAACAGGGTTTTGCCGACTAACGTTTCCATCTTGAGCAGCCGGCATATTGCGGGATTGGCCTCCTGAATCCGCCCGGACGTATCGACCAGAATAAACCCCTCCAGCGAGGAATTGATGATGGAACGCAGACGTGCCTCGTTCATCACGATTGCCTGATGCGAGATTAGAGTCTCTTTCAACAGATAAAAATGGCAATTCTGCGGCTTGTTCAATCCATTGAAAATAGCCATTGCCATAGCCTTGCATTCCCCATAACCGCATGAATTGCAATTGTACAGGTCCTCATCGCTGTATTTATGCATGCTCCGGTAGATGTCCTGCAACTGCTGCGGGTCGGGAATGCGGAGGTGAAGGTTTCCACTCAAATCAACATAGCTGCGGCGATACAAATCCTGATTCCAGTAGCGATTGACATTCTCTTCGATATTCAAACACGGCCTGTTCGGGTTGGCCGCAGCCTGTTGATAGAGCGCCTGCATTTGTTCTTTGCGCTGGCGCAAAGCATATTCTATCTCATCAATGGTTTTTTGCGACAGGACGGTTCCCGTTCCAACATTACAGCCATACTGACAGTTCAGGCAATCTATCAGCAAAGGAGCTGTACCCTTGTCAATCGATGATTTAAGACTGTCCAGATATTTGTAAACCGCCGGGGCACCCTCGATTTGCCGGGTCTTGTTGCGAATATCCGGCATCATCCTCTCGGCCGTCTGAGTCAGTCCGCCGGGAGAAGGAAGAATCACAGCTCGTTCGGCAGGCGGATTATCAAATTCGACCGGCTCAAATGCATCCAGAGTGATTTGATTAGTCTGCAGATGGTGTTCCAGAGATTGATAGGTAATATTATAATCCCCCAGGCCGGTCTCGACAAACTCCCGCTTTTTAGCAATGCACGGCGAGATCACCGCAATCCGGTGATTGCTGTAGTGCGGGTAATAATGGCGTATCATCTGGATGGTGTGCAGCATGGGACTGTGGACCGGGGCCAGATACGGGATCAATTCGGGCCTGTATATCTGGATGTAATTGACAATCACCGGACAGGACTGTGCAATCACAGTTTTGGGATTATTATTTTTAATATATTCAATATACGATTTGGCGGTTAATTCTGCCCCAAAACTCGTGTCAAACAGGGCTTCTACACCCAGTGACTTGAGCCACCCATTGAGATGCAGATACAGATTGGGAAAGTTTGACACCACCGAAGGTGCAACAACCGCTACCATGCGAATCCCATTATGGATATCCTGCACGAACGCAGCGTAATCATCCGTGTAAAAACGAGCATTATGCTTGCAGGCACGCAGACAATTGCCGCAATTGATGCACAGGTCCGAATTTACCGTCGTAGGAATATCACTGCCGTTATTGGCATATTTGACCGGACAATAGATAATACAAGCGTGGCAATTGACACACTTGTCGGGCGACACATTGATAATCGGATAGGGCTTTGTCATATAACCCATTCAAACTTGATTCGGAAGCATCTGTCTTCACTGACATTCCAATTTTGCTGCCTGCCGCAGTCAAAGATCCAAATTGTCAGCAATATTACCCTAAATATCGGGAAAAATACGGGATGGTATAACTACGTATTCATTATTAGACATTAAAGGCATCCCGGCTGCATTTTTCTGTCTATTATCAGACCATACCTGCAACGCCGGGACCATAAAACCGCCCAATTGCTGACGTAAAAGTCTTTGCATATTGTAATAGCGGCGGGTAAAATGGGAGACAATTCGATACTTTATAATAGGAGTTGTCAGCTTATGGAATATACCACCGATCAAAAGGTCTTCCCGGCCGGGGAAGGTGCCTTGCTCAGCATCAATGATATGCTGGCCTATTTTGAGAAGCAGGGAGCCATGCGGGTATCCGATCTGCATATCAAGGTGGGCACACAACCCTGCTATCGCATCGATGGAGAATTGGTTAAACTCAAGGGCGGAATCGTAACCCAGGATGTGGCAGAAAAACTGATTTTCCCGCTCTTGGGGGAAAAGAACATCGAATCCCTCAAACGTGATTTGGCGGTGGATTGCTCTTTTAAATACGGGACAATCCAGTTCCGGATTAACGCCTTTTATGAAAATGACGGCCTGTGTGCGGCCATTCGGGCCCTGGGAACGGTAATCCCTCCCCCGGAGCAAATCGGGTTTCCCAATGATGCCTGGCAGGACATTGTCCGGCGAAAACACGGTCTGGTTTTGTTCACCGGAATTACCGGGGCAGGCAAAAGCACCACGATTGCCTCGCTGATTGAACGGATTAATGAAAACCGTGCCTGCCGGATTATCACCCTGGAAGACCCTATTGAATATATCTACTCCCAGAAAAACTCGATGATTTCACAACGGGAAATCGGGCGTGATGTTACATCGTTTGCATCGGGATTGCGATCCATGATGCGGCAGGACCCCGATGTGATCTTCGTCGGTGAGATGCGTGATCAGGAAACCGTATCCATGACTTTGACAGCCGCAGAGACAGGGCATCTGGTATTTTCGACTCTGCATACGCGTGATTCGGTCGGTTCCATTACCCGTATTCTGGATTTTTTCCCGGAAGGCCGGCAGGAAGAAGTTCGCAACCAGTTGTCGCTTGGATTGCGGTATATCATCAGCCAGAAGCTGCTGCCTCGCAAGGACGGCAAAGGACGCGTCGTGGCGATGGAGATATTAAACAACAACTATGCCATCGCCAACCTGATTCGCAAAAACAAGCTGGAACAGGTTTATTCGCAGCTTCAGGTCAAGACCAAAAACCAGGTGGAAGAGAAGATGATCACCATGGAACGCCATCTGGCATTGCTGGTCAAACGTGGTGTTGTCGATTTGCGTGAGGCTCAGAAATGGGCCAATGATCTCAAGAGCTTCCAGGATGCCATGAACAGCGAAAGTGATCTTGAGCTGACATAAAAAATAAGCACGCGGTCCTGGGGGCAAGCATCATCAGGGAGCTGGATGTGCTGAGTTTCAATTGTCCCAAATGCAAACGATTTTGTGCGGTGGTGGAAGAGTATGCCGGGCGGCGAGTTCGGTGTACTCATTGTTCCTGCCGTTTTATTGTGCCAGCCAAACAGGGTGAGAAGGCCAAAATCTATGTCGATCCCCCAGAACCTCCCCTGCCGGGCTTTTACCGGGCAATTTTTGTGGATGGCTGGAAAGGCCTGTTTGTCAAAGACAGCATGGTAGGTCTGGTATTCTGCCTGGCAATGACGGGATTTCAGTTTTATTTTAGAGACCTGGATTATTCGTTTTCGGTAACCGGAGCTTCCGGTGGATGCTTCCGGCTACTGCTGATTGTGGGCTGGATTACGCAGTTTTTTACACTGGGGGGACAGTGCTGGTACTATTTCCAAATTATTGGTGCAACCGCGATCGTCCCAGACAGCCTGCCGGAACTGGATATCGGTTTTGGATTTGAATATCTGGGTAGTCTGATTAAGTCGATCTATTTATTTGTCGTAGCAGCCTTTCTATCCCTGATTCCAAGCATGATCATAGCCATCTGGCTGCAATCTCTGGGCATTGCAGCCCTGTGGATTCATGTCGTATTGATGCTGACATCCGGTTTGTTATTCGGACTTATCTTGGCGATATTCGGCATGGATACCCCTTCCTGGGTCGTGGTCTTTCGGCCAGATCTGGTGATTCGGACAATCATAAAAACGTTTAGACCCTATCTGGTCACCACGGTAATTGTCGATATCGCCTTTGTGGGCTGGTTTTTTAGTTTGTTTACGTTTGCCACAACCAAGGAGATGACTCCGCTCAAAACAGTCCTGTATCTGGGTGGCCGTGTGGCTGCGGTTCTGGGAATGTTGTATGCCATGCGCGTAATCGGATTGTACTGCAGGCACTATAAACGATCATGTCCCTGGCTATGGACAATACAAAACAAGGATGGAGCCTAATCCCGCCTGTCCCCAGGGCTTAGGGTTTATTTTCGTCAGACAACGGCTGAAGATGAATCGGAATTTCAAGCCAGAAGGTGGACCCTTTGCCCAGCTCGCTTGTCAGGCCGATGGTTCCGGCCAGCAAATCAGTCAATTGCTTGCAGATAGCCAGGCCCAGACCTGTCCCTTCCCCCAGTCGGGTAATGGATCCATCCAGCTGACGAAATTTTTCGAATATCTGGTCTTGAGCTTCCGGAGGAATGCCGCAGCCGGTGTCGATAACGGCTATGCGCACGGTAATATCGGTCGGCATCGTGGCTTTGACATCGATACGACCGCCTTCGGCGGTAAACTTGATGGCATTGCTCAGAAGATTGTAGAGAATCTGCTGCACTTTTCCGCTGTCGGTCATGACCAGCGGGATTTTGGGGTCTACTTCTATCTCCAGCGTCAGCTTTTTCTTTTCTGTCAGCGGAAGAAAGAATGCCGACAAGCCTTCGCAAAGCTGCTGGATACTGGTGCGTTCAATATGCAGGGTTAACTTGCCTGCCTCGGCTTTGGCCAGATCAAGCAGGTCATTAATCATATTCAGCAGCGAACGACCGCTGGTAATAATATGTTCGGCATACCGTCTGGATTTTTCGATATCGGCACCAGGTTTTTCACGCAGTAGCTCGGCAAACCCCAGGATGGCATTAAGCGGGGTACGAAATTCATGCGACATATTGGCCAGAAATTCGCTCTTGAGCTTATTGGCCTTGAACAGCTCGATATTTTTTTCTGAAAGCTGGGCAATTTTGGCATCCAGCTGCTGATTGGCTTTCTGGAGCTTGGTCTGTGATTCCAAGAGATTGTCCAGCATATGATTGAACGCATCAGACAGACGCTCGTATTCGTCGCCGGTTTTAATGGCACTTCGAACATCATAATTCCCTTCGGCGATGTTATTCACCAATGCCCGCAGCTGACGAATGGGTCTGAGGATAACACGCTGGGTAATGGCGTAAAAGGCGACCATCGCACCCGTAGCGGCCAGCAGTCCGGCAACAATAATCCAAAGACGATTGAGCAGCTGCGTTTTGGAAAATTCCTGGGCGGAGGTCTGGACCCAGATCACACCGATTTCCTGATTTTTATTGTAAGCCGTGGCCGATCCCTGCGGATTGTGGCAGACCAGACAGGATTCGCTGGCCCTGACCAGGTGCAGATACATATTTTTGGTCACACCATCGACCGATGATTTCCATCCGATATCCTGTACATTGGCATTCTTTTGAAGAAGTTTAAGTTTCTTCTGGAGAGCCGGGTCCAGAGCAGCGGGTCCTTTTTCCGGATCCATCCGAAACCACTGGGCTACCGTATCATCGGCAGCACGGATCTGGCCGGTCTCATCAATCATCGGCAAGGCATCCTGGCCATGCGCCGGCAGACGGAAATGCTGTTCAAAAATACTCTGAGCAACCGCACGTCCGGCATCCAGCGCGTTTTTTTCCGTGAGCTTGCCCATCCAGAAATACGGAATCCACAGCGCCAGAATCAGACTAAACACAACGGCGGCACCAAACTGAATGCGGCATTTTTCGGCCAGCGACAGAGGCTTTAAGCGAAGCTTTTCTAAAATCGTATCAAGCCTTTTTTGCCAATTCAATGCCATACATCCTCATGCGGTATCTACAGACGGGATTAGGCGTTTCAAGGAATCGCCGCAGCAGTCCGCAATTACGGTTTGCCCTGCTTGTCTTCCAGCTGGTGCAGGTGTTTCTGAACCTTCAGATTCAATTCATCCAGCTGAGCCTGATCGACACCACTGGGGGCCTCAGTCAAAAGACACTGACCACGCTGAGTCTTGGGGAACGCAATCACATCGCGGATGTTGTCGGTGCCAGTCAGAATCATGATCAGACGATCCAGACCGAAAGCAATACCGCCGTGCGGCGGTGCACCGTATTCCAGGGCCTTGAGGAAGAAGCCGAATCGATCCATAGCCTGCTGACGGGTAATCTTAAGCAGGTCGAAGATTTTGGCCTGGGTTTCCATATTGTGGATACGCACCGAACCGCCCCCGATTTCCGAGCCATTGACGACAAGGTCATAGGCCTGGGAACGGATATGGCCGGGATCGGTATCGAGTTTGTGCAGGTCTTCAGGAACCGGGGCCGTAAAGGGGTGATGCAGGGAGTCAAACCGATTTTCATCGGCATTCCATTCCAGCAGCGGAAAATCAACGACCCAGACAAATTCAAATTTATTGGAATCACACAGCCCCATATCTTTGCCAAGTTTGACACGCAGCGGTGCCAGGGCTTTATTGACAATCGCAGGCTGATCGGCCACCATCAGAATCAGGTCGTCATTTTTGGCCCCAAAGCGTTCGATTAATTGCTTTTGCTGTTCGGGGGTAAAGAATTTGGCAATGTTGCTCTTGAGGCTGATTGCACCTGTGGCTTCATCGGGCCCCACTTTGAACCAGGCCAGCCCCTTGGCACCCAGCTCAGTAACAAATTGAGTCAAGCCGACTTCGATGTCGCTGCGGGAGTACTTTGCACCGCCAGGCACGCACAAGCCCTTCACAATGCCGCCCTTGTTGACGGTATTGACAAAGACCTGGAAGGTGCTGGCAGCGGCAATATCGGTAATGGTCTTCAGCCGCATATCAAACCGCAAATCGGGGCGGTCAATACCATACTCCTCAATCGCCTGTGCATAGGTCATCCGGCGAATCGGCGTGGGAATCTCCAGCCCCAGGATTTCCTTGAAAACTCGGACAATCATCGCCTCGTTCATAGTCATCACATCTTCAGCCTGAACAAAGCTCATTTCGACATCGATCTGAGTAAATTCAGCCTGACGGTCAGCACGAGGGTCCTCGTCACGGAAGCAGCGGACAATCTGGAAATATCGGTCCACATTGGAGACCATCAAGATCTGCTTGAACAACTGCGGCGACTGCGGCAAGGCGTAGAATGACCCTTTATAGAGCCGACTGGGGACAAGAAAGTCGCGGGCTCCTTCCGGCGTGCTCTTGCCCAGCATGGGGGTTTCGATTTCCCAGAAGCCATTGGAATCATAATAATCACGAGCTATCTTGGCAACACGGTGCCGCACGGCAAGACGATGGAGCATACCCGGACGCCGCAGGTCAATATAGCGGTATTGCAGGCGAAGTTCTTCCCCGACGTTAACGTTGCTGTCAATCTCAAACGGCGGAGTCTTGGACTGATTGAAAATCTCCAGTTCCTCGACGGCAATTTCAATCTGACCGGTGGAAAGACGAGGATTCTCCATCCCCTCGCCACGAGGACGGACGGTCCCTTTGATGCCAATGACCCATTCACACCGCAGGGTACGAGCAAGTTTGTGAATCTGAGGGTATTTTTCCGGATCAAAAACAAGCTGCACCAGACCGGTTCGGTCGCGTAAGTCAATAAACACCAGATTTCCGTGATCGCGATAGGAATTCACCCACCCGGTCAATATGATTGTCTGCCCAACATCACTAATTCTGGGTTGTCCGCACGTTTGTGTTCGTTTTAACATTGTTTTCGCCTTATTTTTATAATCCGAATTATACTCCATCCAAAGCGCACAAATATAGTCCAAAATATCGCTTAGGTCAATACGGATTCTTTGAATCAGCACATACTATATAGATATACCCCGTCTGCATGTGCTTCTATAAATTGGTAATTCGGTTGAAATTATAAAAATTATATGACATTTTTACTCTTGTTTCGTATAGTGTGATATACAACTCGATATCAGGAGCTATCGTGATTCAGAAAGAACGCATACGCAGCTTGAATCATAAACCCCGCCAGAATCGGGCCTGGGTGGTGTATTGGATGCAGGCGGCACAGAGGGCCGATTTCAATCATGCCCTCGAATATGCCATGGGTATAGCCAATTCAAGCAGAAAACCCCTGATTACGGTGTTTGCCTTAACGGCCTACCCGGAAGCAAACTTGCGGCATTACCAATTTATGCTGGAAGGACTGGCTCAGACCCAACACATCCTTGCAGGTCGAGGAATTCAACTGGTGGTCCGGATAGGCCGGCCAGCAGAGGTCCTGGCAGCATTTTCGGACAAAGCCGATATAATAATTACGGATGATGGCTACCTGCGGATTCAGCGGGACTGGCGCCAGGAAGTCGCCGAATCCGTCGATTGCGAGATGATTGAGGTGGTTACCAATGTCATCGTACCGGTACAGACAGCCTCAGATAAGGAGAATTTCTCGGCCGGGACACTGAGACCGCGAATTCATCGGCAGTTAGGGGCATTTTTGACAGGATTTAAATCGAGCAGGCTGAATTCCCGCCTCCACAGGACTGACAAGCTGCCTGAATCCCTCCCGCTTGGCGACATCGATACGATTCTCAAAAAACTGAACATCGACCGATCCGTGCCGGCATCGAAGGTGTTTTTGGGCGGGCCGGCGGAGGCGTCCCGGCGTCTGAAGGTCTTTATTTCGCAGAAACTGGACTCCTACGGCGCACAGCGGAACGACCCCTCGCTGGATATTCAGTCGCACCTGAGCCCTTATCTGCATTTCGGACAAATCAGCCCGCTGGAGATCGCCCTTGCGGTTTCCGCTACCGATAGCCCGGGCAAAGATGCCTTTCTGGAGGAGCTGATTGTCCGGCGGGAGCTGGCATTCAACTATGTCTGGTACAATCGCCGATATGATGAGTATGACGCCCTGCCGAACTGGGCAATCAATACCCTCAACGTCCATGCAAAAGATCAACGAGAGTATGTGTACACGCTGGAGCAGTTCGAAAACGCCCGGACGCACGACCCGGCCTGGAATGCCGCCCAGATGGAGATGGTACTGACCGGCAAGATGCATAATTATATGCGGATGTACTGGGGCAAGAAGATTCTGGAATGGACCAAAACGCCACAGCAGGCCTTTGAGTGGGCATTGTATCTGAATAACAAATACCAACTGGATGGACGCGACCCGAACAGTTTCGCGGGGGTGGCATGGTGCTTCGGCAAACACGATCGCCCCTGGGGCCAGCGGCCTGTATTCGGGAAAGTACGGTATATGAATTATGCGGGCCTGAAGCGGAAATTCAGGCCGGAAGACTATATCCAAAAATATTTGCCGGGCGGTGATTTATGAATCTCCCAATCCATGCTGTCACGGGTGCTTTCGGATATACTGGAAGCTATATCGCCAGACAATTGCTGGAAGCGGGACAGCGTGTTATCACGCTGACAAATTCTCTAAATCGCCCCAACCCCTTTGGCGATAAAGTCAAGGCCTATCCCTTTGACTTCGACAACCCGGACAAGCTGTGCCGGTCACTGGAAGGGGTAACCACGCTTTACAATACATACTGGGTGCGATTCAACCACAAGACATTCACATTCGAACAGGCAATTACCAATACCTCACGACTGTTTGAAGCCGCCAAAAAGGCCGGCGTGCAGCGGATCGTCCATATCAGCATCACCAATCCATCCATCGACTCGCCGCTGGATTATTTTCGGGGTAAAGCACAGGTGGAACGGCTTTTGATGGACCTGGGGATTTCCTATGCGATTGTTCGTCCGACCATCCTGTTCGGCAGCGAAGGTGTCCTGATCAATAACGTTGCCTGGATGCTCCGGACATTTCCGATATTCGGAGTATTCGGCCTGGGCCGGTATAAACTGCAGCCGGTTTATGTAGGCGATTTGGCAAATCTGTGTGTACAGCAGGGAATGAGCCGGGAAAACGCGATAATCAATGCAGTTGGCCCGGAAACGTTTACATTCAGGGAATTTATCCAGACCATTGCCAGGACGATTGGAGTCAGGCGGATTATCCTGCCGACGCCGCCTTTTGTTGCGGCGATGATCAGTAAACTGATTGGATTGTGGGTGCACGATGTCATGATAACCGGAGACGAGATAAAAAGCCTGATGAATAATCTGCTGGTGGTGGACACTCCTCCGACCGGCAGCACAAAACTGACATGCTGGCTGGAACAAAACAAGGATCTTCTGGGAAAACATTATATCAGTGAATTACTGCGAAGACATAACACATCTTCACAGACTTGACCGAAAAGGAAAAATGATGAAATACGGACTGATTGCGGCAAAATTACTGGCAGCGGCAGGGATTACGATAGGATTGCTGATGGTGATGCGGCCTGGGTGAGGCAACCCCCTTGTATCGCTTGGAGCGATACTCTGCATGGTGTGTGTGCCGCTGGCCTTGGTGTTCGGCATCATCGGGATTGTTCAGGACCAGCGCAAGTGGCTGGCATTTGTCATGGCGGCTATTGCCCTGCTGCTGATGCTGCCGTTTATTTTGCAATGGTTGTCCATTTGTTAACTTGACCCGGAATGGATCAGGCCGGAATCTCCGCTTGTGGTTCCGGCTTTTTTTGCTTTATGGGCAGAAATCTGAATCTCTGCAAGAAGTTTTATTGGCATATAGATTGATCCTACTTGAAATTTCCCGTTTCGTCGCGGCTAAGTACAGTAGCTTCAACCACTTGCTTCTTTTGCTCGCGGACTAATCATACCCATTGGGTATATTTTTTGCTTTAGTCTTCGCTGTATTGCCGGTACAATCGTCGGTCTTATGGATACGCTTCTGAAACGACAATTGGATGGGCCCGGCGGAATACGGGAAATGCTGGCGATTGCGATGCCAATGGTGGTGTCCAATGCCTGTGATACGGTGATGATTTTTACTGACCGGTTGTTTTTATCCCGACTGGGTTCTGAGCAGATGGCCGCCGCCATGGGAGGCGGCCTGACCAGCTTTATGCTCACAACGTTTTTCCTGGGCCTAACCGGCTATTGCACTGCCCTTGCAGCACAATATTTTGGGGCCGGACGAAAAGGATCCTGTTCCAAAGTAATTACTCAGGGGGTACTGGTCTGTCTGCTGGCATATCCGATCATTCTATGCTGCCGGCCGCTGGGACTGTGGCTGTTTGAACTGGTCAAGGTCTCACCGGAACAGCTTGCGCCACAAAAGGTCTATTTCAATATCCTGATTTATGGAACCCTCATCGGCCTGGTTCGTAACTGTCTGAGCTGCTTTTTTTCCGGAGTGGGCAAAACCCACGTGGTCATGTTCTCCACCGTGGCCGCAATGATTACCAATGTCGGCCTTGACTATGTCTTTATATTCGGCAAAGGTGGATTCCCCGCTATGGGCATTTCCGGCGCCGCTTATGCCACACTGACCGGCGGCGTTGTCGGCCTGAGTATCCTGGTCATATCCTATTTTATCAGAACCAATCGGCTGGAGTTTGCAGTCCGCCAATCGTTCCACCTTCACTGGCCTATCATGAAAAAACTGCTGCGGTACGGCTACCCGACCGGCGTTGAGTTTTTTCTGAATATGCTGGCGTTTACAGTTCTGGTATTGAAATTTCACGGCATCAGCCCGACCTCTGCTGCAGCCGTTACCGTCGTATTCAACTGGGATATGGTCTCGTTCATCCCCCTGATCGGGATTCATATCGGCGTTATCAGTCTTGTGGGGCGATACATGGGAGCCAAACAGCCCGATACGGCCCATCGCGCCACACTGTCGGGCTTGAAACTGGCCTGGGCATATTCGTTCTGCACCTTGATGATTTTTGCCCTGCTGCCGCATTATCTGGTGGGGGTATTTCGGCCCGCCCAGACAGATCCCGTATTCGAACAGGCGTTTCCGATGGCCGTAACCATGGTCCGCATGGCGGCACTCTATGTCATGGCCGATGCGATGATGCTGGTCTTTGGCGGGGCTTTGCGGGGAGCGGGGGATACGTTTTGGGTCATGTGCATTTCCGTCACAATGCACTGGGCACTGGTGGGTGTACTGGATGCGGCGCTGCGGTATTTTCACTTCACGCCGCAATCGGCCTGGAGTATCCTGTGCATCACCATGATGTTGTTCAGCGGAGTGCTGTTTCTGCGATATCGCAGCGGCAAGTGGCGATCCATCCAGCTTGTTGGCGAGCCGCAGGAACCGCTGGTCTCGGAATTTGCCAGCTTGAATGAAACCCGTGAAGTGTAAATGAGATACTTGTCGTCTGGTTGGATATCGATAGAGACAGGAGATAAAACCATGAATCCAAAGCGGTATGAATCCATGAGCTATCGTGCCTGCGGGAAAAGCGGCCTCAAGCTGCCATTAATATCCCTGGGACTGTGGCAGAATTTCGGGGAACAGGACAGCTTCGACACCGCCCGGGCGATGATTTTGACTTCCTTCGACGCCGGCATCACCCATTTTGACCTGGCCAACAACTATGGCCCCCCGCCGGGAGCCGCGGAACACTGTTTCGGCACTATTCTAAAGACGGACTTATCGGGATATCGCGAGGAGCTGGTCATTTCAACCAAAGCCGGCCACCTGATGTGGCCAGGACCTTATGGTGACGGCGGCAGTCGCAAGTATGTCCTCTCGAGCCTGGACCAGTCGCTGGAGCGGATGAATTTGGAGTATGTGGATATCTTTTATTCCCATCGGGTCGATCCAGCCACCCCAATGGAAGAAACTCTGACCGCCCTTGCGGATGCAGTACGGATGGGCAAGGCATTATATGCCGGGATTTCCAAATATCCGCCAAATCTGACCCGCAAGGCTGCCGAGTTCCTGCGACGGCTGAACTGCCCGTTCATAATCCATCAGCCACGTCACTCGATGCTGGTAAGGAATCCAGATGGTGAGGCTCTGTTTGAAACACTGGAGGAATTGGGGCTGGGCTGTATTGTTTTTTCGCCCCTGGCCCAGGGGCTTTTGACCAACAAGTACCTTAATGGCTCCATCCCCGCCGATTCCCGTGCAGGCAAGCAAAACGAGTTCCTGAAACCGGAGATGATTACTCCGCAGCTTGTGAAACAATTGAATGATTTAAATCGTATTGCCCAGAGACGGGGGCAAAGTTTGTCTCAGATGGCAATAAGCTGGTTATTATCCGATAAGCGTATCACCTCGGTCCTCATCGGGGCAAGCCGGGTTGAACAGATTCAGGATAATTTGAAGGCGATAAATAACATCGAGTTTACAAGCCAAGAGTTATCTGAAATAGACATCATTGTTGCCGGGAAAAGCATTTAATACCCCTTATGCCGGTCATTCGATTTATTTTGTAACCATATTCTAGGCCGGCGCATTTTATATAAAGATCCCTGTTGCCGTGAATAGAGTCATAAATGCTTGACCTTTGGCGGGTTTATGATAGAATTTAGAGAACTACAAACAAAAGAATAATCGGAAAGGATTGTTTCGATGACCAATATGCTTGCTTTTATGGGTCTCCCTCAAGGTGCTGAGTGGATTTTGATTGCTCTGGTGGCGCTGTTAATATTTGGCCGGCGTCTGCCGGAAATCGCTCGGGGTCTGGGCAAAAGCATCACTGAGTTCAAAAAAGGCATCAAAGAATCGGAGAACGAAATCAGCCGGGCATTGGATGAATCGGACAAACAAGCCGACAAACAGCTTTCCGAGGAAAAAAAACAGAATAACGGCTAAGATTGCTTTTCCGGTTCCGGAAATACCACGTCGGGCTGCTTAGCCCCTTTTCTTTTCATACTGCAATAAAACAGACTGCCTTCATAGAGAATATACAAGGGAATGGCCAGGGCAGTTTGTGTAATCATGTCGGCTGATGGGGTCACCATCGCCGCCACAACAAACACACCCAAAAGCACATATTTGCGGTTTTCTTTGAGGGTTTTCAGGGAAATCAAGCCCAGACTTTCCGCAAAAACTATAATAATCGGCATCTGAAAGGCCAGGCCGAAAATGAGGGACAACATCAGTATTAAATTGACATAGTCGCCGATATGCGGATTATATTCGAGGTATTCAATACCCAGATTAAACGTGATGAAAAACTTCATCGTCATCGGGGCGATCACAAAGATAAAAAACAGCGTCCCAGCAATGAATAATCCGGCAGAAAACGGAACAACTTTATAAATGAATTGCTTCTCCTTTTTGTACAAACCCGCAGAAATGAATGCCCAAAGCTGATAAAATAACCAGGGCGAGGAAATCAGCATTGCCAGCACAATAACAGCTTTGATATAAACCATAAAAGGTTCAGCAACCGTAATAGCCTGAATATGACTGGTATTCAGGCCGGCCTGTTTGACCGCATTCTCAAATGGCACCATCAGGGCCTGCACAAAACGATGACCAATAAAAAAAGAGAGCACTAAGGCGACTGCAAAACCCGTCAGGGCAAGGATTAACCGTGCGCGGAGTTCCTCCAGATGGTCTCCCAGACTCATCGAAGGCAATTGTTCTTCTTCGTTCTCGTATCGCACCATATCGCTTATCCGAAATAGGTTTGTCTTTACAGACGTCTATAAAGGTCTTAAGTGTACGTGAAAAAGTTGAATCCTGCAACGACTTTTATTTGTTCTAAAATTCACAATATTAAGTAGTCTGTCTGTATCCTAAATAAGTAGTTATACTCATATATTCCTCTGAAATGCTCACAATCAATTTTGCATTAAAATATTATAAGACCTTAAATGTGCATCGTTGATTTCACAATAATTAAAACAATAAGTAATTCTACTTAGTATCACATTTTCTCGGACCAGGGGATTATTTGTACTTTTTTTTTAACTGACTCCTCTTTTATTCAGATAAACCGTATGCAACCCCCGTATTTGCCGTCTGTTTCAGGTACAGAGGCAAATTTGACATATTGATTACTGTAACCGATGAAAGGAAAAAACATGAAGACTATGAAACTGTCATCGAAGCTGTGGGCAGGTTTTGGACTGATGGTGGCTATTTCTGCTATCCTGGGAATTGTGGGATGGAAATCGCTCAGTCAGGTTCGCTCCATTGCTCAATTGGATGAACAGGCCAATGTCGTCCTTGAGCAAATGACGCAGTGTGAAAAACTGCAAAAGGATTTTGCAATCTATAAATTTGATAAAATCGAAGGCGACAAATCCGCTGCCGACCTGTGGCAGGACAAGTTTAAGACTTTTTCGGAGACTTTGGCACAGACGGCCTCCAACAGTCAGCTTGACGGGGAAGCCCGGCAGAAAATGGAATCGGCCCAGGGAGAGCTGGGGACCTATAAAACCACTTTTGAGTCCTACGTGACAGCCCAAAAGAACAAGGATCAGGGCTTTGCCGAGTGGGGCAAGATCGGATGGGACATCAATCAAAATATCAATGAAGCCCATGATAAAGTCATCGAACCGGCCATTGAAAAGGCCAAAAATGATAACAATCTCGAAGCCCTGGTCAAATGGGACAGATTATCCACTCAGCTTCAGGAAGAGATTGTTCAAAATTTCCTGATGACCCGCATCACTGCCATCTACCTGGTCGCCACCAATGCGGACACACAGTGGGAAGCCTACCAGAAGCAGCAGGCTAAATTGAATGATGCACTGGCCGGCTGGAAGCAGCAGGTCAGTGATATTCCAGAGCTGTTTCAATCCGCCCAAAAACTGAGCGAGCATCTTGCTTTATATCAGCAAGCTGGAAAAACTTTTTATGATGGCATTCTGACCCAGCGGCAGGCCATTCAGTCCCTGCGTACCATCGCACTCAAAATCGCAGGAGATATCACCTTTGTCAGCGAACACTTGAATCAAACCATGAACCGGGTTATTGCCACCAGCAATGTGATATTTGTTGCTTTTGCCGCCTCAGGCATTCTGGCAGGAATGTTGCTGGCATTTCTGATTACCCGCAGTATTGTCAAACCCATCAACCGTTCGATTCAGAGCCTCAACGAGGCCTCGGATCAGGTCGCGTCGGCATCCACCCAGATTTCTTCAGCCTCCCAGTCCCTGGCTCAGGGTGCTACCGAACAGGCGGCAGGGCTGGAAGAAACATCCTCCAGTCTGGAAGAAATGGCTTCTATGACCAAGCAAAACGCCGATAACGCCACGCAGGCCAATACCCTGGCCTTTGAAGCCCGCAAGGCCGCCGATAATGGTGCCGAGGCGATGAGCCGGATGACCCAGGCAATCAATGATATCCAGAAAAGCTCCGACGAAACGGCCAAGATCATCAAGGTCATCGATGAGATCGCATTCCAGACCAACCTGCTGGCCCTGAATGCCGCAGTCGAAGCCGCCCGCGCCGGTGAAGCAGGCAAGGGATTTGCCGTCGTTGCCGAAGAAGTTCGCAATCTGGCCATGCGGTCGGCAGAAGCGGCCAAGAACACCGCTCGGATGATTGAAGAGTCCGTCAATAACGCCCGCAACGGCGTCCAGATCTCCGGCCAGGTCAAAGCCGCATTGGATGAAATCGTTCAGGGCATCAGCAAAACAACAGACCTGGTCAGCGAAATTGCCGCCGCCAGCAAGGAACAGGCCCAGGGCATTGACCAGATCAACACGGCCGTCTCCCAGATGGATAAAGTCACCCAGCAGAATGCCGCCAACGCTGAAGAATCGGCAAGCGCCTCGGAAGAATTAAATGCTCAGGCCTTCTCGATGAAGGAAATTGTGGCCAGCCTGGATGGATTAATCAATGGAACCAACCATCAGATTGCATCCTCCGCAGCCGCACGCAAGAGCCCTGCCGGACGTAAATCGCGGGACTTGTCGTTAACCGACAAGGCTTTCCATGCGATAGCCGAAGGTGGCAATCCTGGGCATACCCTCCAGACCACGCATAAGGATTTTGCGGATTTTAACAGCTAATCTTCAGCTGTATTCCATATCAAAGGCCGTGCTGAACAAGCCGGCCTTTTTTATTGGGACTGCTCATCCCTTGATACAAATCAGCGGCAAAAGTTTGGCCACTTTGGTCGCCAGCCCCACCGCATCAGAGACCTCGACTACCTCGCTGACATCTTTATAGGCCCCCGGGGCTTCTTCGGCCAGGCCGCGAAGAGATGCCGAACGTATCAGAATGCCCTGCTGTTCCAGTGTGCGAGCAATCTCTTTTCCATGCCATTGTTTGGTCGCAGCGGTTCGGCTCATCTGTCGCCCGGCACCATGACAGGACGATCCCAGCGACAGGGATTCGCTTCGCGGTCCGCCGACCAGAATATAGGAAGCCGTTCCCATCGTACCGCCAATCAGTACGGGCTGGCCGACAGAGCGATACTCATTCGGCAGGTCCGGGCTGTCCGGTCCGAAGGCTCGCGTGGCTCCCTTGCGATGGACAAAAACCTTTTTCTTTTTGCCATCGATCAGGTGTTCTTCCTCCTGACAGGTATTGTGCGAGACATCATATAGTAACTGAATATCGGCTCGGGGCAGAATCTCAGCCATCGCCTCTCGAATCAGATGGGTCAGAATCTGTCGATTGGCCAGGGCACAATTGATGCCGGACCGCATGGCCGCCAGATAGCTTCTGCCAACCGGTGAATCAAGGCGGGCACAGGCCAGTTCACGCTCAGGCAGTTCAAGACCTGCGGATTTGGCCGCCAGGCTCATCTGCTTGAGATAGTCGGTTCCAATCTGATGCCCCAGGCCGCGGGAACCACAATGGATACTGATTTTGATATCCCCCAGTTCAATGCCAAAGGCCCTGGCGGCTGACTCATCGTAAATCTCAACGACCTGCTGAACCTCGAGGTAGTGATTGCCGGAACCGAGCGTGCCCATTTCCTGTTCCTGCCGTTTTTTGGCTTCTTTGGATACACACCCCGGGTCTGCCCCATGCATTTGACCGCCACATTCAATAAACCGCAGGTCGCGAGGGATCCCAAATCCCTGTCCAACCGCCCAGACCGCCCCACCGGCGAGAACTTCATCGAGCCTTTGCGGAGTCAGTTTGAGTCTGCCGGTACTGCCGACACCAGCCGGAATATGGCGAAACAGGGTGTCGGCGATGTCGGCTTTGCAGTGTTCAATGTCCTGAATTTTCAATCCAGTGTGCAGAGTCCGCACGCCGCAGGCTATATCAAATCCCACGCCGCCGGCGGAGATAATCCCCCCTTGTTCCGGGTCAAACGCCCCGACGCCGCCGATACAGAACCCATATCCCCAGTGAGCATCAGGCATGGCAAACGATGCAACAACAATACCCGGCAGCGTTGCAACGTTGCGTATCTGTTCGGCAACTTTGTTGTCCATCTCGGCAATCAGGGCTTCGGATGCGTAAATGATACCATCAACACGCATCTTGCCGCTTCGCTCAAGAAGCCATTTATATGCCGAACGCTGTTTGACTAATGTTCGATCCATTGACACCCTCCTGATGGCTCATGTGCTCACCTCAAAGACGACCTTAAACGTCCACCACACACTGAGCAATCCATTGACCGTCGGTGTGTTTGGCAACTTGAAGTTCCAGATAAGTCGCGGCTTTGACCTCCACAGCAGTCTGATGTCTGGACAGATCCGCTTTTTCTCCCCACGCAATACCAGACAGAGCGTCTCCATCAATGTGCACCCGGAATTTACTGAACAGCATCTTGCGGACGTCCATTTCATAAATCAGCGCATTGAGCCAATCCGCCAGCAGCATCTCCAATTCCGCAGCATTACAACGGATTTCAACAGCTGTCTGTGGAGCCACCTTGTCAGGGTCACAGATTACCGCCATCAGGGCAACCGCAACCTCCTCAAAGGCGCCTTCCAGCGTCGGAGCCATTCCCCGTACACCAATATCCGCCAGATGATGGAAATGCTCCCACATCGGCAACACTCCAAATCAAAACTGGTAGTTCATCTGTAAGAATCTGTCGCAAAACGGTTTAATAGCGATAATGGTCCGGCTTGTATGGACCATCGACAGACACGCCCAGATAACGAGCCTGCCGTTTGGTTAAGGTGGTGATTTTTCCTCCAAGCGCCTCGACATGCATCCGGGCAACTTCTTCATCCAGTTTTTTCTGAAGGGTATATACTCCGGGTTTAAGCTTTTCAGTCGCCAGCCATATCTGGGCAAGACTCTGGTTGGTAAAGCTGTTGCTCATCACAAAACTCGGATGGCCCATGGCACAGCCCAGATTGACCAGACGGCCTTCAGCCAGCACAATAATTGACCGGCCCGACTGGAGTGTCCATTTATCGACCTGCGGCTTGATGGTTAGCTTTTTGCATTTGGGGTTGTTTTCCAGATAGGACATCTCAATTTCGCTGTCAAAATGGCCAATGTTACAGACAATCGCTTCATCCTTCATCTGTTCCATATGTGCACCCGTGATGACATCGCAACAGCCCGTAGCAGTAACAAAAATATCACCGATCGGGGCGGCCTCATCCATCGTCGTCACTTCGTAACCTTCCATCATGGCCTGCAGAGCACAGATAGGATCAATTTCAGTCACCAGAACCCGGGCACCAAAGCCCCGCATCGAGTGGGCACAACCTTTGCCGACATCACCATAGCCACAGACAACAACCACCTTGCCAGCCACCATCACATCGGTTGCCCGCTTGATGCCGTCGGCCAGCGATTCGCGGCAGCCATAAAGATTATCAAACTTGCTCTTGGTAACGGAATCATTGACATTAATCGCCGGGAAAGGCAGTTCTCCCGCTTCAGCAAGCTGGTATAGCCGATGAACACCCGTGGTGGTCTCTTCTGACACCCCACGCAGCTTTTTGACAATCGATGTCCATTTGCGGGGTGACGTTTTCAAACCAGCCGCCAGACGGTCAAGAACAATCTGGAATTCTTTGTTGTCAGATTTCTTCTTGAGCAGCGACGGATTCTTTTCGACTTTCATACCCTGAATAACCATCAGCGTCGCATCACCGCCGTCATCAACAATCATATCCGGGCCTGAACCGTCCGGCCAAGTCAAAGCCTGCTCCGTACACCACCAGTACTCCTCCAGCGTCTCGCCCTTCCAGGCGAAAACCGCCGTCCTGCCCGCCGCAGCAATCGCCGCAGCGGCATGGTCCTGCGTCGAAAAGATATTGCAGGATGCCCAGCGGACATTGGCTCCGAGAGTCTCAAGGGTTTCAATCAGCATCGCGGTCTGAATGGTCATATGCAGGCTGCCGGCAATCTTTAACCCCTTGAGCGGCTTGATTTTACCATATTTTTTACGGACCGCCATCAGACCGGGCATTTCTTTTTCAGCAAGCTGCATTTCACGCCGACCCCATTGGGCCAAACTAATATCTTTGACCTTATAAGGCAAACTCAGATCCAGTTCTGGAACGTGTTTTGATTCCACAGTTTTTATTGACTTCATGATTTTTCCTTGGATTTCGGAATTATAATAGATATTGAATGGGTCCCTACTATATCGAAAAAATTCGAGGTTTTCAAGCAAATCCCCCCTCTTCAAAACCGCTTGAAAACCTCGCCATTTATATAGGATATATTATGTCATTTTTCTCCAGCCAACACTTCCGCAATATTAAAGGCATGGTCCTTGATACGGCGGTAGGAGGTCAGCATATCCGTAAAAATCAGACTTTTCAGCGGCGTGGCGACTCCCTGCCCTACACGAACCAGATGCCTGCTGCGACATTCTTTCATCGTCACAGTAATAGCAGTGCCTTTGGTCTTTGCTTCACTGAAGAATTCCAATTGTACCCCATCTGCATAAGCGGCTTTGTTAATCAGGTCGATATAGCTAGCCGTCATATCGTGGAGTTTCAACAAATCCTGCTTGCCTTCCGGCGTAATACGCAATTGACCATCCCTGATTTTCAGCCGCAATTTCAGAATCGCCGTCACATAATCACTGATGGATTCAAACTCGTCCGCCATACGGACCTGACGACGGCTCTCCTCAACGGCCTCATGCGAAATATTGCCAGCCATCACATCGCCCAGAAACTCAACAATTTCTTTCTGGACCATATCCATATCATTCTCTTTCTGGAAAATAGAGTTCGCTTTTTCAGAATCAATCTGGTCGGCATCCAGAATATCACGGAGCGTATCCATCATTGTCCTGCAGGTCTGCCCCATCCGGAGCACTTCTTTCCAGGACTGTTCCAGAGCAATGGAAGGAGTATCAAACAGACGCATATCCAGATACGTCAGCCGCGGAGTTTCAGGGGCTGTCTTGTCTGGAACTATATGCCTCAAAACCCGAGCAAGAAGACCAACAAACGGCAAAAACAACAGGGTATTCAGAATGTTAAATCCGGTATGTGTCGCCGCTATTGCTGCCTGTGTATAGGGATACGTTACGGCATTGTCGACATAGACCGCTTCATCAGGCAGATGCCCCTGCTGAAAGTGTTCAACAAACCAGGCAACACTCTGAGTGTAGGGCTGAAAAATGGTCGTAATCCACAGCACACCCAGGACATTGAACAGCATGTGCGCATAGGCCGCACGGCGGGCATTGGTGGTCGTACCCAGCGAAGCCAGAAACGCGGTGATCGTTGTGCCAATATTTTCACCAAGCACCAGCGCCGCACCGGTTTTAAAGTTGATGATGCCCGAAAAAGCCAGCGCCATGGTGATACCCAGCGTTGCCGAGGAGGATTGCACAATAGCGGTTAAAGCAGCCCCCACCAGAACACACTTCATCACCCCAAAATAATTGACGGGTTCAAACCGATGAAACCATTCCACAAATTGAGGCATATCCTTGACCGGCGAAAAGCCTTCTTTCATCAGCTCCAGACCGAAAAACACCATCCCCAGGCCCAGGAAAAACATCGCGGTAAAACGAATGCGGTCGCGGCGTGAAAACAAATAAAACAGGGCCGCAACCCCAAGTAATGGCAGCCCATACTTATCAATTTTGACCGTCAATATCCAACCGGTAATCGTGGTACCGATGTTGGCGCCAAAAATAACACCAATCGCCTGCTTGAGTGTCATAATCCCGGCATTGACCATCCCGACAACCATCACAGTGGTTACCGAACTGGACTGGATGATACTGGTAACAGCCGTCCCAACACCGCAGGCCAAAAACCGGTTGTTGGTAACAGCACCAATCAGTTTTCGCAGCCGCTCGCCGGCAACTGCCTGCATCCCTTCGGACATGAATTTCATGCCCAGCAGAAAAACACCCAGCCCCCCGATAACCACAAATAGAATTTCAACTATTTTCTGAACGTCCATACTTCTCCTGATTCACACCTTGCGGTAATGGTCTTTCAAACGATGATTCATTCCGGGCCTTGCTGCTTTTCTTGACTGTTTTATTACGAATACAACTTCTCTAACTATCTCGGCTTTGAAAGGGTACACTTACAGCTTCCATTGAATCCAAAAACAAGAACCACATTATCACCCCAGAATATACCACAATTGAGTAGGAATTATATGCAACAATCTGGATTGAGGCAACCCTTTTTTCACAAAAATCTAACATTTTAGCCCGTTGAGGCAACACAATCCGACAATATGGGGAACGTTTCAGTTTAAAATTCCGGCTTATCCGCGTTTTGAGATTTTTTTAAGCCTGTCCCTCTTTTTGCACCATTTGGCTGTATCCCGAACACAGGTTGTTGAGTCCTTATATCAAATAGGCGATTTCGCCCTGTAGCAAACTACCTGTACGAATGGAAAGGACAGTACAATGCAACGAATTTCCTGGATTGCTCCGGTGGTATGGCTGGTATGGTTTGTTGGTTATGGTACCGCTGCGGAACAGAATGCTCCCAGGGCCGCCCGCAGCGTCCATTTGTGGTACCCTGCCCCGGCCGGGATGACCTATTACAATGAGCTGACAGTCGAAGAGTCGGTACCGGGCAGCTATTTTTGTGTGTGCGGATTCAAGAACGGCTATTTCGGGATACAGGAACTTTACGACAGCCGTAAAATTGTCCTGTTTTCAGTCTGGGACCCGGGCAACCAGAACAATCCCAACAGCGTGCCGGAAGAACAGCGGGTCAAAGTCCTTTACCATGACCCGGATGTCAAGATCGACCGGTTTGGCAATGAAGGGACAGGCGGTAAAAGCATGTTCGAGTACGACTGGAAAATCGGCCAGCGGATTCGATGTATGGTCAAAGCAACCGTAAAGGGGGACCGGACAACCTATGCGGCGTTTTTCTATCTGCCCCAGACCAAACAATGGAAACATCTGGCAACATTCCAGACCATTACCGGCGGCGATTCATTAAGCGGCTATTATTCCTTTATCGAAGATTTTCGCCGTAACGGCACGAGTGCTCAGCAAATACGCCGGGCCCGATTCGGCAACGGCTGGGTACAGGCCGTAGATGGACAGTGGACCGCCCTTGGGAAGGCGACATTTACTGCCGACAATAATCCCGCCATGCACATTAATGCAGGTCTTGCCGACGGCGGCTTTTTCCTTCAAACGGGCGGAGACACTCAAAACCAGATGGCCTTGCAATCCTCAATGACCTGCAAAACCGACTTGTTTGTACAGCCGGAGGACCCACAATGGCAGTTGAGCTGGTCGGATGAATTCAATGGCTCAGGACTGCTGGATTCGGCGAAATGGAATTATGAGGAGGGATTTATCCGCAATCAGGAAAAACAGTATTATACCCGCGCGCGAGTGGAAAACGCCCGACAGGAAGATGGATGCCTGGTAATTGAATCGCGGAAAGAAGACTTCAAAGACGGCCACTATACCTCCGCCAGCGTGATCACTGCAGGCAAACAGTCGTTTTTATACGGGCGGATTGAAGTCAGGGCAAAATTGCCCACGGGCAAAGGAACCTGGCCGGCAATCTGGATGCTGGGGGACTCGATCCGACAGGTCGGCTGGCCCGCCTGCGGCGAGATTGATATTATGGAAAACGTAGGATATGATCCGCAGCGGATACATGCCAACATTCATACCACCACCTATAACCACGTCAAAAAAACCGGCAAAGGGTCCAGCATCCTGGCCGACAAGCCCTGGGAGACATTCCACCTGTATGCCTTGGAATGGTATAAGGACCGGCTGGAGTTTTTCTTCGATAACCACAACTATTTTACATTCAAAAACGAGGGAACCGGCAGCGAGGTCTGGCCTTTTGACAAACCGCACTATCTAATACTCAATACCGCCATTGGCGGTGCATGGGGCGGCCAGCAGGGAATTGATGACGCTATTTTCCCGCAGAAATTCCTAATCGATTACGTGCGGATTTACACACAGAAAAAGTAATCCACACAACAAAAAGAAAAAGGACGTCCCCCCAGACCGTCCTTTATCGTGATGTCGTATTCAGGTGAATCCTGGGATTGGCCCACAAGACCCATGACAAATAGGATGTGTCATCCCCGGCGCTGTTGGTGGATATCAGTGTCAGGAAGCGGGCATCCCCTTTAATCCGGACATTCACTGGGATAAAATCGTCAGATAAGTCCAGGGCTTTTTTCTCAAAGACCACTACACCATCCAGCAAAACCGTAACATCCGCTTTGGTGCGACTCTTTCCAAAGCGTCGCTCATGCTCAAGTACTTCTTTGTCAATTCCACAATAAGCGGTAAAGGAGGCGGCCGTCACACCATGAAGGAACTGACGAATCTGCAGCAGGTCAAAGGTAATGCCGGCATTGGCATGCAGACAAAGGGTCGGACAGGAAGCCAGCGAAACCTCTTTGCCGTTAAGCAGGAATGACTTGCGTTCCGATGGCGGATTCACATCGTACAGACCGTAATGAATGTCCCAGGAATAATGGCCATCGGTATCAGGGCAGGCCTCATAGACCAGTCCCGTAGAACTGATCTGAACAGGTCCTTGCCCTCCATCGGGAACAAAAACCCCGTCCACATAGGGCACATGAGGTGTCGGGATATACTTGCCGGGACCGGGAACTCGCATGATATGGGTGTCGGCATCGATCTGACCGGTGATCAGGTCAATGGATTGATTGATCGTGCCGTTGCCCAGTCCGTTGCCCCCGCCGGCGATGTCAGCCAGGCTTAAGGATTGCCCCCGCCAGACAATCTTTTCCTGCGAATTAATCGTACGGGCAAAATAGTAATCATCATACGGAATCGCTTCACTTGAACGAATCACAGAATCGATACTCATCGCGTTTCCAGCAGACAACACAACGGCCTCTTTTTCTGCAGCATCATTTTCATATTCTACCAGGGCCTTGCCTTCAACCATCTGGACTTCGACCAGACCGCCGGGCCTGACATGCACACCAAACTGAGTGCCCAGGTCGGTAATCTTGGCCGAAGGCGTGCGAACCACAAACCCCTCCTGGCCGGCAGCAACTTTGACAAACACCTTGCCCTGTTCCAGAAACAGCGAGTTTTCCGAGTTGCAGCGGAATACCGATGGACCTTCAACAACAACCTCGGTCCCGGAGTCAAACTGCATCCTGACATAACCGCTCAGCAGCGAATAAAAATCGCGGTCCGACAAACTGGTACGATTGCCGCGCAACGCCGTCCCCTGAGACCACTGCACATTTAACACATCATCAATATGAGCAACATAGCGATCGATGGGCCGGGGATGATAATAGACATATACCAGCAAGGCCAAAAATACCGCCGCACAGGCGGCAAAGAACTTCATCGCAAAATAACTTCGCTTGACCAGCGGACGCATAATCTGAACAGGTTCGACGATTTCATGCGCCGGTTCCTGTCGGCGGGGTTTCTTTCGCCACGTCCAGCCTTTGCGTTTCCGCGGCAAAAGCACTGTCGGGGCCTGCTCTTCCTGGCTGGCCAATTCATCATACAGGGAAATATAATTGCGAACGGTCTCGGGCTTGCTGTTTAACTCACGAAGCACCTCAGGACTGTTTAGACCGATATAGCTGGCAATCACTTCATAATAGTATTGCCGTGCCGGGGCAGAATCCAGCAGGATCTGCTGAAGCCGGCGCGTCTGTTCGACGTTGGCGTGCCCTTCCATCGACAGCACAATCAGCTCTGCCAGCTCACGTGAAAAGTTTTTGTGTTCTGTCGGATTCATCGATTACTCCAGGGCTAACTGCATACGGACACAGCGAACCAATCGCCCGTGAATAATTGCAATGCGTTTGAATACAGCTGTCGTCGATATGCCCAACCGCGAACTGATCGCTTTGAGGGTACAATCCTGTTCATACCGCAATTTAATCAGCTGCCTATCCTGAGAATTCAATTTGACCACACATTCCTTCAGAGCCGCCAAACGCTGCTCAAGCCCATCAAGCATGGTACCGGATTCCTGCTCAATCACTTCCAGCAGCTGTTCATTCAGGGTGCATTGTCCGGAGGGGTTTTTCTTGAAGAAATTATAGATTTCATAGCGAGCAATCTGGATGGCCCATGCCTGAAAATCAGTCCCTGGCTGATATGTAGAAAACTTTCTCCAGATAACCGATATCGTATTTTGGAGAATATCTTCAGCATCAGAATAATTCGGAATAACGGCCAGAATATAAGCAAAGATTGACTTTTGATTCGGTATCAGTAGCCGAATAAATGTATCTGAATTATCTGGATCCAGACGCCCCATCAGATTGTTATCATGGGTAACCATAATTACTTAATAAACTCTGGAACCGAGTTGTTTTTTTACTTGTTTTGTCTCTTTTTTCAAAAAAGTCAGTTTTTTTGCTATAAACAGGCCACGATAAGACTTTCATCGATGGTTATTGTCCCGGGGTAGGGGTTATTGCCTGCCAGTTGGCATAATCATTGCCATACGCCGAAGGAGTAATACGTCCCAGAGCTTTGCCCGTTCCATCCGGCGATGTTGGCCACGGAGCATCATCGTCATAATTCACACGGTCCACACGAATATAATACCGTATCCCATTGGCTGTATCACCCGGCTTAAGCAGTTCCAGCCTTTCGCCGCCATTGGACAGACTACCCGAAGACCAAACGGCATATTTCAGACCTGACGGGATAGAGCCAAATTCACTCTGGAATGCCGCCAAATTCTTAATCAGCAACATCTTTTCGCCGGGGGCAAGCCAGGTATCGACAGGGATATTCAATAAAATGCTGCTGTCTTCATCCACAAATCGCCATGGAATCACTTGTCCAGCATCGGACAGCCATAAATCGACTGTCTGGCTGCTGATATTCTGGATTTCCACATACTCTGCGTCTCCGTTGGACAGCGGATTGTACATAATCTCAGTGATCACTACCGGGCCAACCAGTGGAGCCGCATTGGCAGCATTCGGCGTATTGCTGGTCATTAATACAAAGTCATAGCCGCCTGAGGTTTTCTGGTAACGGCCAAATGAGACACCCGTTTCTGAAGCCCCGAATTCCTGCTTTACGCTATAACCCGTCATAACCCCGCCCACAGCCGCAGTCAGGCAGACTTCTTCCCCGTTTTCGCTTAGGCGGAATGCGGTACCAAAATGGGTATCTTCATAAAGCACCAGGTATCCATAGCGAGGAACAAACAATCCATCCGGGATTTGATATTTTTGCGGAACAGCGGCATCATCACTGAGATACCAGCCGCCAACCGAAATCGGCGAATCGGTTGTATTATACAGCTCGATCCAGTCCGGGGCGTTATCATGGGAATGTGCCAGAATCTCGTTGATGACAATACTGCCGGGTGCCAGCGGGGTGTCTGTCCGGCCGGGAGAGCCGCCAGTGTAGGTACTGGGAGCCCAGCCGGTTTTTTGACTCCACAAAGTCAGATCTGCACTGGTCGGATTGAGCATCGTCAGCGAGAATCCATCGCCATCGGTCTGCGGATACCATGAATCCTTGTAGGCAAACGACTGGATAACCGCTCCGGCAGCATCGAGCAATTGAATCGTTTCGCCGCTATTACTCAGTTGTCCGGAGGTCCACTGAATCACCGGAACCCCGGCAGGTATCGTATACGCGGATTCAAACCGGGGTTTGTTATTGACCAGCAGGACAAATCCATTCGGGGCAACATCCACGTCGTCAAAGGTATGTGTAATTCCTCTGTCGAAGGCAACCCAATTCAGATTGATCGTCTCAGTCCCAACGTTCTGTAATTCGATAAATTCCAGATTAGGATCCTGGGGATTATACATCAATTCAGTGATGCGAAGGCTTTCTTTGATCGGGCCGACGGCAAAAGTGGCCTTGTTGACAGCGGACCATTCGGAGCCGGTAAATACCCGGGCTTTGACCTGAGTGCTTTTCCTTAGCGTCACCGGCGACGTATAAGTCGTCGCAGTCGCCGACGGCGTGCCGATGGACATCCTGCCAACCAGTTGGGCCGAAATCAGGAAATCGCTGCTGGTACTGACATTATTCATCCCCTGAATCGCCAGCACATTGGTTCCAACCTGAAGCTGATTGATATACGCACTCAAATCAAATATCGCCGGTGTCAGAGCAATACTGTCATCGCGGTATGTCGCTGCAGCAGTGTTCCAAACCGGTGCAGACGCCGTAGCCACATTATCCCGTGCCACTTCTTTACCGTTGAGAAAGACGACGATGCCATCGTCGTAGCGGATTTTCAGAAGCAGCTGCGTAATCGCCTGGCCGTTATACTGGAAGGGAATGCGAATATAACAAGACGTATTGACATTATACATCTGGGAACCCACATTGATCCCGCTGCTGACATAGCTGGAAAAGTTTACGGCATCGCCGGGATTGCGCTCATACGCGACCGCCCCGCTGCCGGTAATCCAGCCGGTTGGGGTATACGTACGGCTCGCCCAGACATTTTCCGGAATCGACAAATATTGTCCGGCAATGACAACCGGTCCGCTGATCCCAGGCCCGGACCAGGCAATACTCAGATGGTCGCCGCCGGCATGCTCTTTCTGAATCGCCTCGATATAATACGCATTTCCGGCAGTCAACACTCTCGACGTCGATTTCTGGCTGCTGTAGGTCGTCCAGGTATTCGGATTCACCCAGGACGAGATCGAAGCAACCACCGATGCGTTGGCTTCTGTTGCATCGGTACTGAGCAGCAGCTGACCATTGTCATCGCTGGCAATCCAGAAGGTGTAAGATCCTGTCGCCGGAGGATAAACCAGCGCCCGGACACGTGTTCCATAGTAATCCGCCCAGTTGATCGCCGGCATCTGGAAGCTGTTCCAGAATTCCACTTTGCTTGGCATATTCGGGTAATTCGCATTTCCGGTCAGGCTGGCGATGGTATCTCCGCTAATGCCTGTCCAGGTCTCGGCCCGTACCGTACCATCGGGAACATAAATGTTCTGCGTTGGAATCAGCACCTGTTTAGCGGCGTTTTCAGCAACCAACACCACTTCTGTTCCGGCCTGATCATCCGTCGGGGCCTGGCGGGGGTCGGACCCGTCCAGCGTATAGTAAATCGTCCCGCTGCTGTTAGGATTGGTTATCGATAAGGCGTAATTGGATGCAACATATCCCCCCTGCTGACCATACTGCGGCGCATCAATTGCCGGGAACCATTTGACCGAACGGAATTGGTCGCGGACGCGGATTTCGCGTAATTGCATCGGCCAGTTCTGATACCCATTGGCAGTGGGGTCGGACAATGTCGAGCTGGTTCCATAAATATAATTATGCAAAAATGTCAGGGCTTCCAGCCAGGTCTCTCGTGTCCGTGGCGTCGATACCGTCGCATCGCCCCAGCGGGCAGATTCGGCAATAATCGCCATATCGATCTGCGAGGCCAGACCTGTCATCGTCTGCCAGACCCTGTCAGCACTGAGCAGACCGCCGTTGAAGAATAATTCCTGGGTTCGGTCAGCAAACCGCAGGCGATATTCGGGGTTCTGATTGGCCAGCTGTTCATGCAGCCAGTGCGGGTTAAAATAGGCAAAGTTAGCCCCTGCCGTCGTCAACGGCGTCACCATATTTTCACGCCGCGAATCCCCGGCCTCATAGGCACCAAACGTATGTTCACTGTCGTGCTGTATCCACTTGAAGCCATCCGGGTTATTGCGATTGTAGATGCCAAAGAAATTATTGGTTGCTACAAAACGCGAACCGGCTCCGTCACCATCGGAACTGTAGTAATCAATCAGCATATAATCGATCAGATTATCCACATCCAGAAGCCGTTCATAAGCCGGATTGCGGGTCCCGTCCGGATTCATCCCCTGAAGAGCGTAGTATTCGGTAATGGACCCTATCCCGTCGATAACCGCATCATAAAGACGACGATAGGCATCCATATTCCCATCCGTTGCAGCCACTGTACGACCCACGGTAATATCCGGCTTGACCACATCATAATCGTCTTTGACTCCGCCCAGATAAGACGCGGCAAACCGTGCATCCGGACGTTCCTCCGTCTGATACAGTCCCCAGTACTGACCGTTGATATACAGATGATAATATCGTCCGCGGGTGTAAGGATGCCCCAGCTGCCCTTGAACCAGCCGGGAATATTCATCCCGAACAAAGGTATTCTGGGTATTAATCGAAGCAGACAGCCAGCAGGCCGACCATCCGTAGTTGGCCGCGGTCCTTAAATCGATCTTGTCGAATTCATCGGTGCCTTCCTCGCCAAACAGCGGATATTTCAGCTTGCCTGCCCCATACTGACTGCGGAAAAAGAATCGCAGCGCATGCTTGGGATTGTTGGCGTTCCGGCTGGCACCCCCGCGAATGCGCATCCCGCAGTCAATCTGAAATCCATCCGAACCGTCCGGATTAATCAATTCCAGCGAACAGGGACGCTCAAAGGAATCGCCATCGGATCGCGTTGTGTTACCGGTATTGACATAGACCCCCTGAACCGGGTCAAACAGATATTTCAGGTCCGTCACCAGCGACAGGGTCGGAATAGCCAGCAAGGCCTCATCCATCAGCGACGAATAGACCGCATGATTGATAATATCCGGATCCATCCCATAATCCATAATATGGCTATTGACGGCTCTGCTGGCAGGCCAGCCCGGGCCGGGCAATTCGCCATTGGGCGACTGGGTTATCACATCGCCGATGAAAATATAGGTTTGGGTATCGACATTACCGGGCAGCCAGCCGGTCTTAAAGGCGGTCGCACGCAGTGTCGTTGTCTTGCTGATGTGGATGGGGGTATCGGGATTGTAAACAAAACCGTTTTCCAGAGTCGGCGTGCTGCCGTCCAGCGTATAACGAATCGTGGCTGTCGGGTCGTCGGTGGTAATGGTAACATCGAAGGGAGCCGTGAAGAATCCCCGCTTGACGCTGAATTGTGTATCCGGAGCAATGCCCATCGCGGAATTTTTGTTGGGTCGGTTGGGTGTTGCCGGATAGAAATACCGATGTTCGGTAAAATAGCCGAACAGACCGTAGGAGACGTTGGTTTCCTGCGGCGGATACCCCCCATTGACATCGCGATATTCCGATACTATTTTCCCTCCGGGAGCAACCAGAGCCAGATACTCCCCGCCCTCCGACAGCGAAAAATTGGTGTGAATGTAATCTCCGCTGACATGATCCTTGCCGCTGGCATAAATCAGCAAATACGACTTGGGCTGTAAAATAACATGCGAAGGAAACGCCCATTGCGTCAGATTGTCCGGATTATCAGTAAGATACCAGCCGTTCATGCTGATGGGAATATCCGAAACATTATACAATTCAATCCAGTCGGTCGATTCGCCGGTTTCGTCGAAAACCTCCCAGGATTCGCGCGAATCATCAGGGTTGGTGCTGGCATTCTGGGCCATAAACTCATTGATCACAACCGGCCCAAAGGTATCCAGCCATGATTCAGACAGAATGACCAGATCGGCAAAGTTCACCCCGTCATCTCCAATCAGATCCCCACAATACAGGCCGCTGCATCCGGCAGGATCCAGCCACTGCATGGCAAACAATTGCAGATCATCAAGAGTGACTTCGCAATCCCCATTAATATCGCCGGCCGGACAGGGATGGACGACATAATCGACAATAAAAACAGACAGAGGCGAAACATAGCCGTTGTTATAGTCAGGATCGGCACTGACAATCCCAAACGCAACAGAACATACTTCATCCCCCTCTTCAAGGTCATCCTGAACCGCCACCAGCTGCACTGTCTGTGCCACCGCCCAGTTGGCCGGAGTAAAGGTCAGGGTAATCGGATCCCCGGGGAAACCACCATTCAGCTCCAAATCGCCCGTCTGAGGGGTCAGCGTAACCTGGACGTTGGCTGTCGGCTGTTTTTTAAGCACAATCGAAATGGAATCGGCAGTCTTGCCTTCTTCAACAGCTGTTGCCCCGCCGGTTTGCTCAATATCCAGCAGTGTTAATGGAATGGTATCCGGCCCGCGGTTATAACTGACCTGAACCTCCGCATCGGTCATCGCATGATTCCAGATGCGAAATTCATTGTAGCTGCCGCAGAACATCGGATCTATCCATTGCGAACGTCCAAGCCAGTTATTGTTATCCGTCATCGAAGCTAGGGCAAAATGAATTGATCCGCTGGCCACCCTGACGCCATCCAGATACATCACTGTTTCAGCGGTATTTTCATTCCAGGTAACAACAACATGATGCTGACCAGAGCCAAAGACCGGTCCGTCCATCACCCTTTCATCGGACGAGGGACCATAGCGGTAGCCAAAGCGAAGGACACTGGCTCCACCCAGAGGGGTTGCAAAAAAATACGTGGTATTGGCAGAACTGGCCGAATAGCCTTCTCCGGCACTACTGGTGCCGAAATCAAAAATACGCTGCCACATCGAACTGCCCGTCCAGGTTACCCAGGCTTCGAAAGTCGCCTGCTTTCCCAGCGAGGAAATAATGCCGTTAGGCAAATCGACATAATCAATGGCTGATCCGCCCGAACTCTGAGAACCATTATTGCCCAGGATCAGTTGACCATTGGCAAAGCGGGCCTGACCCGTACCATTGATCAAAAGCCCGTGGGCAGTCCCGATACTGTCATTGCAGGTGCCGCTGAAACTGTAACGGTGAACCAGCTCTGCCGGAACTTGGCAAGTCAGAATCACCGCGAACCATACTGTCACTATCCATCGGTCCATATCCATACCCCTTACAAGGTCCCATAACTTGTATTGCCTGACTACAAAGCTTATAAGTCAGCTTTATTATTTCGTCTAAACAGACCCCTCGATTGACCGAATACCCGGAAATCCGAAATTTCCGGGATTATACTTATCGCCTGATATAACCCATTTTGTCACGGCTCAATAGCGTCCAGCAACAGCTTTGTCCCCGCTGCTGCGTAGGGGTCGCAACCCCGTGATGGCCCGGCATAAAACGGCCTGTGGCCGTCGCGGGATAATCATACCCCTTGGGTATACAATCTGGCACTCCTGAATCTGTCACTTAGCCGCTGACGCGGTTTGAACCGTATACTCCCCATTTGGATGAATCCAGAGCATCTCCGTATCTCGCAGGAAATTCATCTTCGCCACAGCAAAATCCGCCATTGCCGTCACATAGCCTTCCTGAGCAGAGTAATAATCTTCCTGAGCACGCAGCACATCGCGGGTGTTGGCCCGGCCATGCTGCATCAGCAGCAAAGTCGTATCCAGACGCTGCTGGGCCAGCTTTTTGGCGTTGACCTGCAACACACTGCGATCGTGAGCCTCTTCCATATCACGCCAGGCTTTGCGGACCTCGGCAATGACCTGATCCGTCAATTGCAGATGAGCACGCTGCTGCTGACTCAAGGCAATCAAAGCCCGTTTATAGTTGTTCCGTTCCAGCAGACGGTCCATCGCAAAATCCGCTCGCAGACTCAGTTCATAGCGATCCTGAGTCCGCTGTAAATCACCTGGATCGGCCCCAAAGGTCATTCGCCCCCGGGAGGCCGGAGAGGCCAACCCGACGACCGATAAATCCATTTTCAGAGCATCCGCCGCCACCTCGATATGCCGATAGGCATCTTCCACCTGGTCAGACATATTCGCCAGGTCCAAACGCTGACACTGAGCCGCATCGATGGCCTGCTGTTCGGTCATCATGATTTCGCACTGACCGAAATCTTCCAGTGCCTGCCACTCTGCCGCGTCGGGTTCAATATCCACATCCGGCGGAATCAGCAGACGCAGCTTGAATAAATCCAGCATTTCCCGGTAGAGACGCTGCGTTTGAGCAAAGCCATCTTCGGCCTTCAGGATATCCTGACGGGTTTCTTCCAGTTCATGCTGGGCAACAAAGCCAAACTGGCTGAGATGCTGCATCTTTTGATACAACTGCTTGAGCTGCTGGATATTGTCCCGGGCATAACGCACCCGCAGTGCATATTCCATCAGGCGATAATAATCACTGACCACCGAGACCGTAAACGTCTTGCGAAAACGATTAAATGACCGTATCTGATAGAGCGTATTGCGCTGGGCCTGGGTCAGGGTTTCCAGCACCACCTTGCGATCCGCCCCCCGCAGCAGCGGCTGGGTAATGGCAGCCTGAAACAGAGATGCCCCGCCGGTTCGGTAGCTGCCCGACACCACATCAAATGACCCAAGAGTCAAATCCGTCGTAAACAGCGCTCCGGTTGCCAGGAGCTTCTGAATGCCAACAGTCCCCTGTCCGCCGCGGATTTCATTTTCATAAGGACGAGCCGAGCTGGACGTGGTATTGCGTACCATGCTCTGCCCGGCGGCGGCTGAGGCAAACGGAGTAATCTCGTACAGGTGTTCCGCCTCGGTCTGATCCAGACCAACCAGGTACAACTGTTCCCGTGCCGTCTGAAATTCCGGACTGGCCCAGGTTGCCAGCTGAACCGCCTCCGACAGCGTCAGGGTACCTTTCTCACATACGCGCGGCAAAATGGTACTGTTGAGGGATTGAGCCCCGCGATCAATTTGATAATCCGTACGAGCACCAAAGGAGTCCTGCCACTGATTCTCGATAAGACGATAGACCTGCTCATCGGCCTCTTGACCCGCCTTCTGACGGTCCATACCGCAGCCGACCAGTCCTGCGGCCAATACGGCAAGACACAACCCCAACCCCAGATGCGACAGACTCACATAACGGAACAGGCTATGGGTTTTTGGATAAGACATCTTTACCCTGAACAATATCATGATATTCTATGTGCATATTTACAGGCCGCGAATGCCGACCAGTTCATTGGCCATCAGACTGACCCCCTGCGGTACTGCAATACGAACAGGCCTGCCCCACAAAGGCAGCTTCGGATCGACCCACAACTGTGCAGGAATCTGCTCAAACGCCGACCCAACAGAAACCACCTGAGACCGAATCACCGAACGAGGAATGGTTGATTTAATCAACTCAACCGGCATATTTTCCTTGACCAGTCCCGCCTTATGCTGATCCAGCCAGATCATTACATATTCGGCATCCGGACTGGTCACAGTCAGGATGGGAAGTCCCGGAGTAATAGACTGCCCTTCACTGTATGCAATACTGCCGACAACGCCATCGATTTCGGCCCGAACCGCCAATTGACTAACCGGGGCAAAGCATTCTTCGATGTATTTTTCCTGGACCTCGACAGCCTTTTCAAACGGTGCCAGCTGCCGCTGAAGATAATCATCACCCAATACGACCTGCTGCTGCTGTTCCAGTTCTTTCTGAGCCAGAAGCAGGTTTTCCTGGGCCTCCTTGACCAACTCCTCTTCGGCGCGAACCTTGCGGGCCATGCTTTCATGCTCCATCCGAATACGCTGAACCTCATAGGAATCGACAGCTTGACGCTCCAGCAGCAGTTCCAGGCTGTTCTTCTCCAGCTCCAGCCCGGCCAGCATACCGCGATCCGCTTCCAGGGTTGCCTTGGCATCCAGCAAATCCAGCCTGGCCCGTTCCACATCCAGGGCCAGCCGGCGATAGGCCAGGCTCTGCTCGGACTGCTGGACCTTCATCGTATTGTCAAACTCGGCCTGCATGGCATCCAGCTCCGCTCTGAGTCGCTCCACTTCCGCACGAGCCGTGGCCCGCTGAGCCGCCGCCAAAGAACGGGCGTATTCATTTTCCAGAGGATTGCCCAGCTCAATCAGCACCAGCAAATCCCCCTTGCGAACCGCCTGGCAGGGCTGCACGTAAATACGCCGGATAGTGGCATTTTCCACAGCCATAACAGTCTGACTGGGGGCATAGGCAATCCCCTGGACTGTAAAGCTGCCAATCCGCTGGGTGTAGAGCACCACCACGGCGCCAACTGAAGCCAGCCAGATAATAACCGGCAGAATCCCTCCAAATGTTTTACCTGCTTTCCGAGCCATTTCTG
>NZ_JBOGCL010000010.1:0-169568 GCF_050689095.1 Anaeroglomus insulsum
TAATAAAACCAGCCTGATATCCAAGGACTGCTGTTATATACTCTTTACTCTTCCAGCAAGCCGTAATCTTTAAGCATGGCGCGTAGTTTGGTCTTCTGGCTGTCATCCAGCGGCACCATGGGCAGACGCAATTCATCGGAAGCCATCCCCAGCATGGCGGCAGCGGCTTTAATCGGAATCGGGTTGGTAGCCAGGCTCAGCATGCTTTTGGCCAGCGGGAACAGTTTGCGATGCCATTTTCGGGCCGAGACAAAATCCCCCTCGAGAATCAGGTCGGTCATGGCCTTGACATCGGCCGGAACAATATTGGCAACGACGCTGATAACACCTTTGCCGCCAACTGAGGCAATTGGCAGCGTCAGGGAATCATCGCCGGATAAAATCGTCAATTCGGTCCGCTGGGCAATTTCTGCAACAAAATCCAGCGATCCAGTTGCTTCTTTGATGGCGACAATATTCTCCACTTTGGACAGCCGTTCCACCGTGTCGATTGATAGCCCTGTCCCGCCGCAGCGTCCCGGGATATTGTACAGCACCAGCGGAATGTCAACCTCTTCAGCGATGGCTTTGAAGTGCTGATAGAAACCCTCCTGCGTGGGTTTATTATAATAGGGGCAAACCTGCAGCGAAGCGTCTGCGCCAACCTTTTTGGCAAACTCGGTCAGTTCAATGGCCTCTGCGGTGCTGTTCGAGCCGGTGCCGGCGATGACGGGAATCCGCCCGGCTACCACATCCACGACACGCTTAATGACTTCCTTATGTTCTTCATAGGAAAGGGTCGGGGATTCTCCGGTGGTCCCGACCGGAACAATACCGTCCGAGCCGCTTTCGATTTGAAACTCCACCAGTTCTTCGAGAGTTTGGTAGTCCACCTGTCCATCATGAAAAGGTGTAATCAGGGCAACTAACGCGCCGTGAAACATGGTCAATCTCCAAAATGGTTAATGATTCGTATTCCCGCAGAGGGATTTTTTACTGATTCAATTCAATTAAACGCCGCATCTCGGCAACGGCCTTTCGCATCCCGACAATGACGGCCCGGGAGATGATGCTATGGCCGATATTGAACTCGCAAAGGCCTTCGATTTTGGCCACCGGCCCGATGTTCCGATAGGTCAAGCCATGGCCGGCATGGACAATCAACCCTGCGGCAACGGCAATATCTCGGGCATCCCGCAACTCATTCAGGGCCTTCTCAATAGCCGCATCTGTTGTGGCGTTGGCATAATACCCAGTATGCAATTCGACGGCATCGCAACCGGCCTCCGCCGAGGCCAAAATCTGCTTTTCAGAGGGGGCGATAAACGAACTGACAAGAATGTTCTTTTTGTGCATCCGCTTGACGACCTGGATAAGCCGCTTCAAATTATTCGCACATTCCAGGCCACCTTCAGTGGTCAGCTCCGCCCGATTTTCAGGAACAAGAGTGACCTGATCAGGACAAATCTGCTCTGCTATCTTGACTATAGGTTCTGCCATGGACATCTCAAGATTAAACTTGCAGGCGACAGTCTCTTTGAGAAGACGCACATCGCGGTCGTTGATATGCCGACGATCCTGGCGAAGGTGGACGGTAATCCCATTCGCTCCGGCCAGTTCGCACTCCACCGCTGCCCAGATCGGGTCTGGTTCATCCGCCCGACGGGCCTGACGAATCGTTGCTACATGATCGATATTGACATTAAGTACTGCCATGCAAACTCCTTAAAATCTATTCCGACAGGGCATTATAACAGGCGCAATGGCTACATCAAGTATTAAAGTCATACAAAGCATATACAGTGCCTCTTTTTATCAGACAAGAAATATCTTTAATCAGCTTCATTTTTTTCGTGAAAACGGACTTCGTTTTCTCTACAATACCACCCATGCAGAAAGGCTTTATCACCATGCGAACAGATCATAAGGACGTAAAAAGATGAACCTAGCAAAGTATTCGTTTGGAGTGGGAGACCGTTTTGGCCAACAGGGTAAGGCTCAGCTTCAGGCCATCATCCAAGCCCGACAGGCCGGAATCGAGATAGTGCCGGTCTGGAATAAGTCGTTCCGTGAACACAGCATTATTGGCACTCATCCCGTTGATACCCGGCGGGAAGCCGATGATGCCGTTAAGGCCATGCACTGGCAGGGCGGGTATTATGTTGACGCAGACCATATCCACCTGAAAAATGTGGATGGGTTTATCGAGGCGAGCAATTTTTTCACGCTCGACGTAGCCGAAGAAATCGGCAAGCCGGCAGCCCCACAGGCGATTGAGCAGTTTATCACGGCCTGTAAACCGTATCTGGGACAATGGCGCATTTCGGGTATCGATGAAGCGTTCTCCATAACCAAGGACCAGCTGACAGCAATTGCCGTCAAGTTTCTGTCTGCTGCTCAGCAGGCCGGCAAAATCTACCAGCATATTGTCCAGCGCAAGGGAGAGGGCCGATTTGTCACGGAAGTCTCGATGGACGAATCGGATTTGCCGCAGACCCCGGTGGAGCTTTTCTTTATCTTGAAGATGCTGGCCCAGCATAATATTCCGGTTCAAACCATCGCCCCCAAATTCACCGGACGATTTAATAAAGGGGTGGATTACGTCGGAGATGTGCGGGCATTCGAAAAAGAATTTCGAGATGACCTTGCGGTCATTCGATGTGCGGTCAAGGAGTTTGGACTGCCTGCGAATTTAAAGCTCAGTGTGCATTCAGGCAGCGACAAATTCTCCATTTATGCCCCCATTTGCAGGGCATTAAAGGATACCGGTGCCGGAGTCCACATCAAAACCGCAGGTACGACCTGGCTGGAAGAAATGATCGGGCTGGCCGAAGCAGGCGGCCAGGGTCTGGAGATTGCCAAAGAAATTTATACCCAGGCGTACACCCATTGCGAGCAGTTATGTGCACCCTATGCGACAGTGATTGATATCAACCCGGCACGTCTGCCCGATCCGGCTCTGGTTAAGGGCTGGGACGAACAGCAATACACCTCCGCATTACGCCATGATTCCGGCAATCCCGGCTATAATCCGCATTTCAGACAATTGCTTCATGTTGGGTACAAAATTGCCGCACAGATGGGCCGGCGTTATCTGGATACGGTTGAGAAATATGAGGCGGTTGTCTCGCGAAATGTAACACAAAATCTGTTTGAACGCCATATCAAGCGGATATTTATGAACCATCCCTAACGCGGGAATTCTCCGGAGGCAGTGCTATGAATCTGAATGGCTTAACGTGTCTGGTGACCGGTTCGACAGGCAATCTGGGCTCAGCGATTGCACTGGCGATGGCGGATGCGGGCTGCCATTGTATATGTCATTATCACACGAACAAACAGAAGGCCGAATCCCTTGTCAGTCAGATTAAGGCGATGGGGCTTAAGGCGATTGCTTTACAGGCGGATTTACGGGATACCGGCCAGATCGATTTGCTGTTTGAACAATGCTGTACATTTGGAGACATTCGGGTTTTGATTAATTCTGCTGCGATATTTATCCGCAGACCGCTGGCGGAAATCACCGGCGACACTATCCAAGAGATGGTGGCAGTCAATCTGACAGCGCCGCTGATTGCCTGTCGTAATCTGGCAACACGTCTGCATTTAAAAAATGGCTGCAAACCAGACCAGGCCCCCTATGCCAAAATCATCAATCTGGTGGATATTGGCGGAATTCGCCCCTGGGCCAACTATGTGGAATACTGTGCTTCCAAGGCGGCCCTCATTGCGGCCACAAAGGCACTGGCCAGAGAACTTGCACCCGCAGCGACAGTGAATGCGGTGGCGCCGGGAATCATCCTGCCCCACGCAGCCGCACAGACTCAGGCAGACGTTTTCCATAGGCCCGACAATCAAAAGAGACTGGACGCGATTCCCCTGGGCCGCTTTGGAGATGCCGCAGAAATCGTTCATGCGGTGTTATTCCTGCTGTCCAATGATTATATCACTGGGCAGGTTATCCAGGTAGATGGCGGCAGGGTGATATAGGAAGGAACACGATGCCATGCGGCTGACATGGGCTAATCAGATTACAATCTTGCGCATCATCTTGATTATACCGTTTGTGCTGTTTATGCTGGAAGCCAATGAGGCTCGATTCGGAATGACTGCCCGCTATATCGCCCTCGGTATTTTTCTGGTTATGGCGGTCAGCGATGCCGTGGATGGTTATCTTGCCAGGGTCAAAAAGCAGGTAACGCACCTGGGGACGTTTCTGGACCCGCTGGCCGATAAGCTTCTGATTATCGCCGCCTGTATTATGCTGACTGTCAAACGTTCGGCTGTGCCGGGATTTCAAATGCCGATTGAACCGGTTATTCTGATTTTAGGAAAAGATGTCCTTCTGCTGCTGGGATTTATCACGACTTATTTTATAACCGGCCATGTGAGAATTGTACCGGTTTGGGCTGGTAAATTATCCACATTTTTGCAGATTGTGATGGTTGTGTCCACGTTGGTTGGGCCAGAGGCGGTCAAGATTGTCAGTCTGTGGACACACTGGGTCTGGATTTGTTGGTGGGCCACTGGTGGTATCGCAGCGCTGGCAACAATAGTTTACATTCGCCATGGTTTGAGGTATATTGAAGAGTTTGAGCAACAAAGCCGACAAAAGAATACTACTATGAGATAATAAGACAATGACAAACGTGTTTTGCGAAATACCGGAAATCCTTGAGGAACTTCGACAAGGCCGGATGATTGTATTGGTTGATGATGAAGATCGCGAAAATGAAGGCGACCTGGTTTGTGCCGCCGAGAAAACGACCCCTGAGATAGTCAATTTTATGGCCAAAGAGGGACGCGGTATGATTTGTGTCCCGATGCCGGCGGAAAAATGTGATCGACTGGGACTGCATCCTCAGACACCAGAGAACACCGCCGCCCTCGGCACTGCCTTCACCGTGACTGTCGATGCACGTGAAGGCATTACCACCGGTATCAGCGCCTTTGACCGTTCACGGACGATTCAATTGCTTGCCAGGCCAGATGTCAAAGCCCGAGAACTGGCCCGACCCGGACATATTTTCCCTCTGCGGGCCAAAGACGGCGGGGTCCTGGTACGTGTGGGCCAGACGGAAGGGTCCGTGGACTTGATGCGGCTGGCAGGACTGGAACCGGTAGCCACCATTTGTGAAATTATGAATGACGATGGAACGATGGCACGCGTTCCGCAGTTGGTATCCTATTGCCAAAAACATAAACTCAAAATGACCTCCATTGCCAGGTTGGTAGAATACCGCCTCCAGCGGGAACGCATTGTCAAACGGATTCAGCAAATCTCCCTGCCGACGGATTATGGTGTTTTTACACTGATTGCATACGACAGTCCCGCTGCAACAGAGCCTCATCTGGCCTTGTGCAAAGGGGATATTGGCAAATTGGACGATAAAGGCAATCCGATCGTGACCGAAAAACCGATTTTGGTTCGCGTGCATTCCGAATGCATGACGGGGGATTTGTTTCATTCTCAACGATGTGAATGCGGCATCCAGTTAATTACGGCCATGCAAATGATCGAAAAGGAAGGCATTGGTGCGTTGATTTATCTGCGTCAGGAAGGACGCGGGATTGGCCTGGCCAATAAACTCCATGCCTACAAGCTTCAGGAACAGGGACTGGATACCTATGACGCCAATGTCAAGCTCGGGTTTGCACCGGATAAGCGGGATTACGGAATCGGTGCCCAGATTCTGCGGGACCTGGGGCTTCGCAACATTCGTATTTTAACCAATAATCCCAAAAAGATTGATCGTCTCGCCGTGTATGGGATTAAAATTGTCGAACAAATTCCGCTTCAGGCTAAACCGGGAAAACATAACAGAAATTATCTGCATACCAAAAAAGTCCGATTTGGACATCTTCTGGATGAAGATTTATAATCGGCAGGTCAATCGTGCTGTCAATTACTCAAGCGGCAGTGCAAACAGGCTGTTCCAGTTCTTCAAATAGCTTTGCCGCTGATTCCAGAACAGTTGGAGCGTCTCAAGACGCTCATGGCTGATATGAAATTCGGGCACTGCTACGATGGAATCAAGAATATCTGTTCGATTCTGGTCAAGGATGAAATAAAGCAGGCGGTCTGTGGTATTGATACTGCCGTCGTTATTCAAGTCATACCAGAATGGATTCTGGGTCAGATTGTCCGGACCAGCATACCAGGCGATGGCATATTTTTGCGGATTTACGGCAGAAGCACTGTAACGCACAATCAAACGATACTGTTCAAATCTCGCATCAACCGCCCGGTATAGATGTTCCACATTATCATTCACACTGTCGCTGACATCAAGCAATTGATTCAGATTTGGATCCTCGGGATGAATTCCCCATAATTCCAGGCGTAAATCCGAGTCTTTGTCGTAAATTGGCTCAAACGGGTACTGGTCCTGATATACCCTGTTCCAGCACAGGGTGGCAGTAATCGTCGCAGTATTGGGGTCCGTTAAAAACATGTCATAAATGTGTCGGGGTTGGTCCGGATTCAATGCAGTATGATACCAGCCGGCGGGCGGTACCTTGCCGGGATGTTGGGCACCGGCCATGAATAGATCATAAGCCTTGACCGCATCAAGCATTCCGGCACCCTGTGAAAAATCCAGCGGCGAAAGGATATCATCTTCCGGCGTTGGATTTCCCTTGTGCCAGTAAGGCAGCTTCTTCGCAGACGTCAGCAAAATAGCCTTAACCAGCGTGTTGGTGTCACCGGCAAAGAACATATTGCGTAGAGTCGGAATAGATTTGGCTTTTTGCAGCAGCAGGGCGGCAGTACCCGCCGTGATTGGCGTCGCAAGACTCGACCAGTCACCTTCAATGGTGTATTCGCTATCAGAATCGGCCGACACCACAAGCCCCCGCCCGGGAGCAACCAAATCTGGCTTACATCGCAAATCCGCAGTCGGACCTGTGCTGGAATAGGCCGGCTGAGGGGATGCAAATACCGACAGACTCTTCTGGTCATTGGGATCCACGGCCGCATTGACCACACCTACCGCAATTACGTTCGCTCCTGCAGCCGGGTATAGAACCGGGTCGTAAGCATTCCGGCCATTGCCCACGGCTGCAAAAACAACAACTCCTTTTTCCTCGACCAGATTCTCGATACCCCGAGTCCACCATGCGGGGAATATTTCCCCCAGGCTCATCGTTACAATATCCGCCTCAAATGGATGGGCTGCGAAGATATACAAGCTAACGAATCTCCAGAATTCATAAGAAGTAACAGATGCTTCCGGGCAGACCCCCTTATAGATAAAATGCCCCAGCTGAGGATGATACCCAAAGGTGTCATGGCCGACCAGTAAGCCTGCAATAGCTGTCTCATGGGCGGATATACCTGTCAAACCATCGGAATTGTCTTCAAAAAGCACATCTGCCTTTAGCAAGGCCTGATGCCGCATATTACATCGATAATCCCCCTGCGGCAGTCCGTCTTTATAGGTCATACTCCGTCCAATAGCTGCAATTCGGATACCGGAACCATCCAGATTGGGGTCTGATGTCGTCAGCTGGCGAAGACCAATCGAACCCAATGCAGCCGGCTGAAAAGGAGGTTGGACAGGGACATCACCAATGCACACCCCAGCCAGCACAAAGAGGCTTATCATGAGGCTGTATAACTTTTGGACTCGCATTGTTTTCAAGAGTATTCCCTATACAGAAGTCTTTATTATACATATACTATATGCATGATGCAATCCTCCCTTATTCACATTTCAACACACCCGATAATAGATCGTTCCGACAGCGAAAACAGCATTGTGTCAGAATTCAGCGGGACTGTTTATATATGGTCTTCCGGGTCGGCAATTACCTTGCTTTATTTGCGGCCAGAGGTTATACTTTGTTTCAGATTAAATGTTGAGTCGAATAAGCAAGATGACATTGCCGATGTCTATAACTGGATTCTGTGGGTCTTGAAAATGAAAAAACTTCTCACCAAAGAACAGATTGCGCAAACCCTCGATGAATTATTGACTAAAATCCTGCCGGATATACCCCAGGATGGCAATTTTGCAGTAATTGGTATTCGCAGCCGCGGAGAAGTGCTGGCCAAACGTCTGTGCAAGGCGATTGAGGCAAAAACCGGACGTGCTGTTTTGAGCGGTACGCTGGATATCACTTTATATCGCGATGACTTCAATGTCCCCAAAGGACATACTCAGCCGAAAGTCCAGGCTACCGAAATCGAGTTTGATGTCAGCGACAAATTTATTCTGCTGGTCGATGATGTACTGCACACCGGCCGGTCGGTCCGTGCGGCAATGGATGCTTTAACTGACTTGGGCAGGCCCAAAACCATTCGTCTGGCCGTATTGATTGACCGCGGTCATCAGGAATTGCCGATTCGGGCGGATTATGTCGGCATTCGCACCGAGGCTCCGCCCGAACAATCCATCAATGTATTTCTGATGGAAAGCGACGGCATCGAGGAAGTAGTAATCAATTAACCAAAGTTGCGGGAATGTATGGATACGACTTTTCAGTGGCGTCATAAGCATTTGATCGGGCTGGCCGAACTAAGCCGGCAGGAACTGGAATTTATTCTGGATACGGCCAAGGGATTTGAAGAGTTCAGTGCCCGGTCTGTCAAGAAGGCACCAACCTTGCGCGGCAAAGTGGTGGTCAATATGTTTTTTGAAGACAGCACCCGTACTCGCAACAGCTTTACTCTGGCTGCCAATCGGCTCAGTGCGGATGTCATTGAGTTTACCAAGACCTCCAGTTCCGTGAACAAAGGTGAAACCCTGATTGATACGGCCCGAAATCTGGAGGCGATGGGGGTGGATATTGTCGTGATTCGCCACAGTGCCGGCGGGGCCCCCAAGCTCCTGAGCCGCAGCATCAATGCCTGTGTGGTCAATGCCGGCGACGGCTATCACGAACACCCCACCCAGGGGTTGCTGGATGCTTATACCATTCGACAGGTCAAAGGCTCTCTGGATGGTCTGACGGTGGGGATTGTGGGGGATATTGCCCATTCACGCGTCGCTCGCAGCAATATTTATGTTTTAACCAAGCTGGGTGCCAAAGTGATTGTGGTTGGCCCCCCGACGCTGATGCCTGGCAAAATCGATCAGCTCGGCGTGCGGGTCTCGTATAATCTGGATGAAGTAATTGAGGAATTGGATGTAATCAACATGCTGCGGATTCAGTTTGAACGGCTGGGCGGTAATATGTTCCCGTCTGTGCGGGAGTATTCGCATTTCTTCGGCCTGACCGTCGAACGCGTCAAGCGGGCCAAGCCGAACATTCTGGTCATGCACCCCGGCCCCATCAATCGCGGCGTGGAAATCGAATCCGAAGTTGCCGATGGTCCCAACAGCGTCATACTCCAGCAGGTTTCCAATGGCGTTGCGGTACGCATGGCCGTGTTGTTTCTGGTCAGTCAGGCAGCGGCACTGCAAAGTGAAAACAAATCCGGCAAGAACGAAAATCATACGAATTCAATTTGATTCCGAATATGACAACACGAATCCTAATCAAAAACGGGCGATTGATTGATCCGGCCAACAGGGTGGATCGCGTTACAGATGTACTTATCGAAGGGGACCGGGTATCGCATATTGGGCCGGTCAGTGCCTGTGATGCACACATTATTCAGGCTGCCGGCAAGATTATCAGTCCCGGCCTGATTGATCTCCATGTCCATTTCCGGGAACCAGGCGATGAGGAAGAAGAAACGATTGCTTCCGGTTCGGCGGCGGCAGTGGCCGGCGGCTTTACCTCGGTGGTCTGCATGCCCAATACCAATCCTTCAATTGATGAGGCTACGGCCGTCGAGTTTGTTCACCGCATGGGGCGACAGGCCCGCAAAACGTTTATTTATGTGATGGGGGCAATTACCAAAGAACGCAAGGGGCAGGAGCTGGCTGAAATTGGCTTGATGAGCCAGGCCGGAGCTATCGGATTTACCGATGACGGCAACGGCGTGCAGGATGCCTCCATTATGCTCAAGGCAATGAAATATGTCTCAATGTTCGGTCGGGTCATCTGCCAGCATTGCCAGTATAATTCGCTGGCTGGCAAGGGTGTGATGAATGCCGGCTATCAATCGACGGTCCTGGGGCTGCCGGGAATTGACCCGCTGGCCGAAGAAATGATGCTCTGGCGCGATGTCCAGCTGGCCCGCAAATGCAATTGCAAATACCACGCTCAGCACCTGTCAACAATCGGCTCGGTCAAGATTATGCGCGAAGCCAAACAGATGGGCTTGCCCGTCAGCTGTGAAGTCTCGCCGCATCATTTGCTATTAACCGAAGACATGTGCTGCGATTACGATACCAATTATAAAGTCAATCCTCCGCTGCGCACCAAAGCGGACATCGAAGCCCTCAAACAGGCCGTCAGGGAAGGCTTAATCGATGCCCTTGCAACCGACCATGCGCCGCACCTGATGAGTGAAAAGGAATTGGAGTTCCTGGCTGCACCGTTCGGTATTGCCAGTCTGGAATGTGCATTACCGCTGTATATCAAGGCGCTGATTGAGCCGGGTATCATTGACTGGTCAGACATGCTGGCGATGATGACCTGTCGTCCCGCAGCGGTCATCGGAGTGGACAAAGGCCGGCTGGGTGTCGGCGATCGGGCTGATGTGACCATCATCGACCCCGATGCCGAATGGACCATTGATGCCAATAAATTCATTTCCAAAAGCCGCAACTGTCCTTACCACGGCTGGAAAGTCAGGGGCAAGGTCCTCAATACCATTGTGGCCGGGGAAATCCGTTACACCGCAGCGAGCTGATCCCATGCCGGTGCTGATTGATGGGTATAATCTTCTGCGGGCGGTACAGAAGCTGCAGGAGCAGATGGAATTTCCGGATACACAGCTGTGTGCCGTACTGTGCGAGTATCTGCGACGAACCGGCGAAACGGGAGTTATTGTATTTGACGGAATCGGCCCTCCCAACAAGGCTGGATTAATGGGGTTGGGAATTCTGCAGGTAGTATTTTCCGGCCAGCATACTGAGGCGGATACGATCATCGAACACTACATCCAGGACAATACCGCCCCCAAACGCCTGATCGTGGTCAGCAGTGACCGGCGGATTCTGTCTGCCGCCAAACGACGAAAATGTCCGGGGGTCGGGGCTGTTCCCTTCTGGCTTCAGGTCTGTCAGGTAATCGAAAAACCGCTGCCTGTCAGCGAGCCAAAGGAAAAACGCCACGGCATCGGCAGTCGAGAAACCCAGCAATGGCTGGATGCCTTTGGCCTGGCTCCGAAAGACGCTTCGGCTCCCCGGCACAAGACATCAAAACACATAAATGACTAAACAAACAAAAACCTGTCAGTCTTCAGTAAAAAGCTGTGTAAAATAGCATCTTTTCCGAGAAGTGCATGATGACATTATTTAAAACCGATTTTCTTGACCAGACCGTCCGGGAATATTACCATCAGGACTATGTCCGTCTGAACGAAAACATGACGGTTGGCCAGGCCATTCAATTTTTGCAGCAATGTGATTTGAATGAACGGATTATGTATTTATATGCGGTGGATGGCCAAGATCGTCTGGTGGGCGTGGTTCCCCTTCGCCGTCTGCTGGGAGGGGCCATGGATACCCGGATCAGCGAGGTCATGATTCGCAAGCTGGTCACAGTGCCCTGTGACGCGACGATGGAACAAGCCGGAGATGTCCTCCTTAAGCACAAGCTGCTGGCGGTTCCGGCAATCACTCCAGACGGAAAGATTGCCGGGATTGTGGATATGAACCAGTTTACCGAAGGATCACTGTCGCTTGGGCATAAGGCGCAACTCGACAGCATGTTTCAACTGATGGGCTTGCATCTGAGCCTGGGACGAAAAGCATCGCCCTGGCTGATGTTCAAAGAACGATTTCCCTGGCTGCTGTGCAATGTGGTCAGCGGCATCCTGTGCGCCATCGTTACCGCACAGTATGAACTGCTGATTCAGGAAATTATGGTACTGGCCATGTTTATGACGGTCGTGCTGGCACTGGGTGAAAGCGTCAGCATGCAGGCCATGACCATTACCGTTCAGCGACTCCAGTTAGGCTCATTTTCCTGGAAGGCTGTAATGGAGCCGCTGCGGCGCGAGGGCCTGGTGTCGCTGATGCTGGCTGCCGGCTGCGGCTCGATCATCGGGCTGACGGCGTTTGTCTGGAAGGGGGGCGGCTGGGTTTCTTTTGCCATGGGATTCAGCCTGATTCTTTCTATTCTGTCTGCAGGTCTGCTGGGCGTGGTGATTCCCTCGCTGATCAAGGCCTTTCGGATCGACCCCAAGGTGGCAGCCGGACCCGTGGTACTGGCCTGTGCGGATGTATGCACACTGCTGTTCTATTTCAATATGATGAACGTCATCGCCCATTAACATGAAATAGACAAGGAGGATGAAATCGGTTGCGGTCTAAGGCTCATGCCGGTTGTGGCTGACTCAGACGGACGTTCAAAAGACAGTTTTAATCCTCCCTTTGCAAAGCAGGGCTAATCGACAGCCAGACAGCAGCGTTTTCTTTTACGATGGATCTCTGGCCACAACGGTAACCGGTGCGATTTTTTCAAGGTCCGCCTTAATTTTTTCGGCGTCCCCCACGACGACAATCGTCAATTGGTCCGGATTGATGGTTTTGTTGGCTAACGCCAGGCATTTGGCCTCATCAGCGGCATTCACTCCCGCCAGCAGTTTATCATAATAATCCCTGCCCAGAGATTCGGCCTCGATCAGCCACAGGTCGTTGGCGATTTGCTGGGGTGTTTCCCGCCGACGAAGGATGCTGCCGCTAATGTAACTGCGTGACAGCTCCAGTTCTTCTGCGGTGGGGCCATCTTTACGGAGTTGATCCAGCAATTCGATGATTGCTGCAATAGCCTGGCCGGCAGTCTCATTTTTGGTGAAGGTATTCACCACAAAATAGCCTGCTTCTTTTTGTGCTGTATAAGAGCCGAATGCCCCGTAAGTCAGCCCTTTCTGAACCCGCAGCGTCTCATTGATCCGGCTGTGGAATGAGCCGCCGAAATAATTGCCAACCACACGACTGATAAAGTAATCCGGCTGATCCTTCCGGTTGATGGAGTGGCAGCCCACCCGAAGCTGGACCTGAGCGCTGCCGGGATTATCCACCAGCCAGATATGCGTTTTCTCCTGCTGCGGAATGGCGGCCAGTTTTACTTCCGGCCGTGCCGTATCGCAGGTCCATTCTCCCAGACGGGTCTCCGCCAGGACCAGGGCTTTGGGGGCGTCGATATCACCTGAAAAAATCAAGACAGAGTCTTCCGGGCGAACATACTGCTTCCACCACTGTTTCAGATCGTCAACGGTCAGTTTCTCTATATCAGCACTGTTGCCTTCCACGGTACGGGCATAAGGATGGTTCCCGAACAGGCGGAACGAAAATTCCTTATCCGCCAGATACTCCGGCGTCTTTTCATTGACCAAAAGCGAAGTCAGCGTCTGTTTGCGAAGTTTCTCAAACTCAGTCGCCTCAAACGACGCATTCCGCACAACATCCGCCAGAAGGTCCATACCTTTATCAAGGTGTTCGGTCAGACAGCTCATATTGACCTGACAGGTATCCATATCCGCTGTTCCCCCCAGGCTGATGGCATACAGCGATAATTCCTCGGCAAGCTGCTTTTCGGAACGGGTCGTTGTACCGCGTTCCAGCATCTGCAGGGCCAGATTGGCCGTACCCGGCTTGATTTCTGTGGCTGCTCCCGCCATACAGCCGAGCTTGACGGAAATAAAGGGCACCTCATGGTTGGGAACAACAATCACTTTGATTCCGTTTTTGAGCCGATGCTCCGAATAGACCATCGACAGATCGACATTTTCGGATTTGGCAATCGGGGCCGTGGTGGGCCAGGTCTCAGGACGTTTTTCGCCAGGCCGGCCGGCCGGCGGAGCCTGTTTTTCACGCTCGGCGATCACACCTTGGGTTTCATCATCCTTGCTTGCATTCAGCATCCCGCTGAGATTCTGCTTAACCGAAATTTCAAAGCCCTGATCAAAACGCAGGTACGTATTGGCCACCCGCTGAATATCGATGGCCCTGACCGCACGAATCCGGCCAAGCAGGCTATTGGCATATTCCAGGTCGCCAATGGTAACCGCTGCCGTACCGAGCACCTGAGCCTTGCTTTCGATGTTCAAATTGTCCGTAATCACCGAACGCAATTGCTGATTTCGAGCCGTCTGCAGCTCGGTATCGGTCACTCCCTCTTTCTGAATCGTCTCGATGTGCTTTTTGATTTGCTGCAGAACAGTCTTGGCGTCCGCGCCGGGGGCCTGAACCGCACCTACTGCAAAAATACCATCCTGTTGAAGATTCCACGTCATCGATGCACAATGTGTGGCGGTTTGACTGTCGGCAACCAGATCACGATACAACCGGCTGTTTTGCGTTCCGCCCAGAATCGAAGACAGAAAGTCCAAAGCGATCTGATCGGTATGCCCCATGGGAACTGTCCGGAAAATATAACCCGCCACCGCCGCAGGTGCATTCTCGTCATCAATTACCACAATCTGAGGCGCATCCGGTTTGGATGCATGGACCTGGACACGTGGCGGTTCAGGCCGTTTCTGAATCCAGCCAAAATACGTCTCGGCCATCTGAACAGCCTTATCATGGCGAATAGCGCCCACAAGAATCAGCGTGGCATTATTGGGAACATAATACTGCTGCCAGAACGCCCGTAAATCAGCCACACTCGTAGCTCGCAAACAGGCAATATTGCCTATGGGTGTCCAGCGGTAGGGCTGATCCTTAAAGACAATCGCAGCCAGTTTTTTGTAAAGCGTGCCATACGGTTCATTTTCGCCTTTACGCAACTCTTCTTCGACCACCTTCCGTTCTGTATCAAAGGATTCCTGGTCGATTTTCAAAAAGGCCATCCGTTCCGCTTCCAGCCACAGCGGCAGCGCCAACTGACTGGCTGGTAAGGTTTCGACATACACGGTCTGGTCAAAACTCGTATAGGCATTGGTCGTCCCGCCGGTCTTCTGAATGAGCTGGAAATGATCTTTGGGGCCAACGTTTTCCGTCCCCTTAAACATCATATGTTCAAACATATGGGCATAGCCCTGGCGATCGGCACGTTCATCCTTGGAGCCGACCTGGTACCAGACCTGCACTGCCACAATCGGACAGGAAAAGTCTTCAAGCGTAATGACGGTAAGTCCGTTTTTAAGCTGACTTCGCTGGTAATCAAATAGGGGTTTTTCTTTGTTGTCGGCCGCCAAAGCCGCCAATGAGAAAACCATTTGAACACCCCAAAACACCGATAGAGCATAAATCGTTTTGCATTTCATGACAGGATTTCTCCAAATAAAGTTCTGCCGGGGACCAGCCCGCCGATACTCCATCGGCTCAGAGTGTCCAGAACGCCCGAATTTGTCATACATACTGCTTGATTCACCTGCAAACCTTTCAGGATAACTCAGGTATGTTATAGCATCCTGTCATTTCAGGGTCAAGAGAATTGGCTTAAATCGCCTCCTTATAACATCTTCAATTAGCTTAATATCACTCACACGAGTTTCAAATCAATAAGCTTAAGAGTGGCTCTAAAAATGGCTTTCCAGCGGCAAAATTCTTTTGTCCGCCAAAAGGAATTGTTCGAGGAGCCCTTAATACCATTAAAAAGAACTGTATGTCATCTCCTTTTCTAAGGTCCGATTCAGCCGGTTCAAAGAAATAGGAGTTTTTTATAGCAATGTCTTTTCTTTAAACGACTTTCTGCTATACTTTTGAGAACAAACAGATGTTACTCAGAATGAAGAGGTCATAAGATATGACGGAACGGATTCCAAAAATTGTTGTCATCGGACCGGTCTTTGTCGATATGGCAGTCAAATGCCAGTCCATCCCTACGCCGGGGCGGACGGTCGAAGGGTCGTCATTTGCTTACTATCCCATGGGGGCTGGAGTCGTGCGGTCAATCCAGGCGGCCTTATGCGGATGCGATGTGTCCGTAATCGCCCGTATCGGGGATGATTGCTTTGGTCACTTAATCAAAAAAAATCTGTCCCAGTATAACATCAATACCGATCTCATTTATACCTCCAATGCCATCAGCACCGGCACAGCCATAACTCTCGTTGACCCTATGGGAGAAAACAGCATTTGCGTCTGCGCCGGGGCCAATCGTACCATTGGCCGGGATGAAATCGAATATGCCGCGGCCGAGCAGCTCATTGCGACTTCCGATGTCTGCCTTGTTTGCGGTCAGCTGCCCCAGGAGGCCATTGTATCCGCTATCCGGACGGCTCAAATCCACAAACGTCGTGTCGTCCTGGATGTCTGTTTGCCAAACCATGGTCGAAATGCTACCGTTGGATTAAACTGGCCGATGGAATTCTTCAATGTGGATGTCCTGATCGTCCGTTTTGCCGATTTTACCTGTGCCAGCGAACTGGGGGCTGGTGGAATTGCCGAACTGAAATCAGTAGCTACTGAACTGGTAGCCAAAGGGGCCAACTGTGTCGTCATGACCCTCGGCTGGCGTGGCGCATTACTGGCAGACCGACAGGGCGGCCGACATATCCCCGGAATTGAGATGGAAGTAGTGGATAACAGCGGAGCAGTGGATGCTTTTTGCGGGGCCCTGGCAGCCTGTTGTGGAGCCAAAGATTCTCCCGATGCCGCGGTACGCTTTGCGATAGCCGCCGAAGCCCTGACCCGCAGTCGATTTGGCGTCCAGGATGCGCTGCCCAAAAAGGAAGAAATTATCACCCTCCTGCAGCGTCAGCCGGATTAAACACACTTCGCCTGCATACACGCTCAGGGCTTAGCTTCTTTGGCTTTTTGCTGATAAAAGTCCTGCATAATATAGAAAGCCTTCTTGCGCTGCCCGGTCTCTGAAAACAGCCCTTTTCGATTGTAATAATCCTGGATATCGGGCAGGGGCCTTCGGGGTGAGCGAAAGTCCTTCAGAAGCCACGGCGTTGTACCCCGCAGGAACGGAATCTTTTTGAGCATTGCCACTTGATGAATATATAGCTTTTCAAGGTATTCTTCTGAAAATCGCGTCTGGTCGTCAGCATGATACCCCTGCAGTGCGCCGCCGCCAAATTCACTCATAATCAGGGGTTTCTCGTACGAGGTTTGCCAGGTCTTTTTGTCGCACAGCTCCGGCGTCCCTTCATACCAGCCGATATATTCATTACAGCCAAGCACATCGAGATATTTTCCCAGCGGGTCCTCAATCAGGACGGTATCGCCCCTCGATGTTTTTTCCATGGCTGCCGTAACCAAACGCGTTGGATCCATCTGGCGGACTTTGTCAATGAGTGTTGTCAGGAATTTCAGGCGAGGCTCACTGACTGGCGTTTCGTTCGCGACCGACCATAAAATGATCGAGGCTCGATTCTTGTCGCGCGTAATCATTTCCTCAAGCTGATGCAAGGCATTATCAAGCGTTGCCGGATTGTCCCACAAAATGGTCCAGTACACAGGCAATTCACTCCAGACCAGAATCCCCATCTGGTCGGCCCTGCGAAGCATATACTCATTGTGCGGATAATGAGCCAGCCGGACAAAGTTGCAGCCTAATTCTTTCGCCCAGCCCAGCAGCACCTCGGCATCCTCCGGTGTACAGGCACGACCGGTGCCCAATGGCGATTCTTCATGAATGCAAATGCCGCGAAGAAAGATGGACTGACCATTGAGCAGAATATCCTGCCCCCGAACCTGAATGGTCCGAAATCCAATCTGATCCTGCACGGTGTCCTTGCCCGCAGACAAGGTCACTTTATATAATGTGGGATTCTCGGTCGACCACAATACAGGTGAAGCAGTCAATTCAAACTCTGCCTTGCCTGAAGTATCCGGCTTGACGGTTTTCCGGACGCCAAGGTCTTCTATCTCGATTGTGACCTCCGTTTCCTTTTCAGGCCCATCCAGCTGAACCCATCCTGCAATGGTATCCATCGAGTCCTTTTTGAGCTGAATCGAATAATCGCGAACAAATGTCTGCGGAGTCACAATCAGGTACACATCACGCGTCAACCCGCCATAGTTCCACCAGTCCGTATTCACCGTGGGTATGGCTTCCCGATAACGTTTATTATCAACTTTCACAACAATATCATTTTGTGTGGGACGTACCGCATCCGTGATTTCAAAGCAAAACGGGGTAAATCCGCCAACATGCTTACCGAGTTTTTTACCATTCAAATAAACAATGGCTTCGTAATTTGCCGCGCCAAAATGCAGAAACAGTCGGCTGTCCTTGTCCTTGCGAGGATCGTTAAAGCTTTTCTTGTACCAGATCGTGCCTTCATAAAACAGCAGCTCTGGCCGCTGGCTGTTCCAGTCGCCGGGGACATTGATTAAAGGACTTTTATCGAAATCATACTCAACCAGTTCGGACTTATCTCGCGGTTTTTGATTCCTGAAATACCCCGTGTTGCTTTCCTGATAACGATAGTCATAAAAACCGGTCTCATACGGATCAATAATATAATTCCACTTGCCGTTAAGAGTCTGAGTATCCCGATTATATACATTTGTTATGAGAGGGTATATGTCCGAATATAGCGTCTGGGCAACTAAAACAAAGATGCAAATGATGCTTCGCTTCAAATTGTAATAGATTTTAAACATCATGACCTCCATTTCTAACGGGTTGTGTACTTCACCATAATAATACAGCGTTATCCGTACAAAAACAGACTTTTTTCAGCAATTTTATTGAGCTTTGGGTTGACAATTCTTCGATTTTGAGTCAAGATATGCCTCAGCATTGAACAGAGGAATCAATGCGACTGCGGGCGTAGCTTAGTGGTAAAGCTCCAGCCTTCCAAGCTGGCCATGTCGGTTCGATTCCGATCGCCCGCTCTAAATCCTTGTTTTGGCTGCGGATAGCTTAAACAAGGATTTTTTTATCACAATCATTGGGTTGAGAAATGATGAAAGCGCAAGTCCTGACCGGTATTCGCCAGATGGAAATGAGGGAAATTCCCACCCCTCAAATTATCCGTCCCGATGATGTTCTATTGAAAATCGAGGCCGTTGGAGTCTGCGGCAGCGATATTCACTATTTTGAAACCGGACGCATCGGCAGCCAGATTGTTCAATATCCCTTTGTGGTTGGTCATGAATGTGCCGGCCGCGTCGTTGAAGTGGGCCCATCAGTCAACCATCTTAAACCGGGACAATTAGTCGCCGTGGAGCCAGGCATTTCCTGTCATCAATGCGATCAATGTCTTGTCGGGCGTGAAAACACCTGTCGCAAAATGGTCTTTTTGGGATGTCCGGGACAAATTCCGGGATGCCTCAGTGAATATCTGGTCATGCCGGCAGAGTGCTGTTTTGATATTGATGGAAAACTGACTGCCAATCAGGGGGTGATTGCAGAGCCTTTTGCCATCGGTCTATACGCGGTAAAACAGTCACAAGTCTTTTCAAAAGCAAAAGTTGCAATTCTCGGGGCAGGCCCGATTGGCTTGAGCTGCATGGCCGCAGCCAGGGCTTTGGGGGCACATCGGGTACTGATGACAGAAATTATCCCCGAACGTGCAAAATTAGCTCAGAAAAACGGGGCGGATTGGGTCGGTAACCCGCATCAGGAAGATATCGTGCAATCTATTTGCAAACTTGAACCCGGCGGTATGGATATTGTCTATGAATGTGCCGGCCAGCAAGAAACGCTGGATCAGGGCATCGAATTGCTCAAACCCGGTGGAAAGCTCATGATGGTGGGAATTCCACGAGAACCACGGGTGAGCTTCTGCCCGGATCTTATTCGCCGCAAAGAGATTACCATAATCAATGTGCGACGGCAAAATCACTGTACCCAAAAAGCCATTGACATGCAGGCCTCCAGGCAAGTCAAGCTGGACTTTATGGTCACACATGAGTTTGATTTTGAGCATACCCAGGATGCCTTCGAGATGGTAGCCGGATATAAAGAGGGTGTGGTAAAGGCCATTATCAAGCTATGAAAAAAGCATGCATCATCAGTATTGGCAATGAGTTACTAAATGGCAGGACACTGGATACCAACGCCCATTGGCTCAGCACCCAACTGCTTGAACTGGGGATTCCCACCCAAGAGGTGTGGGTTGTAGGCGATGATATACACCATATTGTATCCTGTTTTAAACAGGCTTGCGAAGTCGGAAATATCATCCTGGTTACAGGGGGACTTGGTCCGACAGATGACGATTTGACACGACAGGCCCTGGCGAAATTTCTGGGCGTGGAGCTGGAGTTTAAGCAAGATTTATATGACGGTATCAAAGCTTTCTTTGAGGCTCGAAAAGTAGATATGGCACCAATCAATGCGGTGCAGGCCTATATTCCAAAGGGCATCAAAGCCATTGCGAATCCCATCGGCACGGCTCCAGGGATGCACGCCAGTTTTGGAGACAAGGAATTATTCTCTGTGCCAGGCGTACCTGTTGAAATGAAAAGTATGTATCAGGACTATATACGTCCTGTACTGGCCTCGCAAAAATCTGGCCCTATTGTATTGACAGAGCGTATACACTGTTATGGTGCGGGCGAGTCTACCATTGCCCAGCAATTGGGGAACAGGATGAAACGAGGACGCAATCCTCTGTTAAACTGTACGGTTTCCGGCGGTGACATTACGCTTCACGTGGTTGCAACCGCAGACGATTTTAGCACCGCCAAAACAATGATTGAGCAGCAAAAAAAGGAAATTGTGTCGATTTTAGGCCCGCTGGTTTATAGCACTGAGGATGAAACACTGCCTGAAGTGGTCGGAAAGCTGCTCAGGCGGCAGAAAATGACCCTTGTGACAGCCGAATCCTGTACCGGCGGCCTGATAGGAAAATTAGTGACGGATACAGCCGGGAGCAGTGAGTATTATTTAGGGGGGTGGATTACCTATAGTAACGAAGCGAAAATGCGGGATTTAGGAGTACCCAAAGAGCTTTTGGACACCTACGGAGCAGTCAGCGAACCGGTCGCCAGAGCCATGGCTTTGGGGGCTCAAGCCAGAGCCTGTGCTGATACTGCGATTGGTATTTCAGGAATCGCAGGCCCAACAGGCGGAACAAACCAAAAGCCTGTTGGATTAGTATATATTGCAATAGCCGCAGGACACGATGTCCAGGTCCGCGAATTTCGTTTTGCTCCGCTTTCCCGGGAAATAATACGTCAGCGGGCAGCCCTGACGGCATTAAATCTGCTGCGATTAAAACTGGGGGTTTGACGTAAACCGAAGTTATGTTATAATGTACTTTTTAAGAAATTCGGGCAAACAGCGGATAGAAAGGACCGAATGATAAAAAAAAGGAGACATTTAGGCGAGATTCTCTATGCCAAGGGGCTTGTTGATAAAGAGAATCTTATTAAGGCTATAAAAAAGGCCAAGGAATCCAATAAACGTCTGGGTGAAATGCTTATCCAGATGGGATTGGCCAATGAAGACCAGGTCTTTGAAGCTCTGGCCAAGCAGTTCGGGATGGACTACGTTGATTTGGACAAGGTCGAAGTCCCTGAAAACGCAAAGCAGCTGATTCCCGAAGAATTAATCAAAAAACATCGCATCCTGCCTTTAAGCAAAGACAACGGCACCCTCAAACTCATCATCAAAGACCCGCTGGATCTGGATTTGCTGGACTTGCTTCGTTTCCGTCTGAATGCGGAGTTGAACTGTTGTCTGGCATCACCGACCAAGATTGATAATTACATCAATACCCGCCTGGATGCGGTTCGCAATAGTATTGATGCGACTGCCGCTGAACTGGCTGCCGCAGGCAAGACACTCCAGGCTGAAATTCGCCGGGCCGAGATGAGCGGGGAAGAAGACGATGGCCCCGTCATCCGCCTGGTCAATTTGATTATCGATGAGGCTGTCCGCATGCGGGCCAGTGATATTCATATCGAGCCGATGGCGGACCGTGTGCGTGTGCGCTATCGTATTGATGGCGTTTGCGTGGAACGTGACAACATTCCTAAAAACATGCAGGCCCCTGTGCTGGCCCGTGTCAAGATTATGTCCGGCATGGATATCGGTGAACGCCGTCTGCCGCAGGATGGGCGTATCAAACGCAATATTGACGGGCAGGATATTGACTTCCGTGTCTCAGCACTGCCGGCGTATCATGGTGAAAGTACGGTCTTGCGTATTTTGCGTCCCGACTCCGTGAATATTGGTATTCAAGCGATTGGGTTCGAGGAAGATAACTACGAGCGATTCACCAAAATTATTCGCCGGCCCAACGGTATTTTCCTGGTCACAGGCCCGACAGGAAGCGGCAAAACAACAACACTCTATTCGGCCTTGCAGGAATTGAACCGTCCGGACAAGAAAATTATTACCGCTGAGGACCCTGTCGAATACAATATTAAGGGAATCAATCAGTGTCAGATACGAACCGATATCGGTTTGACATTCGAAAAAATTCTGCGGTCGATGCTGCGTCAGGCCCCCAATATCATCCTGATCGGTGAAATTCGTGATGGTGTGGTGGCTGACATTGCCATTCAGGCAGCCCTGACCGGGCACCTGGTGTTCAGCACCCTGCACACCAACGACGCCCCCGGAGCAATCACCCGTCTGATTGATATGGGTGTCAAGCCGTTCCTGGTGGCCAGTTCCATTCAGGCTATTATGGCTCAGCGTCTGGTGCGAGTGATATGCAAGGAATGCAAGATGCTGGACCCGCATCCTGATCCGCATTACCTGCGACTGATGAATATTACGCCGGAAGATTTGCGAAAGCACCCCATTTATAAGGGGGCTGGTTGTCCGCGTTGCTCCGGCACCGGCTATAAAGGCCGTATCGCTATTTTCGAAATGCTTGAAATGAATAACCAGATTCGAGAGCTGGCTTTCACGCGGGCTCCAACCAGTGCCTTGCGAAAAGCGGCTTTGGCCAGCGGCATGCGGTCGCTGCTCGAGGATGGACGACTCAAAGTGTTTAAAGGCGTTACAACTCCTGAAGAAGTATCCCGTGTAACACAGGCTGAAGGCCTTGTTGTGGATCAGGCGGGATAATACGATTTTGTTGCTTTTATAGGATTTACTATGGCCTCGCTTCATATTGACCGACTTTTGGAAGCCTGTATCAAAATGGGTGGTTCAGACATTCATATTGTCGTAGGACGCCCGCCCGTCCTTCGTTTGAGTGGACGGCTGCGTTCCCTCGAAACTAAGGTTCTGGAGCCCGATGATACCGTTGCCTTGATGAAAAGTATTACCCCTGAAAAAAATCAGCAGGAACTCCAGGAAGTGGGTAGTACGGACTTTGGTTTTGCCTTCGGCGACGCCGGGCGTTTCAGAACTGCCGTGTTTCGCCAGAAGGGATATATCTCGATGGTACTGCGTTTGATTCCATCGGCTCTGCTGAGTTTTGAACAAATCGGTCTGCCCAAGATATGTGCTGCCCTGTGCCGACGCCCCAGAGGACTGTTCCTGGTGACAGGGCCGACAGGATCCGGAAAAACGACCACCTTGGCCAGTATGATTAACTATATTAATGAAACCCTCGACCATCATATCGTAACCATCGAAGAACCGATTGAATATTACCACAATCACAAAAAATCAGTTATCAATCAGCGTGAAGTGGGGCTGGATACCCCCAGTTTTGCCGAAGCACTGCGACGTTCTTTGCGTCAGGACCCGGACGTAATTCTGGTTGGTGAAATGCGTGACTTGGAAACCATTGAAGCGGCCATCACGGCAGCGGAAACCGGCCACTTGGTGTTTGGGACGCTGCACACTACGGGCTGTCAAGGTACGATTAACCGAATTGTGGACGCGTTTCCCGTCAGCCAACAGGAACAGATTCGCGTTCAGTTAAGTACCAATTTGATTGCGGTGCTCAGTCAGACATTGTGCCCAAAAAAGACAGGAAAAGGGCGTGTTGCGGCATACGAGTTCATGGTTGTTACTCCTGCAATTGCAAACTTGATTCGTGAAAACAAGACATATCGTATCGAATCCAGCATCCAGATTGGTAAAAAAATAGGCATGCAGTTATTGGATGATCATTTGTGGGAATTATATGATAAGGATCTGATTGGCATTGAAGAAATGCTCGACAAAGCAAGATATCCGGCAGCTCTTTTGGAGAAAGCCGAAAAGAAATTAGGACAATCTTTAGGTCAACACGCCAAGAAATCCATTGAAGAAGAATATGGTCCGGTTTTACAGGGTTGATTCCTTTTCATCTTGGTTCTCAAAGGGCCGACATAATCGGCCTTTTTTTGTAAAAAAACGAATTATGAATTTATATGTATGTAAATTATGCCACGTGTCTAACTAATTTTTTTAAAAATAAATGCTATAAAAGTCTTCCGAAGTCCAATTGAAAAACCTTGTTTTTATTTAAATAGCCCTTATTTAAGGAAAAATGAGAACAATTGTTAATTAAGCCAAGTGTCACCGTGCATATTTGTTTGCCGAATCAATTTTAATGACCTATAATAAAATAGAGACCTTTAACGGGTAAGGCTCAGGAGTGAATGAAATGGCTAAAATACCTCCGGTTAGTGAATTAAAAGGCAGAACGATTGGTCGCATCCTGATCAAGATGGGATTACTGACCCGAGAGAAAGTCCACGAATGCCTTAAGATTCAAGAGGAGCGTAAAGGACAGGTCAAGCTCGGTGAAGTTTTTGTTGAAAAGGGGTTTGTTAAACCCAAAGATTTACGCATTGCCCTGGCCGGACAACGAGGGATGGAATATGTGGACCTGGAAGGGCAGGAAATCCCACAGGCCGTGATTGATCAGATTCCATCACAAATGGCCAGGACTTATCGAATATTCCCGCTTAAATATGACAAATCCAGCAATCGCATTACTGTCGCCATTGATAATCCGGACAACTTCCGCGCCACAGATGATTTGAGTACGCTGCTTGGGTTTTCAGTCGAGTCAAAAGTAACCGATCCGGACGCTTTGACCGCAGCCCTGGACAAGTATTATAAAGAGGACAAAGAAGGACTGGGCGACTTGATCGGTGAAATCGAAGGAGACCAGACCCTCAAGCAGTTTGAGGGACGGGGCGAGAGTATTGACCTGGAAGACATTAAGGAACTGGCAGAGTCCAGCCCGGTCAAGAAGCTGCTGAATCATGTCCTTCTCCAGGCGATTCGTGAGAAGGCGTCGGATATTCATTTTGAGCCGTTTGAAGATGAGTTCAAGATGCGGTATCGTATTGACGGGGTTTTGTATGAAATGGTGCCGCCTCCCAAGAGCATTGCAGTCGCTTTATCCAGCCGTATTAAGGTTATGGCCAATCTGGACATTGCCGAACGTCGTTTGCCGCAGGATGGACGTATTCCCCTGGTGGTTGGCGGCAATCCGGTGGACCTGCGTGTCAGCGTATTGCCGACGATGTTTGGTGAAAGTGTTGTGCTTCGTGTTTTGGACCGGACCCAGGTGGATTTGCGGCTGGATATGCTGGGGTTGCGTCCCCGCGAGCTGGATATGGTCAATCAGCTCATCAATAAACCCAACGGGATTGTGATTGTAACCGGCCCCACCGGTTCCGGCAAAACCACAACCTTATATTCCTGTCTGAAGGCACTCAATACCATTGACACGAAAATCATTACCACCGAGAACCCGGTGGAATATGATATTGATGGCCTTATTCAGGTTCAGATTCGTCCGGAAATTGGATTGACCTTTGCCCGGTGTTTGCGGTCGATTCTGCGTCAGGACCCGGACATCTGTATGGTCGGTGAAATTCGCGATCTTGAAACCGCGGAGATCTCTATTCAGGCTTCTCTGACCGGGCACCTGGTGTTTACCACACTGCACACCAATGATGCTCCCAGCACCATTGCACGTCTTTTGGATCTGGGTCTGGAAACCTTTTTGGTGACAGCAACCCTGGAAGGTGTTATTGCTCAGCGTCTGGTTCGCAAGATATGTAATCGCTGCAAGACCGAATATACCCCATCGGAAGAACAACTGATGGAATTGGAACTGACGCACGAAGACATCAAGGGCAAAAAGCTCTATTACGGCCGAGGCTGTGAACACTGCAATAATACCGGCTACAAAGGGCGTACTGGCATTTATGAAATCATGGTATTCAATGATGAAATCCGCGATTTGATTATGAATCACGCTTCGACGTCGGTCCTGCGTGAGGCCGCCCGCCGTGCCGGGATGAAGACCCTGCGTGAAAATGGCCTGGCGCTGATTTATGACGGTATCACGACGATTGATGAAGTTGCCCGCGAAACCATTGCGGCAGAAGAATAATGGAGGTGCACGATGCCTACTTTTGAATATGTGGCGCTGGACGCCAAAGGCAATGAGGTGAAAGCGGAGATCGAGGCTCTGAGCAGTAAAGAGGCGATCAGTAAAATCCGCAATAAAGGGCTGTTTCCAACCAAAGTCAAGGCACATGGAGCCGGCAAGAAAGTAGCCGTAAAAGCCGCGGCGGCGGCCCCGAAACGCAAGGGGGCCAATAAGAAAATTAAAATCAAGGTGGTAACACAGTTTGCCCGGCAGCTGTCCACCCTGCAGGACGCGGGTCTTGCGATTCTGCGATCCCTGCGTATTCTGGAAGAACAGCAGAAAAAAGGCCCCTTCAAACGGATTATTGGTTATGTGGCGGATGATATTGAAGGCGGCTCGACGCTGTCGGAGGCGCTGGGCAAGTATCCTCGCTGCTTCAACCGTCTGTTTGTAAACATGGTAGCCGCGGGTGAAGTCGGCGGCGTGCTGGACGTGATTCTGGCCCGTGTTGCGGATTTTATGGAAAAGGCTGAAAAGCTTAAATCCAAGATCAAAGGGGCCATGGTATATCCGGCGGTCGTGATGACGGCGGCATTGTTCATCGTGCTGGGGCTGATGATTTTTATCGTGCCGACTTTCTCGGAAGTGCTTGCGGATATGTCCGATGGCAGGGCGGGTCTGCCGGCACTGACGCAGGCCCTGTTGAATATCAGCAAATGGCTGCTGGGGCGAAAAGGCTTGAATGCAGGGATGGTGGCTGTTTCGCCGTTTATTGTATTTTCATTTTTTAAATTTATTCGTCAGTTCAAGGCGGGGCGGTTTGCCATAGACTGGGTTAAGCTTCGCCTGCCGGTCGTGAAGAAGGTGGTCTATAAAACCGCAGTGGCCCGCTGGTGCCGTACACTGGCAACACTGATTAGCGCCGGCGTACCGATTCTGGAAGCCATCAATATCACCCGGGAAACCGCGGACAACGAGGTGTATTCCAGAATGCTCGGCAAGGTCCAGGCGGCTATTCGTCAGGGCGATACCTTCGCCAACCCCCTGCGTCAGAGCAAGACGGTGGACTCCATCGTCGTCAACATGGTGGATGTGGGTGAAGAAACAGGCGATCTGGATAAAATGCTGATGAAGGTTGCAGACAACTTTGATGAAGAAGCGGACGTACTGGTCGGCTCCATGATGAGCCTGCTGGAACCGCTTATGATTATCATGTTGGGTGGAATGGTCGGCACGATTGTGCTGGCCATGTTCCTGCCGATGGTCAAGATGATTCAGGTGCTGATGTAATACGAATAAGGATATCACCGGCTGGCCCGGCGATGACAAAAACATAACGCAATACTTGCCATAATTGATGAGAAAGGAAAAACGATGAAAAGAACAGGTCAAAATAAAGGCTTTACCATTGTGGAAATGCTGACGGTGATGGGGATTATTGCCATCCTGATCGGCCTGCTGGTGCCGGCCCTGAATCAGGTCAAGGATTATTCCAAGCAGGTTCAGCAGAAATCACAGTTCCACAGTATCGATGTCGCCCTGGAAATGTTCAAGACCGATTTCGGTTCTTATCCGGATTCGTATGATAATCGTGGAGCCAGTACACCTACCCCAGCTGCCCCCTTACAGGCGGATAATATGAATTATGGCGGTGCCCAGAAACTGGCCGAGGCGATGGTGGGCTGGGATTTGCTGGGCTTCCATCCGCGTTCGGGGTTCCGTTCCGATGGGTACAATTATTTCCAGAATCCCACATTTAATGCCTATGCCTGGGTCTATGATACCAACAACGGGATTCAGGCTGGGACGGAATCCGAAAAGAGCCGGGATGAAAATATCAAGGCCCGCAAGAAGTACATCGATATGGAAAACGCCAATGCTTTTCGTATGCAGGATGTGTATAATACAAACCTTTCTGCCAGTCAGGGTGGAGCCAGCGGGACCTTTTTGGGTACCAATTATGTGCTCTGTGATGTCTATGCCAAAAACCGTGCTTCGGGCAAAAAAACAGGAATGCCGATTCTGTACTTCAAGGCACGCATCAATTATACCCTCCAGGATTTCACTGTCGATGGCAACTATACAAATGATATCTACAATTACGATGACAATCGCGCCCTTGTCTGCCTGGGGACAACCGATGCGTCCGAGAGACATGAATTGGAATCGGTTACCGGTACTGTCACCGGCTCTGCCTATGAAAATTTCGAGAATATGATTCTCAACAAGCAGGTTCAGCAATCCACTGTCACGGCTGCCAATCCCAGAGGCATCCTTCGTCCCTACCGGGCCGATTCGTATATTCTGGTCTCGGCGGGCAAGGATGAGCTCTATGGAACTTCCGACGATATCTTTAACTTCGAAAAGGGCAGCCAGCAGTAAGGACGGAACACAAGCGATATTTTGACCTGTCGGCGGCAGAAGGGGAGCTTGTGCTGACAGCATCAGAAATAGACAGGTCATTGAGTCATCTATGAAATAATGTCAACCGGGGGAACAATTGACGTTATTTCTCGCCGAGGGTCCGAACGCATCCGGACAAAACAGATGCGGAACAGCAGATAACAAGTCAAGACAGACAGCAGAAACAGGTCTGCCGGATTGATGCAGGAATGCGTAAAAACGCCTTTACATTGATAGAAGTCCTTATCACGCTGGCCATTATTATGATCCTGGTGGGGGCTCTGGCCGGAACGGGGCAATATCTGCGCACCCGTGCCGGGATACAGTTGACCCAAAGTACAATCCAGATTATTGATGCCGCCCTGGAGCAGTACCATGAGCAGTACCGGGTGTTTCCATTTAAGAACAGGGATGAAAATGGGGACGCCGTTGCCGATCTGTATACTGTAAAACATTTCGAAGCAGATTTGACGGCGAATGTTACCGCTGGAATCTTAACCAAAAAAGATAAAGATGAGCAGATAATAGTTTGGAACGCTGCTTCCAGTGCTGCCTTGTATTATTTTCTGAATCGCTGCGGCGACAGTAAGGCGATTCTGGATACGCTGTCGGATCGAATGATAACCACTCTGGATGCAGATGGTCATCAGATTAAAATGGACATGGGGGGGATTAGCGTACCTTACTTTATCGATGCCTGGGGTGAAAGTTTACAGTATGAGTATCTGGATCATTACCCGTATCCGAAGATTATGTCGGCCGGGCCGGATAAACTTTTCGGGACTTCTGACGATCTGAGCAATCAATGAGTATACAGGCGGCTATGCCGCCGAGGCGAGAAAACAAAACGAATAAAACAGGGAAGACCAGATGAAACGGATTCCAAAACAATTGAATAAAAAAGCGTTCACGCTGATTGAGCTGCTGACGGTGGTTGCAATCATTGCCATGCTGGTTGGGATAATGGCTGTGGGATTGCGCAAAGCCACCATCACCGCCAAGAACCTGCGGCAGAAAGCGGAACTGAAGGCGATGGATATCGGGCTGGAGTTGTTTGCCAAGGATTTCGATGGCTATCCGTTTTCGAATCAGATACCTGTCAGCGGCGGCCCGGTGATCTGCGGCGCCCAGCGGGTGGCTGAGGCCCTGGTGGGACGGGATGGGTATGGTGTTGAGCCTCAGACGGGCTGGTATCCTCCCAACGACAAAAATTATAATCCGCTGGTTCCGGACGATCTGTATGATGCTTCGGTACAGGCCAGTCTTCGCCGCCGCAAAGGTCCGTATGTGGAGTTCAAATACAGCGGGGTTTACACGATTCTGGAGTTGTGGGGCGGCAGTGCCGGTACCAATATTTACCCATCCCTCCCAAATCCGACCCCTCAGCAGGCGGATTCCCGGTCTCCCGTCATTACCGATGTCTTTAACAAGAATCAGATAAACCTTAACGGCGAATCCATCAAAGTCGGTCTGCCGGTGCTGTATTATCGAGCCAACGAGAGCAAGCCCTTCCGGATCGACAGCCAGAGAAATCTGGTGACCAATCCGACCGCCCAGCAGGCCGAAAAATGGGTTTATAATTATTATGACAATTATGAATTAGTCAGGCTTCCGGTCTTGTCCGATCCTGCTTTGTCTGATATGGATTTTGTTAACCCCAATGCTCCAGACAAGACTACGGATGCACAACGAGCCCAGTGGTTTTATGAACATATTACTCAAACGGCGGATGCGGGCAGGAATTTTTATAAACCGTTCAATGCCAGTACCTTTATTCTGATTTCGGCTGGCTATGATGGGGTGTACGGCACTAAAGACGATATTACCAATTTTAATTACTAATGGAGCTGCCTGCCGGCGGCGTCCTAATAAACCGTGAGTGTAACGGAGAGAAAAATGAAACGAGACAAGCAAATACGCGGATTCACACTGCTGGAAATGCTGACTGCTCTGGCGATTGTCGCGATCATGATCAGCCTGCTGATTCCGGCCATCCAAAAAATCGGGGAAACGGCCCATATGGTCAAACAGAAGGCCCAGTTTCATGCCATCGAAGTCGGGCTGGAGACGTTCCGGGTGGATACGGGGGATTATCCGCCGTCGGAGTACACCTTCTTAGGTAACGATAATAAAACCGGCTATTGCGGCGCCCAGAAACTGGCCGAGGCGATGGTCGGCTGGGACGGGTTCGGCTATCACCCCAAGAGTGCCTGGCAAAGTGACGGTAAAGCAGATTTTAATGGTGATGGAAGTCCGGAACTGATTTACGATACGGTCAATGGAGTCCTTAATGGAACGCTGCAGACCGCCGCTGAAAATCTCAAGGTCCGCAAGGGGCCTTATCTGGAATTGGAAAAATCCAACGCGGTTAAGCTGGGTTCAATTTATCCAGACAATTCAAAGTTTCCCACTTCTATTGTCGCGAGGGAAACCTATGTCCTGGCCGATATGTTTGGTACAGTATACAACAGAACCACCGGCAAGAAAACAGGGATGCCGATCTTGTATTATCGTGCAGACACAACGAAAGTCCTGTTCCGGCCTACCACCTTGGGGACGGATCAGACAAATACATCGTCGGATGCGATCTATAATGTAAATCATAATTATCCATTTTTTGCGTACGTGACGCCAACGGAAGAAATTCACCCCATGGCCAGCGATCGCGAATTGTTTTACAAGCGGATAGCCAATCCCAACTTTCCGCCCAGTGCAACGACGCCCCAGCGTCCCTACCGGGCTCAGTCGTTTATTCTGCTCAGTGCCGGTGCGGATGGCTTATATGGGTCGCCGGATGATGTCTATAACATCGATGAAAACGAAAAATAATACCCGCCGGCTGGTCCGGGGATGCGATTAAACCAAACGGATGCAGGTCATCTCTTTTTCGCGGATGCGGAAAAGAAAGTGAAGTGAGAATGAAGCAGAACCACAGCAATCATGGAATCACGCTGACGGAAGTCCTGGTGACGGTAGCGATCATCGCCGTTCTCCTGGCGGTTTCGATTCCGGCAGCCAAAGAACTGAGCCGGTCGCTGGAGCAGTCGGTGGGGCCCGGCAGCGTGATTGATGCGGCGCTGGCCAATGCCAGGGCGATTGCGATTCGTGAGCAGAAGTATGCCGGCGTCCGGTTTCAGCGGGATGTCGAGGGCAATACGTATCTGACATTCATTATCCATGATCCGTCGGCTACCGGGCTTGCCAATGGTTTCCGGGCGGTGGACAACAAAAAACCGATACCGCTGCCGGAGACGGTGGGGGTGATTGCCGACGGTAATTATACCGATGCGGATTTGACCTCGGCTGCAGGGATGAATCAGGCCAGTACGTTTTCGGTGGTGTTTAATGCGTCCGGCAAGTTTGTGCTGCATCCGGTTCGAGTCCGCAATCGGGATGGCAAAACCGATCATACCAGCACCGACCGGGTTTTTAACACACAGCCCAATGTTCTGGCCGGCAAGGCGCAATTTGTCCAGGATGATTATCCCACCGATGGCTATGGCCAAGAAGACAGTGTTTCGGCATTCCGAATCTACGACAAAAAAGAACTGCAGAAAAACAGTGCCAAACCGTGGACGAACTATCTGCAATTCCTGACTCGGGATTCAGTCAATCCCTATACAGGTGAGCTGATTAAGAAATAATTATGAAGCAGCGATTACGACATAATGGATTTTCTCTGACGGAAGTGCTTCTGGCGACGGGGGTGCTGGCGATTGGTCTGGTGATGATTGCCATGGTCTTTCCAGTCGGGGTCAAGCTGACCAGTACGGCCACGGAACGTACAGCGGCAGCGACGGCAGCCAGCGAGGCGTTTGCCAAAATTCAGCTTTTTGGCAAAGATCCGGATGGCCCCGCCGGCCCGCTGTCATCGGTCATCAAACCGGCCTCGGTACCTGCGACGGAAAGTGCCAACCTGAATTTGATGTATCCATCACTGCTGCCCGGCGATGAACGGTGGTATCCGTCGGTGAGCGGGGCGTTGGAAAAGAAATATCACTGGTCGGCGATGGTTCGGAAAATCAGCGATACCACACTTCAGACGACGGTTTTTGTCAGCCGGCTATTGTCCCAGAATGCCCTCTATTATGACCCGAATCATTCCCAGCGGCTTGCTGTGGGAAAATGGCCCGAGCCGGTCTCGGTTCAGATTGAAAAAAAAATCGCCAGCAAGACCCTCAAGATCAAGCCGGCGATGCCGAACAATACCGAATATCGGTTTTTCACCGAAGGCAGTGTGCTGCTGGTCAGCCGCACGGGGGCACTGTATCGTGTGGTGGAAATCAAAAGTTCGGATAATGTGGTTCGGGACTTGCTTGTCCTGGATCGGGATTATGCGGAGTCTGAAGCTAATATTGTCTGGGTTGTCCCCCCGGCAGCGGGCAGTACACGAAATCCGTGCATTGGAGTCTATCAGCGGCTTCTGGAATTTTAGACGAACATTATGAAAAAAGCCTTTACAATCATTGAGCTTTTGGTGGCGATGGCTTTGCTGGTGATCCTGGTGGCAATCTCCGGGGTCGTGTTTTCGGCAGCGGTCAAGGCCCATCGGACAGCTGCGGCAACGACCGAAATCATGGCACGAATGCGGGCGGTGACCGAACAGCTCGATATGGATTTTCGCGGGCTGCGAAATGATATGCCGGTGGCGATCTGGTATGAATATGACCCCGTAACCCGCAAACGATACGATCAGATCCAGTTTTTTGCCAATGGGGTATTTCAAACTTCCCGGCAGTGGACTTATTATAAAAAAACAGATGCGACCTCCGCTACGACCGCCCTGGAAGGCAACACCGCACGAATTTATTATGGTCAGGCGAATAATGTATCCATAGATTTATTGGAAAAGAAACGCACGGCAACTCGATCTTATAAGGGAACTGTGCCCGATGCACGCAGCCTCGGGACCCAGCAGATTCTGGCCCGACGATGCCATCTGATGACGCAGCTGCAGATGCCTGAGGGTAATGTATTTCCGACGGCTTCCATGTTTACGGCCTCTTTTGTTGCCTGGAAAGATAAGACTTTGTATGGCAATGATGTCTTTGAATACGATAATCTGAGCCTTGCGGACTGGCGGATAATTCTGGATAATCCCGCAAACGCTTCACATTATATTCTGACCTGTTTTAACAACAGACCCGGCGTGGATTTGTCCGCCGCCGACGGCCAGTCGCTCCATATGATTTTGTCGCAGGGGGTTGGCAGTTTTGCGGTACAGAGGGCAAAGTGGGATTCGGCCGCTTCGACTTATAAATGGTATCCGGAGGCAACCGATTTTACAGCCTCCAACCAGTGGGGGGAATACTATTATTACAAGGTCAATACTACGTATCAGTACACCTCCACTTTTCAGTCCCGTACCAGCGGGTGGTTTCATGTTGCTGAGGGATTTACCAACATCCGGGCACTGAAATTCACCTTTACGATTTATGATTCCAAAGGTGTTTTTCCGGACGGCAAGACGTTTACTCACATTGTCTATCTGAATAATTAGCAGACAGCGGAAGCGACGAGGCAGATATGCAGGCATCAAGACAAAACAATCGATTCAGGGACGGATCGGCACTGATTCTGGTGGTGGTAGTCACCACACTGCTGGCGGTGGTGGGGGTGATGTTTGTGATGGTCACTCGCGTCCGGGATATCACGTCCTCGAATGTGGCCGACAACCGCAACCTGGACCATGCGGTGCAGTCTGTGGTGGCCCTGATCAGCAAGACTCTGACGGACGATTTGCTGGGAACCTCAGGACAACTGCTCGATGAAACCAGCGGTACCGAAGCGTATGATCATCCGATTGCAGACCCCTGGCTGGCTAGTCTGGAACCGAAGCTGGCGGATCAGCGGGATGCCACCAACCAGAATGATGACTGGTATCGCTGGGAATATGTTACCGATTTGACCGGAAGCCTGTCGAAGGCCGGGGGCAAACAATGGGATCAGGTCATTAAGGACGGCAGCAATACCATTCCCGAGTATCCTGCTGCATCTTCGGTGGCAGCCGGGAAACAGGCGGATGCCGACGGGGATGGCGTGGCTGACAGTATGTGGATCGTACTGCCCGATGTAACCACCGTCCGGGGGGAACCGGTCTATGCGGCGGTACGAATTATCGATAATTGCGCCATGCTGAACCTGAATACGGCCTATTGCTTTTATCAGGAGCCCTATTCCGCCAAGCCAGCCAGTCCGTTCCAAAAGCCCTGGTATATTGCTTATGGCGGCTCCTTTTGGGCTGACGGCGGACGGTATCTGGCGGAAATCAATTATCTGCCTTTGTTACGAGGAAGTGACCTGAACAGTACGCTCAGTCAGACAGAAAACAGCGGGTGGTATAATATTTTTACAGCGAAAAATTTTGGTGTGTTTTCGGGGGGCATGCTCACCTCACAGCAATTTCCTCCCCAGGTGCAGATTCTGCTGGAAAATATGGGGACCATGGGCAGCTCGTATCGCCTGTTTGATATCGGGGATGAACTGGAATTGCGAAACCGCTTTATCCTGACCAGCGGGACTGAGGCCAGAATTGAAAGTAAGGATGTCGCCAATTATACACTGGATGCCGGAGGGGGCGACTATGCCGCCTTGCAGATTCCTCGGGATAGTTCCGTGGATAACGGGGTTCCCAATTTAGCCCCGTGGAAATGGCGGATTGACTACCGTAATTTCAATGTCTGGGAAGCGGACGGCCAGATGAAGGCATCGGGCTCTGAGTATTACAACAACAGCTACAAATACGACCGCCGACATATCTGCACGACCTACAGCTTTGACCGGAATATTCGCAGCGGACGTTATCTTTTGCTGGATGCGGCACTGAGTACAGTACCCACGGCAAATCGCAGCACGGTGGAAGAGTATTTCCGCCCGCTCAATCGACGCCCGGTGAATCTGGGAAAATTGGATATTACATCCAATACAAAAACCGCCAAAATCAATATCCTGCACGTGCTGTATGCACTTCGTGACTGCTATTTTTATGATTATCAGGCGGGGAATGTCAATCCGGCTGAGAGTAAACTGCTGGCTGCCCGCAAGGCCGCCCAGATTACCGCCAATATGATCGATTATCTGGATGATATGAGTGATACCGCAACCGGTCCTTTGAGCGATCCCTTGTATGGTTCGCAGATCAATAGCAATCCCACTTTTTTCACCAAGACCATTATTGACCGGCTGATTGACGAGGTGGATGCCGGAAACAACATCACCAATATGACGGCTTTTGATTTTGGCCTGGCGGCGTCGGATACGATCTATGGTTATGAGATGCAGCCGTTTATCTCGGAAGTCTGTACCAATTATAATACCAGGGCCGACAGAGCACTCGGATTTGCCGTCGAACTGGTTAATCCTTATCCGATGGAGATAAAACTTGGTCGTCAACCCGATGGCTGGACCATTCGAATCGGGACAGACAATTATTTCTTTGATGATATGTCCATTCCGGCTGCAAGTTCAGAGCTTTCCCCGGGCCGGTTGACGGTTTACGCGGGAAGCCTGCCTGCATCCATGCAAATATCCGGAACTGGTGCAAAACTGGAACGCCCGGGAATGGGGCTTATGACCGCATTGCTGGACGGACTTTATCTTCAGCGTCCGGATCCGGCCAATTCAGGACAGCATATCGTTGTGGATGAAATTACAGAGGCTCAAAAAACATTTCTGATGACGGGCGACGGGGTCCGTTCCACCAATCGCCAGGATACGGCCTGGAAATTCACCAACAAGCTTGCTTATGTCAACAATAATACTCCCACATTAGGTACTGCTAACAACGTGAGCGTGGTGGGGCGTCAGGGGTATCCATTGCCTGTTGCCAATAATAAAAATCTGGTTATGAATCGTCTTGCGGATTTCCAGCGAATCAGCTTTGTCTCTAATACCTCGCTGGCGCCTGATCCCAATGCCATTACCGAATTGGTCGCCAAAGCCGCGGACGAGTCTGCCATTCGCTTTAATCCGGTCAAAGATGCTCGCATGCTCAGATATCTGTGCACAATGAACAGCGATACGGGTATTCTGCCGGGACGCATCAATATCAATACGGCCCCGCAATATGTCATTGCCGCGGCAATTCCGCCTAACCTGGTGATAACCACCAGCGACTCGGCATGGAGGATTAAGATTAATCCGGTTACCCTGGCGAAACAGATTGTAGACGGCCGACCTTATACCAAATTAAGCGATTTGGTCGATGGCAGCATCAAACCCTCACTGGCTGCTGACATGCAGAAGTACTTCGGTCCCGGATCCACAAATGTAGGTGACATGGGGATTGAAAACGATTACGAGGAACAATACTGGGTGTTCAATCGTCTGGCCAATATCTTTACGGTTCGCAGCGATACGTTCACGGCTTATATTCTGGTCCGGCTTGGCACCGACGGCCCGCAGCGGCGTATGATTGCCATTTTCGACCGCAGCAATGTCTGGCAGAAAGGCGATGTCCCTCGGCTGGTTGCTCTGCATCCGGTACCGGATCCACGCTGAACAAAAATACACGCGAGGGAGGGGGCATTAAAAAAAGCCGAAGGCTTATCAGACCTTCGGCTTTTGCGTTGCTCCTGATGCAATGCGATTACGGCTTCATTATTTTTCCGAGCGAAGCATTGATATCCTTGGCTTCATGGGTGCCAATCAGTACATCCCGGATGACGCCGTCGGAGTCGATAAAGATCATCGTCGGAATGCTGGTAATCGCGTCAAAGGGTGCGGGCAGAACATTGGAATACGAGACAATCTGATAATTAATCCCGGCCTTTTCGACAAACGGTTTGAGTTTGGCTTCGGATTCATTGGAAATTCCGATGATGACCAGCTTATCGGGCTGATGCTGCTTTCGCAGGTCAATAATCAGCGGAATCATTTCTTTGCAGGGGGGGCACCAGGTTGCCCAGAAATCAAGGATAACCGGTTTGCCTTTCAGGCTGGATAACACAATATCCTTGCCAGCTAAATCCTTCATTTTCATTTCCGGAACAGCAGTGCCGATGGTTTTGAGCATCGGATCCTCATATTCTTCTTCGGCCTCACCCTGACCGCCAAACGGCATAGCCTGTCCGCCCTGTTGCGATTGCTGCATATAAAAAGCCATCTGCTTTTGCTGAATCTGCATAAAAGCCTGGACAACCTCAGACAGATGTTCTTTGGGTAATACCATGACGCCGCGAATCTGGCCGGGTTCCACAAATGCCGCCGCAGACAGATTGCTGGTGGTTTTCGTTGAGACGCCGTTCCAGAAATCGGGCATCTCCATGCCGCTTTCGGCGGTGAACTGGCCGGCCATATCCATCATGCCTTTCAGCAGGCTCAGGATATTGGCCGACATCACGAATTCCGCCTTGCTGCTGTCGGGAATAGCATCCAGGGCAGTCTTAATTTCCCCGGTCGCAGGGCCTGCTTTGGGATTATCAAGCATTGCCTTAAGCTGATTCATGGCATCCGGCCCAAACGACATCATGAAAAGGTCAGACGTCGTCGCCAGTGGATATTGCAGGCCCTGTTTGCCATACAGGGATTCAATGGCACCGGATGTAGCGTCATCTCCCTTGAATTTGAACTGATATAATCCAATATCTGTGCCTTTATACTTTTCAACGGATGCGGCATACGTGACATCCATATTCAAACCCATCGAGGAGTAAATGGAATTAATTGGTTCAATGGTTTCTTTTTGGAGCGCATTAACAGCCTTGGCATCGGTGATTTGAACGATCTGGCTGAATTCAAAAGGAGGTGTTCCCGCTCGGTACGAAAAACTGCCGGCGATTTCATTGCCATAAGCAACAAACCATTTATTGATTAGCGGCTTCCACTTTTCGAGCTCAACTTTTTCCGCTTCCGTTGAGGTTTTAATAAGAATATCGATAATGCGGGCACTCATTTGTTCCAAGAGCGGTTTGTTTAACCGCATCAGGTATTTGACCGCAGCCGGCCCATTCAAATAGCCGGCGGTCTGCCAGGGTGTTCCGGCCGTTGCTGCCGGTTTGAGCATACCTGCCAGTTCTGAACCAGCTTTCGCGGAGAACACGGTTTCTGCCTGGAGTGTCTTGGCCGAGGGCGTCAGAGACAGCGTCATCCAATCCGCCTGACCGGCAAAATACTGCAGCATCTCAAACACAGCCTCTAATTTCGGCTGCATGGCAGTCCCCGCTTCGCCGCCTGCCTGTTCGGAAACGGAAACCTGAACTTCCTGAATCCCCCGATCAATATAGTCTTTATACAGAGTATAAATCTTGTCTATATTAACATAAGCCCATACCGGTTGAGTTTGCGATGATTTGGCAAGTGAGGCATTAAATCGAGAAGCAAGAGCAGCTTTCTTCTCTTGGATGAGTTTACTGGCTGCCAGAAGATCATCTTTATTTTCCTGGCGAGTAATTAAAAGATATTTCTTATCCGCCATAGGACATAAAATCAGGTTGCCAACAGGGGAATTCTCGACTTGCAGGGTATAAATTCCATCCGCATCTGGTGTGGACAGATTTTTATTGGATTTGAGAAATTGGTCGGTGGTTGTGGTTGGCACCAAAAAGGAGATAAACAAGGCCTTGTTCGATGGATTTGTCTGCATCGCAACCATAGCGATACTCCCTTGCATATCCAGCCCGGTCATCATCGGATCACCGAAAATCCCGGCCGCATAGCCGGTAGCTATCATCGAAAGGGTCATCGGCATTGGATTAACCCCGGTAAGATACTGGTCTAACTGCCCCAGCGAGGTCTGGAAAGCGTTGATTCTGACACAAATCGGGCACTCGGACGGCAATAGCTCCAGCAGGGGATCTTTTGCAGGTGCTGTTGAGACATTTTCTGCTGCAAATCCTGCAATTCCAGACACACACAGCAGGACTAACAAGCCCAGTGGTTTCCATTGAGAAAGATGTTTTCGCATGGGTTACCTCCTTGGAGGAAAAAAGTGATTTTTTGTTTTAATACAAGACTGGACCTAAGAATGGGTTGTTTCAAAGATTCTTGCCAAATCGGAGTAGATTTCGGGATTGGCTGCCAGCAGACGGAATCGCTCTGAATGATAATTGCCAATATCGATAGGAAATACCGCCTGCCTATCCAAGGTTGTTACAATCCCGCCGGCTTGCTGAATCAGAATGACTCCGGCTGCGATGTCCCAGAGCCTTGCCGATACAGTAAAAGTCCCGATAATTGCTCCTTTGGCTAAGTACGCCAAGTGCAGAGCGGTCGAACCGACACTGCGAGCTCGTGTCAGGCGAAGCATCTGATGCACTGCCGGCTCTACGGACGGGTCGAAATGGCTGTCAAAGGCAAAACTGGATATTTTACTTATTTTATCATGGCTTACAGAGACTGGTTTGCCGTTGCAGGTGGTTTGAAGGCCTGAAGCTGCCGTATAAAGAGAGTCTGTGCACGGATCATAAATAACGCCTGCAACAGGACTTCCGTTTTGAATGACACCGATGCTGACACAAAAACACAGCAGGCCGTGGGCGTAGTTATTGGTCCCGTCAATAGGATCAATGATCCACCAGATATCCGAGTTATCCCGCGGGGCTTCAATCAGCATCGCAGCATTTGGGCCTTCTTCGGCAAGAATTCCATGGGTTGGGAACACGTTGCGGATATACTGGATAATGATGTCCTGACATAGGGGGTCCGCCTGAGTAACCACCTCGGTGGGGTTTTTGAGGGAACTGGTGACATGCGTCAGCTCCTCAACAGCCTTCTTGCCGGCCAGAATAGCAGCCTGCGAGGCAGTATCTACAATTTTCTTCAGTAGCAGGGGAGTTAATTCCATCAGACTCCTTTCACCTTGACAAATCTATGATACGGGTCTATTTTAGCCGCAGTATGACAGATTTCCAACAAACAAATCGTACAAAAAAACCGATTTTTACACAAAGACTGATTGGATTGGCTATTTTTGCCGGAATTTCTGGGGTCTGGGCCTTCCTCTGGCTGGCGGAAAAGGGTATCATTCACCCACAGTCCGTACTGGGGGTTTGCGGATTCAAGCAGCGCTATGGGCTGCCGTGTCCGGGGTGCGGATGGACACACTCGGCCCAGGCATTTGTCACAGGGGATATCAGGCGGTCGTTTGTGCTGCAGCCGGCAGCCATGGTTTTTTGTGTCGTCAGCGTGATCGTATGGATTTTGGCTTTACATACGGCTGTTTTTGGGATACACTTTCGGCTATGGCAGGTATTATTGAACCCTCGTTTCTGGAAATATGTGCTGATCTGTTCAGGCGTGGTCATGCTGCTGGGCTGGGTGGCAACGCTCATCCGCACTTATGTGGGTGCCTTTTAAACAAACGATGATATGAAACGAATTGTATGTGAAACGGACCTGACTGACAATCAGGCAATGGAACAGAGTCGTCTGACAATACATGAAGAACACTAAGATAGATCGAAGACGCCAATCCGGGATTCACCTCATGGTTGTATCTGTGGCTCTTTTATTTACCGGAGGCGGGTGTAATATATTTGGTTTTTTGAGCAGTCCCAGCGCATTTGAACAAACCGTCAAACCTGAGTTCGATCTGAAGTCCCGGCAGTCGCAGAAAATTTACGTCTGGGTGGAGCCGACCCCTTCCAGCGGACTTGAAATCGCGACTGCGGATTTATTGGCTCGGACAGTTGGGACAGCGCTTCACCAAAAAGGAGGTATCCAAAAAAAGAATGTGATTATCGGGTCCTCGGTGGAGGGTCAGAGGGATTTTTTTGTCCGGCCTGAGACACTTGCCGAAAAGGCCGGTGCCGGGTTGGTTTTGTATATCCGGGCAGAATCCTTTGAAACCATCAACCATCATTCGAATACCATATATAGCGGCAGGCTGGTCAGCCGGGCCGTACTGCTCGATGCCAAATCCGGGCAGCTTCTATGGCCGGCCAGTAACGATGGTTTAGAAACGGACGTGGCAATTGAAATGATGAATCAGGGCAGGGATGCGATAGTCTCTCGCCTCTGTGCGGCAACAGCGCATTGTATTGTCCGCAATTTTTATGCGTGTCGTAAGACGGAATACAGGGTGGACGAAGAGCGTTCACGACTGAATGAAATGATCCAGCAAGATGTTTATTAGGAGATGCCGAACATGTTACGAATCCTGATCAGCGACAAACTGGCACAGGAGGGTATCGACCTTCTGAAGGCAATGGATGATGTGGAACCGGTTGTTCGCCTGGGGCTTAGCGAAGACGAGCTGGCGCAGACTATCGGCGAGTACGACGGTTTAATCATCCGAAGCGGAACAAAAGTCACCGCCAAGGTTCTTTCCAATCCCGGCCGACTCAAGGGGATCGCCCGGGCCGGAGTCGGCGTAGATAACGTCGATATCCCAGCGGCCACCAAGAAAGGCATTATTGTCATGAATACTCCTGGCGGCAACACCATCAGTGCCGCTGAACACACCATGGCCTTGATGCTGGCGATGAGCCGACATGTCGTCGCGGCCTGTAACAGCCTCAAAAGCGGCCAGTGGGATCGCAAAAGCTTTGAGGGCAATCAATTAAATAATAAGACGCTGGGTGTGATTGGTCTGGGGCGTATCGGTATGGCGGTCGCGCAGATGGCCAAAGGGTTCAACATGCGGATTCTGGGGTTTGATCCCTTTGCGGCTCCGAAAGAAGCCGAATCGCTGGGGGTGGAAATTGTCGATAATCTGGAAAAGATCTATCGTGAAGCCGATTATATCACGGTGCACGTCCCGAAAAACGAAAACACGCTGAATATGATTTCAGCCAAAGAATTGAAAATGATGAAACCGACGTGCAGGCTGATCAACTGTGCTCGCGGCGGGATTATTAACGAAGACGATCTGTATAATGCCCTGCTGTCCAAGACGATTGCCGGAGCGGCATTGGATGTGTTCTCCAAGGAACCCCCGGAAAATATGCGGTTCAAGGACGTGCCGACCTGTCTGGTCACTCCGCACCTGGGTGCCAGCACTGAAGAGGCGCAAATTGAGGTTGCAGTCGAAGCAGCCCAGATTCTGGTGGATGCCTTGCGGGGCGGACCGATTCGCAATGCGGTGAATGCTCCGTCGCTGGGTTCGGCAGCACCGATTGTCTGTTACTATGCTGATCTGGCTCAGCGTATCGGTACGCTGATGAGCGCCCTGGCACCGGGGCATATCAAAAATGCCAAGGTGGAATTCCGTGGAGCCATCGCCGAAAAACAGGTTGAGCCGATTGCGACGTCGTTTACGATTGGATTGCTTCAGCCTCACTTTGATACGGTGGTCAATATAGTCAATGTCGGGATGCTGGCTAAGGAACGCGGTATCAGTGTGGATATCACCAAGAATCCGGACATCAAAGACCTTGAATCCAGTTTTGCGGCAACCGTGGAAACTGACAAGGTCAAACGTACCATTCGGGGTACCGTGTACAGCAGCAAGCTGCTGCGTATCATTGACATTGATGGCTTTGCGGTGGAAGTCACCCCCGAGGGTACCATGATGATTATCTTCAATGCAGACAAGCCGGGTGTCATCGGCGCCGTGGGTACACTGCTGGGTAAATACGGCATCAACATCAACACGATGGGAGTCGGCCATAAAGCTGAAGAAGGCAAGGCTCTTCTTGCTGTCAGCCTCAACAAACAGCTCGATGAAAAGGCTGTTGCAGAATTGAAGACGATGGATTTTGTCAACGAAGTGTATGTGTGTAAATTGTATTAAGGCGGGTGAGGGGGTACAGTCTTAATTCAGATGTTTCAGACAGGCCGGGCCGGTGGATGGATATCATTGAACCCACCGGTCCGGCCTGAATGTACTTAATGGCATGCCGTATTGGCTCAATGACAACGATAAGATGTGTCAGAATCCGGCTTGTCGCGAGCTGATTACGGGATTGGAATAGCAACCCCGGCAGGGATGGTAATTCCGCAAAAAAACAACGAGCATACTGCGGGAACTGCTGAATTTAGCCGCAACGAGCCGGAACATAGCAAGTAGGATTAGTATCGCATTATGGATGGAACGAAACGCACAAAAAAAGGCAACCCGGACAGCCAGTTGGGATTTGATTTTGAGGGGGCCGGGCAAGAAGCAATTCAACCCAAAGCCCCTGATACCGCATCGCAAACAGCTCTAATGGAAAAGGAAGAGTCGGAGCAGCCGGCGGCTTCTGAGACCGCATCAAAACCATCACGCCGGCGAAAAAGTGAGGCTGCAACCGCTGAGTCGATGGCGGCCAAACAGCGGGATATCAGTGTCAGTGAATTTTTTGCCAAAAACCGCCACCTGCTGGGCTTTGATAATCCACGAAAAGCCCTCTTGACCGCCGTCAAAGAAGCTGTCGATAATTCGCTGGATGCCTGCGAAGAAGCCCATATTCTGCCGGATATCATCGTGACCATCGCCCCGGTTGACGGCAGTGAGAATAAATTTCGGATGACAGTTAAGGATAACGGACCTGGTATTGTGGCCAAACAGGTTCCCAATATTTTTGCCCGCTTGTTGTACGGCAGTAAATTCCATTCGCTGAAAATGAGTCGTGGTCAGCAGGGCATCGGCATCAGCGCCGCGGGCATGTACGGCCTTTTGACCACCGGCGAACCGGTGCAGATTATGACCCGGACCAGCAGCAAAAAGCCGGCCAATCATTATCATGTTCAGATTGATACAACCAAAAATCGCCCGGAAGTGATTTTGGACGAAGAATGCGAGTTCGATCTGCCTCATGGCACCAGCGTCACCATTACCATGGAGGGTCGCTATCAGAAGGGCAAGCAAAGTATTGATGAATACCTGGCCCAGACAGCCATTGCCAACCCTCATGCGTCATTTACCTATCACGCACCTGACGGGAAAACCTACGACTATCCCCGGCAAAGCAATGAGATGCCGTTTATCCCGGTGGAAATCAAGCCGCATCCGTATGGCGTGGAAGTGGGGGTCTTGTTCAAGATGGCCCGGCAGACCGAAGCCAAGACTATGCGGGAATTTCTGCGATCGGATTTTTCGCGGATCAGTCAGGCGATTGCTGAAGACCTCCTGAGAAAATCCAAACTGTCGGTCAATATGAAACCCTGCGATCTGACCATCAAAGATGCAGAACGTCTTCATAATGTGATTAATTCGACCAAATTGATGGCCCCTCCGACGGATTGTATCGGCCCGATCGGTGAAGAGAAACTGATTGACGGCCTCAGGCGGGTGGTGGATGCGGAATTTTATACCAGCTGCACCCGCAAGCCCGCTGTGTATCGCGGCAATCCTTTCCTCGTCGAGGCGGCTCTGGCGTATGGCTGCAGGGATGCCTCTGAAACAAGCCCAACAGATGAAGAGGAAGAGGCGGGAATGCCTGCCGAAAAAGAAGAAAAAGATCAATTGATGCGGCTGGTTCGTTTTGCCAACCGTGTGCCGCTGCTCTATCAGCAGTCGGCCTGTGCGATTTATAAGGCCGTGCTGGACGTCAACTGGCGCAGCTATGGGCTGGGGCAAAGCCGCGGAGCGCTGCCCTCGGGACCGGTGATGCTGATGGTGCATATCGCATCCGTCTGGGTGCCGTTTACCTCAGAAAGCAAGGAGGCGGTGGCCCATTATCCGGAAATCATCAAGGAAATCAAACTGGCGGTCCAGGAATGCGGCCGCAAGTTGGGCATGCATGTCCGCAAACAGCGTCGTATCAAGGAAGAAATGATCAAACGCAGCTATATCGAAACTTATCTGCCGCATATTGGCCAGGCCTTAAAGGATATATTGGCCCTGAAAGATCCACAGGTAGAAAAATTAGTTGAAAAACTGAAAATCACTCTGGAGAAATCGAGGAGCATTTAGCGATGTCACAGGAATTGATCATTACGATCAGCGGAATGCGAGGCATTATCGGCGAGAATATGTTTCCGGAAACCGCAGCCGAGTATGGTGCGGCATTCGGGACTTTTCTAAAACGCAGCCAATCCGGCCCACGCCCCATGGTGGCAATTGGCCGGGATTCCAGACCTTCCGGCTCAATGCTCTTTTGTGCTGTGGCATCCGGACTGGCATCGGTGGGGGTGGATGTCATCGATTTGGGCATTTGCACAACACCGGGTGTGGGGGTTATGCTTCGACATCTGCAATGCAGCGGCGGGGTCGTCATTACCGCCAGCCATAATCCGCTGCCGTACAACGGCATCAAGTTCCTGCTGGGCAATGGAATCGCTCCCCCCAAACCGACAGCCGAGGCTATCCGCGGCCTTTATTTCGATAAGCAATTTGACCGGGTCTGTTCTGTGGACTGCGGCCAAGTGAGTGCGAATCCTGGTGCAGCCGCGGTACATATTGACAAGGTGCTGTCGATTGTCAATCCCTCGCAGATTGCCGCAAAGCGATACAAGGTGGTGCTGGATAGTGTCAATGGGGCCGGGGGACCTGTAGGGTTGGCACTCCTGGCTAAGCTGGGCTGTGTGGTGACGCCGGTGAATACTGAGCCGACGGGGCTGTTTGCCCACGGTGCCGAACCGACTGAACAAAATCTGGTCAGTCTCCGGCAGCAAGTCCTTCAGGCAAAGGCGGATATCGGTTTTGCCCAGGATCCGGATGCTGACCGGCTGGCTCTTGTCGATGAAACAGGACGCTATATCGGGGAAGAATTTACACTGGCTCTGGCTGCAAAGTATATGTTCGATCAAAATCCCGGCGGTATCGCGGCGGCAAACTTGTCCACCTCGCGGATGATCGATGATATTGCAGCCCAGGCGGGGGGCAGAGTCATTCGAACCCCGGTCGGCGAGGCCCATGTTGCCGAGGCAATGGTCAAAAACCAGTGTATGATTGGCGGAGAGGGCAATGGCGGGGTGATTGATTTGCGAGTTGGCCCGATTCGCGACAGCCTGGTGGCCATGGCAATGGTTCTGCAGTTGATGGCTCAGACCGGCCAGAGTCTTTCACAGTTGGCCGATGCGGTGGGGGGCTATACGATGTACAAGACCAAATATGCCGCCAATCGTGAGCAGGCCGGCCGAATCATTGAAAAAACCAGGCGTATTTTTCCGAATGCCCAGGTCAATACCAGTGACGGATGTCGGTTTGATTTTGCCGACGGCTGGCTGCATATCCGCACCAGCAACACCGAACCGATTATGCGCATCATTTTAGAAACCAAAGACCCGGCTGTCGCAAAACGGTATCTGGAGACCATTGAATCCGTGTGCAGGGAAGTCCTGAAATGACAAAAACACTGGCCTTGGAAGCAGCCAACGCACAAATCCGACGTGTTACGTTTACAGGCATGTGTATCAACATTGCCTTGATGATCGTCAAGCTGATTGCCGGGTATCTGGTTGGATCGCTTTCTCTGATTGCCGATGGCGTGCACTCCCTGTCGGATTTTGCAACGGATATCGCGCTTCTGGTGGGTGTGTATTTGGGTTCCAAAAAACCGGACGACACCCATCCCTTTGGACATGGCCGGCTGGAAACCTTTGCAGGGGCATTTGTTGCCGCTGCTTTGATTGCAGTCGGAGCGTGGCTCATCTATGAGGGAGCCCAGGGCATTGCTTACATGCACCATACCGGCAATGAACAGATCCAAATCAGCACAGCAGTGATTTGGATTGCACTGCTGTCGGTTGCACTTAAAGAGTATCTTTATCAAATCACGCGGATTGCTGCCCAGCGTACCCATAGTTCGGCAACCTATGCCAATGCCTGGCACCATCGCAGCGATGCGTTCAGCTCGGTAGCTGTGCTGATTGGTGCGGTTGCAGTGAAATTCGGCTATCCGCATGGCGATCAATTGGGTGCGATTGCCGTAGGCCTGATGATTGTGATGGTTGGGTGTAAAATCGTCGGCGATTGCATCAGCGAATTGGCCGAAGGGGCCGTGGATACGGCAACACTCCAGCAGATTCAAACCGTCATAAATACGCATCAGGGTGTTCGCCAGTGGCATCAGCTCCGGACACGCAGTGTGGGACGGGAAGTGTTTTTGGATGTGCATATCCTGGTGGATCCGTTATTGAATATCACCCAGGCCCATGAGATTGCCGAGTCGCTGGAAACAGAATTAATAGAACAGCTTTCCCGTCCGGTCAATGTGATGGTTCATGTGGAGCCGGATATACCCGAGCTGCGGCGTTAAATGGGATTCTGCCGGACAAGCATCCAGCGAGATCCCGACTGGCGGGTGAGGGTGAATACCCCGTGTAGGATGGTTCCATGGAAACAGGTGGACAGGGCTTCAGGCTGGTCTGAAAGCCAACGGAATACGCCGCGATCCGCAATTGTCACCTGGCCGGTGTGATTCTGAACCGGCCCTTCATAAGACAAAAAACGCAGCGGATGATCAGCAATGCGTTCCATCTGCACGCAGGCCGTGCTGAGGATCTGTTCAGGCGAGACAGGCATTCTCCATGTCCACAGACAATCCCCTCGCTGCAGCATCAAATCCCAATGGCAGCCATCGGGTGTTGTATGCTGCTGGATAACATACGGATTGTCCGGGCCGGCCATCATAAGCCCTGCTTCAGGTTATTTGACTGCCTGAATCGCAGTGATCGCCACTGTAGCCACAATATCATCCGAGCTGCAGCCACGAGACAGGTCGTTGACCGGTCTGGCAAGCCCCTGCACGATGGGACCATACGCTTCCGCACCGGCCAGACGCTGGGTGGATTTGTAGCACAAATTGCCGGCCCCCAGGTCAGGGAAGATAAATGTATTGGCATTGCCCTTTAGCGGACTGTTGGGGGCTTTGTGTGCAGCCACCGAGGGAACATACGCTGCATCAAACTGGAGTTCACCATCAACGATGACTTTGTCGCCGAATTCTTTTTGAAAAATTTCTTTGGCCTTGGCGGAGGCGTTGGCCATTTTTTTGGCATTAGGCCCGGAAGCCGAACCTTTGGTGGAATAACTCAAAAGGGCCACCCGGGGCTGAATACCGAATTGCAGACCGGTTTTGGCAGTGGAGACGGCAATATCAACAATCTGATCTTCCGTCGGGTCTTCAATCAGCCCGCAGTCAGCATACAGCAGAATTTTGTCGGGCCAGCACATAAAAAACATACTGGAAACGGTCTTCATTCCCTCGGCAGGCTTGATGATCTGCAATGCCGGACGGAGCGTATCAGCGGTGGAATGGCAGGCTCCGGAAACCAAGCCATCCGCCCATCCTTTTTTGACCATAAGCGTAGCAAAATAGACTTCATCCAGGACCAGTTTCTCCGCCTGCTCCAGGGTCAGGCCTTTTGCCTTGCGAAGCTCATACAGATACTGGGCCAACTCCTGACGACGGGGGTCGGTGGAGGGGTCAATCAAATTAACCGCCCTGGCATCCAATTGATATCGATCCAGCAACGGCTGCACTTTGGCCTGATTACCCAAGACAATAATGTTGGCAAATTTCTTTTTGAGAATGACGGATGCCGCTTCGATAGTACGTACATCACAGCCTTCCGGCAGGGCGATGGTTTTAATGTTGCTTGCCGCTCTGCTGAAAATCTGCTCCAAAAAACTGGCCATATAGATAATTCCTAAATCTAAACCCTATTTATCTTGTTTTGTTATAAAAAATAAGAAAATCGAGCCTGAAGGGACTTGAACCCCTAACCTTTGGTTCCGTAGACCAATGCTCTATCCAATTGAGCTACAGGCTCTTATTAAGAAATGGCGTTCTTCGTGCCGTTTATGCCGACAGGTAAACGTATGAATTTATGGCCCATAGTGTAACAAAGACCAGCATTTTTGCAAGCAAAAATCAGATCCTTTTTCTGATTTTTCTATATCGACAATGCTCTTTGTACAACCGCCGAAGGCATCCTGTTACAGGCATTGCTGTTCGGTTCGGGCAATAATCTCATTTTGCAGATCGGGACCTAAATCGTTGAAATAATCACTGTAACCGGCCACACGCACAATCAAATTGCGATATTGGTCTGGGTTTTTCTGGGCATCCCGGAGGGTCTTGGCCGTGACAACATTAAACTGGATATGGTGGCCGTCCAGTCGGAAATAACTGCGAATCAGATGCAGCAGCTTTTCGATTCCTTCCCCTTCGAGCAGGTGGGGAGTAAACTTCATATTCAGCAGCGTTCCGCCGGTGCGAGCATGGTCGATTTTTGCCGCCGATTTAATCACCGCCGTCGGTCCGTGGACATCTGCCCCGTGAGTGGGGGAAATACCATCCGACAGCGGTTCCCCGGCGCTGCGGCCATTGGGCAGGGCCCCGGTCATCTGGCCGAAATACACATGTACCGTTGTCGGCAGCAGGTTAACGCGGTATTTACCGCCCTTGGTATTGGGCCTGCCGTTGACGGTATCGAAATAGATATTGAATGCCTCTGTGGCCAGACGATCGGCATAATCATCATCATTGCCATATCGCGGGCTTTGCTTGAGCTGCTGCTGCAGAGCGGGATTATCCTTGAAATTGGCCTTCAAACTCGACAGCAGCTGCGCCATAGTGAGGGTCTTTTTGTCGAATATATTGTATTGAATCGCCGCCAGGGCATCTGTCAGGGTACCAATGCCGACACCCTGAATGTAGGTCGTATTATATCGCGGGCCGCCATCGTGATAATTGCGGGCCTTCTTGATGCAGTCATCGGTCAGTATCGACAGCATCATCGCAGGCAGATAATTGGCATAAAGGCGTTCAATGATATTATTGCCTTCCACTTTCAAATCCACAAAATATTTCAATTGAGCCTTATAGGCATCAATGACATCATCAATTGAACTAAACGTCGTCGCATCGGGTGTCTTGATCCCAATCTGTTTTCCCGTCAGAGGGTCTATGCCGCGATGGAGTGCCAATTCGAGGATTTTCGGCCAATTGATATAGCCAGTCAGAGTACAGCTTTCCTTGCCGAAGGCACTGGTTTCCACACAGCCGCTCGGGCCGCCGCTGCGGGCATCGAACATCGTCTTGCCGTCATGGAGCATCTCCCGAATAATGACATCGGTATTAAATACCGACGGTTGTCCAAAACCGCATTTGATCACCTGACAGGCTCTGCGGAGGAAGCGATCCGGATTCTTGGCGCTAATCTGGACACAGGCACTGGGCTGAACCAGCTTCATTTCTTCCACAACGTCCAGCATCAGATAGGAGACGTCATTCACGGCATCCGAGCCGTCGGAGGGATTGACGCCGCCGATATTGATCAGAGCAAAATCCGTATAGGTGCCGCTTTGAGCCTCAGTAATGCCGACTTTAGGCGGGGCGGGCTGATTGTTGAATTTAACCCAGAAACATTCCAGCAGCTCTTTGGCTTCATCCTCGGTCAATGTCCCGGCCTCTAATTCTTTTTTATAGAACGGATACAGATGCTGATCCAACCGGCCTGGATTATACGAATCCCAGACATTGAGTTCAGAAATGACCCCGATATGAATGAACCAGTACATCTGCAGAGCTTCATGGAAAGTACGAGGTGCATAGGCAGGTACATGCCTGCAGATAGCTGAAATCTTCAGAAGCTCCTGCTTGCGAGCAGCGTCTGTTTCCTGAGCGGCCAATTCGGCGGCCTTGTCCGAATACCGTCTGGCCAGGGTAATCAACCCGTCAATCGCATGACTGAATCCCAGAAGCTGCTGCTGCTTGTCATACGCCAGGGGATCGTTCATAAAATTGAGATTACGCAGTTGCTGGCGAATGTCATCCTGAAAATCCAACAGGCCCCTGGTGTATATTTTGTTATCATGGATAGCATGGCCGGGGGCTCGCTGTTCCATAAATTCCGTAAAGACGCCGGCCTCAAAGGCGGCCATCCATTTATCATTCATGGCAGCAAAGACCTTTTCCCGCATCGTCTTGCCTTTCCAGAACGGGATAATCGTCTCAGCATAGACCTTGCGGACATGGTCATCCACATCAAACCGTGTCCGATCCCGCTTGCTCATAATCTCAAAATCGTCCAGGGAATGGCAGCACAATTCCGGATAGGTTGGCGTGGCTTTGGGGGCAGGGCCGCGTTCTCCCACAATCAGTTCGCCGTCCTGAATAGAAACAGCCTTGTGCTCCATCAGGTACTTGAAGGCAAGTCCCCGGGCTACCGGTGTAGACACTTGCATGGGGACGTCACTTTTATAAAAGGCGGTTATCAATTCCGCACGTTCGGAAGAAATATAAGGTCTGGTATTGACGCTTTGTTCACGAAGCCGCTTTACTCGTTCATTCATAATGTCTCAATCCCGCAAAAATCGTCTGCACGGCAGATCCGGTTGACAGGTTTATCACCCGCCTGTATGTACTTTATATCCCATGGTCATCAGTACAGCCGCCAGCTCTTTTATATTAAGACCTGATGGCTCCTGAATTCCTGACATTTTATACGGTTTTCCCAGTCGCTGCGATTTCGACTGACCTCCCGTATTATACGGCAAAAGATCAATTTGGTGTATATTTTTCATATCCGCCACCAGTGTTCCAATCGTTTTTATAGTCTCGGGTTGGTCATTAAAGCCTGGAATCACAGGAATTCGGATAATAACTGGCTTCTTTTTTTGGGCCAGAAAACGGATATTGTCCAGAATAATCGCATTTTCTACGCCGGTCAATTCGTAATGTTTGGCAGAATCCGGATGTTTTATGTCGCACAAAAACAGATTTGTCTGGTCTATTATTCGTTCAAGAACACCCCGCGGCGCATAACAAGACGTATCCACTGTTGTGTGGATATCCATCGCCCGACAGCGGGATAACAATTCATACAAAAACTCCGGCTGTGCCAGAGGTTCGCCTCCGCAAAAGGTAACGCCGCCGCCGGACTGGTCAAAAAAGACGATGTCCTTGATAATTTCTTTCATCACCTCGTCAACGGTTACGGATTTGCCAACAAGCTCCATAGCTCCGGAAGGGCAATCGGTAACACACCTGCCGCAGCCGGTACATTTTTCCCAGAATATAACTATTTTTTTGTCTTGAATTTCGAGGGCCTTCTGGGGACAGACCAGAACACACCGGCCGCATTGAATACACCGGCTGGGCCGATGCATAAGCTGAGGTTTGAAGGAAATTCCCTCCGGATTATGACACCACAGGCAATGCAGCGGACAGCCCTTAAAAAAAATGGTGGTGCGAATGCCGGGCCCATCGTTTATGGAATACCGCTTGATATCGAAGATAATGCCTGTTGTATTTGCCATATCTGGTGAATTAAAATGTCAGCAGTTGCTCCGAGATTGCATCCAGCAGATTGGCCTCATCCACTGCGGCAATTTTCTGGCCATTTTTATACAAAAAGCCTTTTCCGGCACCCGCACAAATGGCCAAATCCGCATCTGCGGCCTCGCCCGGTCCGTTCACAACACACCCCATCACAGCAACACGAATCGGTTTGTTTGACTTCTGAAGCACCTTACGCACTTTTTTGGCCAGACCAACCACATCAATCTGGCACCGTCCGCAGGTTGGACAGACAATCAACTCCGGCTGCGATTGTTTATAGAGGCCCACTGACGCGAGAATCTTTTTGCCAGCTTCGATTTCCTGAACCGGATCCCCAGCGATACTGACGCGGACCGTATCGCCGATGCCTTCGGCCAGCAAGGTACCAATCGCTACCGATGACGGCACCAGAGCGTCTTCCAGCAATCCGGCATGGGTTAGCCCAATATGCACAGGGTAGTCGAATGTCTGGCTGATTGCCCGGTTGATTTCAATGGTGCGAACCGTATTGGCGCTTTTAGCACTGAGCACCAGGTTTTCGAAACCGTTCTGCTCAAACATCCGGACATATCCTGTCATTTCCTGGAGCATCAAGGTTACACGCTGATCGCGTTCCACATCATGCTTCAAATCCCGGATACTGGCTTCGTTGACTCCTATACGGATTGCGATCTGATGGCGTTTGGCACAATCAATAATCCGCAGGATATCGTCTTTGTTTTTGACATTTCCCGGGTTCAGACGAATCTTGGCTGCCCCGGCCTCAATGGCCTCAATGGCACGATCGGGTGAAAAATGAATATCCGCCACCAGCGGAATCGGCGATTTCTGGACAATCTTGCCAAAAGCCTCCGTGTCTGCCCGGGTTGGGACAGCAATCCGGACCAGCCCAGCTCCGGCTTTGACCAGTTTTTCAATCTGTCTCAAGCATCCGGCCACATCGGTCGTTTCCGTTTTGGTCATTGACTGCAGCACAATCGGATTGCTCCCGCCAATCCGGACTGAACCCACGGCCACTGTACGTGTTTGTTTTCGCATTCGGTTTATCCTCAAATTGTATAAACTTATAAAAATAATCGATAGGGGGGAATAATGCAACCTAAAAAAACAGCCCAAACCTATCTGGAATACATGGTACATAACCGTTCTATTCTTGTTGTTTAACGATAAGTCATAGTACATTTTGAGCCGCCCCCAGATTTTTTTGCGAATAACGGCAATTGGAATGGAAAAGGTCGAACAAAATATATGAATATACATATATACATCTGTTGATATATACGGAGTGATTATTATGGATAACACAAACGCAGAAAAAGTAGCTGATGTTTTGAAGGCTCTTGGACATCCGATTCGACTTCAAGTAATTGAGGCTCTAAAAAATCAAGAACTTCCAGTCAATCGCCTGGTTGAGATCCTGGCGGTTCAGCAGGCTGTTATCAGCCGGCATCTGGCAATTATGAAGGACAAAGGCGTATTGGCGTGCAGACGAGATAAAACCAATCGGTATTACCGGATTGCGAATCCTGCAGTGATCCAATTGCTGGATTGTGTGTATGCCAATTGCACAAAATGAAAAAAAGCGGATGCATTCTTTTGATGTGGAGATATAATGAGAGTCAAGTTAACTCGGAGGCAATGATGAAGGCCGCAGGTGATACAATTGTCCGTTGGTCTGTCAACCATTGGAAGCTGGTCACAGCAATCATGGTGCTCTTCACGCTGGCATGTGCTGCATTTATTCCCATGATTCGAGTCGATACCGATCCGGAAAACATGCTGTCTTCCAGCGAGCCGGTGCGTGTGTTTCATGACCATACCAAAAAGATTTTTGATCTCAGCGATATGGTCGTCGTTGGGGTCATTAATGACAAGGATCCCGATGGCGTTTTTAATCCGGCAACACTGAACAATATCTATCATCTGGCTCAATACGCCAAAACCCTGCGATGGGCGGACCCTGTCGATTCTTCCAAAACCGTGGGGGTGGTTGAGGTGGACATTATTGCACCTTCAGAAGTGGACCACATCGGTCAGAAGGGGCCTGGAGAAATCAGCTTTGAATGGCTGATGAAGGAACCGCCGCAAACCCGTGAACAGGCTCTGGATATTCGTGACAAAGTCATGTCCAATCCCTTGTTTAAAGGGACAATGGTATCGGAAAACGGCAGGGCCCTGTGTCTTTATCTGCCTTTGACCAGCAAAGATTTGAGTTATCGGGTCTATCGGGCATTACAGGCACACATTGCCACGTTGCAGGCGACTGAAGATTATCATATCACAGGTTTACCTGTCGCCCAGGACACATTTGGTGTAGAAATGTTTGTGCAAATGGCAATCTCAGCACCTCTGGCCATGGGCACTATATTTGTCCTGATGCTGATTTTTTTCCGGAAAATAGTGCTGATCATTGCACCGATGATTATCGCCATGGTGACTGTCCTCTCCACGATGGGACTTCTGATCGGAATGCGGTTTCCAGTGCATATTATGAGCTCCATGATACCCATATTCCTGATGCCGATCGCCGTGGTGGATTCGGTCCATATTTTGTCGGAATTCTTTGATCGGTATACTTCGGACAAAGGGCGTAAAAACACCATCGTTGAGGTGATGCAGGTTTTATTTACATCCATGCTTTATACCTCTTTGACCTCAGCAGCCGGCTTTATTTCCCTGGCACTGACCCCGATACCGCCGGTCCAGGTGTTCGGGGCGTTTGTGGCGATCGGCATCATGATTGCATGGGTGTTTACTGTGACGTTTGTGCCGGCGTATGTGATGATGATTCCGGAACAATCACTGACTCATTTCGGCCATGCGGTACATACCCAGGACTCGCAAAGCCTGATGTCGCGGATACTCCGACAGCTGGGAAAATTAACCTACAGCAAAGCCAGGCCTATTCTGGTCATACTCATGCTTCTGACCGGGGTGGCGGTCTGGGGTATTACCAAAATTCAAGTGAACGACAATCCCGTGAAATGGTTTGCCCGGAGCCATCCGATTCGCAAGGCCGATATTGCCCTGAATCAGCATTTTGGTGGAACATATATGGCTTACCTGGTTCTGGATGCTCCGGAATCCAAGCAGGCTGAACCGGGATGGATACAGTCTCTGTTCGATGGATTAAATCGCCTGCAGGAGTCTATGGCTGCGGAAAACCCCAAGGCTGGCAATCTGATTTTCCAGGCCCGGGAAAAAATAAAAGAGATGACCACTGCAGGCCTGACTCAGGAAGCCCTGCTTGAGCAACTGACAGCATTTGCCCAGCAGAAGGGGGAGGCGGCTTTGGATGATGAATTTGCCATCTGGGACGAAATTGCGACCTATTTTGGTGTTGAGCAGGAACGACTTGGGGTGTTCAAGAGGCCCGACGTGCTGAACTACATGATCGGACTGCAGGAACATCTGGAAAAAATCGGACTGGTGGGCAAAAGCAGCTCTGTCGCCGATGTGGTTCGTAAGGTCAATCAGGAGTTAATTGACGGCAAACCGGCCAATTATCGCATTCCGGACCATCTCAAGGGGGTCAGTGAATGCCTGATTCAATACCAGAGCAGTCATAAGCCGCACTATCTGTGGCACCTGGTAACACCTGATTTCCGGCATGCGAATATCTGGTTTCAATTAAAAAGTGGTGACAACAGGGATATGGAAAAAGTCGTCCGGGCGGTGGATGATTATTTCACACAGCATCTTCCGCCGGTTGAACTGCATTACAACTGGGCCGGACAGACGTATATCAATATCATCTGGCAAAACAAAATGGTCAACGGTATGCTGCAATCCTTCCTGGGCAGTTTTCTGATGGTTTTTTTAATGATGGTGATCCTGTTCAGGTCCGTGTTGTGGGGTTTGCTTAGTATGATTCCGCTCACGATAACCATTGTCGGCATTTATGGTGTTATCGGTCTTATCGGCAAGGATTATGATATGCCGGTGGCGGTTCTGAGTGCCTTGACCCTCGGTATGGCGGTGGACTTTGCAATCCATTTTCTCGAACGTTCGCGGGATATGTTTCAATCCGGAAAAACATGGGAACAACTGGCACCGGAGATATTCGGAGAGCCTGCCCGAGCAATTACCCGCAATGTGCTGGTGATCGCGATTGGCTTTCTTCCCCTGCTGGCAGCACCTCTGATACCTTATAAAACAGTTGGCATCTTTATTTGTGCCATTATGGGCTTATCCGGGGCAGTCACGGTGTTCGTTTTACCCGCCCTGATGAAGCTGCTGGAAAAGCCGCTGTTTAGGAATCTGGCTAATCCGCAATCTGTAACCTGTAATTGCTGGACTTGCATCGTCTCAGCCATTTCTGCGGTGATCGTTGTAGATTTGAATATTCAATTATTCTGGAATTTGAAAATCAATACCCTGGCCTGGATCAGCATGGCTGTGGTAATCGTTATGGTGGCAGTCTGCGGCTTTCTGTCTCGTCGAAAAGCCTGTCGATTGGCAGAAGAAACTCCAGGTAACAATGCATAAAATTGTGAAGCGATCATGACTCTGTCGTACCTGTTTGGTGTTTTTGATATATACCGACGGATAGGACTATTCCGTGAGCCAAAGAAGCAAGTGGTGGAAGCTGCTGGTCTTTGCCGCGACGAAACAGAAATTATTATGTAGGAATCAGGATACAATATTACGATACCCTAAAAGGAAGGTGTACTATGAACAAACTATTCTTAGCAGCCATTATATTGGCTTTTTCGTGTGTTTCAATCGCTGCCGAATCGCAAACAACACCCCCAGAAACCCCATCGGTCGACGAGATTGTCAATCGGGCCAATCTTGTCGCCTACTATCAGGGGCAGGATGGTAAAAGCAAGGTCAACATGACCATTACCGACAAGCAGGGACGGACACGAACGCGGGATTTTACCATTCTACGTAAAAATGTCCAGGTTGGGGGAGACCAGAAATACTATGTCTATTTCCTGGGACCCGCCGATGTTCGTAAAATGGTATTTATGGTACACAAACATACGGCCCCGGGAACAGATGATGACCGCTGGCTGTATCTGCCGAATCTGGATTTGGTCAAACGGATTGCCGCCGGCGACAAGCGTACCAGTTTTGTCGGCTCCGACTTTCTGTATGAGGATGTTTCCGGCCGGAATCTCGCTGAGGACAACCATGAATTGGTCAAGACGGATGAACAATATTATGTGATCAAAAACACACCGCTTAAGCCGGAATCCGTGGAGTTTTCCTATTATCTGGTATCGATTGACCGCAAAAATTACATGCCGATGAAGATGGAGTTTTACGATAAAAACGGCAAGCTGTATCGGACGATCGAGACCAAAAAAGTCGAAATGATCGCCGCCAAAGAAGGAGATAAAGAGGTTCAATATCCTACAGCGACCGAAGCGGTGGTCAAAGACTTAAACACGGGCAGCACAACAGAAATGAAATTCTCCGAAGTTCAGTACAATCTCAATCTGGACGATGTCTTTACTGAACGTTATTTGCGTCGTCCCCCCAAAGAAGCCATGCGCTAAACAGAATAGTAACCCAGGTGTTCTTGTTAATGTGAAAGGGCATTCCGGCCATGGAAAAGCAATTTCGTTGGAGCCAATATCCTGGTAGTCCTTTTGGGCTGAGTTGGTATGGTCTTTTGCTTGTTCTTGGGTTTGTGGTGGCAGACGGAATCGCTGCAGAAGACCAGGAAGCGGATTGGTTCAAATGGCCTATCGAGGCACATGGTTTCTTTGAAATGCGTGCGGGATATCGAACGCAGAATGACCGTTATGAAAAAGACATGTCCATCATGGAAAGCCGTCTGCAGGTTGATTTATTCAGTGCAACCGACTGGGCGGATTTTAAGGCAAAGGGCGATTTCTATGGGGACGGAGTTGCCGAACAGGGCGATTTTGATCTGCGTGAAGCCAATGTATTTACTCGTCCTGCTGACTGGATGGATGTCAAGCTCGGCAGGCAGATTCTGACCTGGGGAACGGGAGATTTGGTTTTCATCAATGATCTGTTTCCCAAGGACTGGAATTCGTTTTTTATGGGGCGCGATACCGATTATCTCAAGGCGCCTTCGGATGCGGCCAAAGTCAGCCTGTTCAGTGATGAGGTAAACCTGGACGTGGTATATACGCCGCAATTCGATCCTGACCGTTATATTGATGGTGAGTCGATCTCGTATTGGAATGCCAATCTGCAGCGGCACGCCGGGCGGGATGCCATCGTTCATACCGATCGGCCCGACCGGTGGTTCCGGGATGATGAGGTGGCCGTCCGTCTTTATAAAAACATCAATAACTATGAATTTGCCCTGTATGGCTATCGGGGCTTCTGGAAAAGTCCAGCCGGACAAACGGTTTCAGGGCAGGCCCTTTTTCCAGACCTGAATGTCTACGGAGCCAGTGTGCAGGGAGCGGTGGGCAAGGGCATCGGCAATGTCGAAGTTGGGTATTATGATTCTGCCGACGACAGGAATGGCCAAAATCCTTATATCAATAACTCCGAGATGCGGTATCTGGCCGGATACACACAGGAAATTGCCCCAGATTTCACCGCAGGGCTGCAGTATTATGTTGAGCAATTGATGCATTACGGCGATTACAAGAAAACCACACCCTATGCCAATCGAGATCACTATCGTCAGTTGCTGACTTTGCGGTTGACAAAACTGCTGCTCAATCAGAATCTCCGATTATCGATGTTTACCTATTTCTCGCCGACGGATCGTGATGTTTATCTGCGTCCGAATATCCATTATAAACTGAGTGATTCTCTGTCCTGGGAAGCAGGCGCAAATATCTTTTTCGGCGATTATCCTTATACGTTCTTTGGCCAGTTTGAGGATAATACCAATATCTATACTGCAGTACGGTATAGTTTTTAGAGCAAGCCGCCAGCCCCATCCGGCAGCAGGGCGGCAAAGGGATGTGATTCGCCGCATCGACGGTCTTGAGCAGGGATGTCTGCAAAGACCCTCTTGATCCCGGCTCAGGATTCGAATTACATAAGCCATAAAAACGCCCCTTGCCGGAACAAGCGGAAAGGGGCGTTAAATAGTCAAACCCGGGACGCGGTTTAATTCATTTCTTTCAGCCAGCGATCAACGAATATCGCAAGGTCTTTGATATCCACAGTGCCATCCCGATTGCGGTCGGCGCCGTTGCAATCGTTATTCCACTGGCAGTATTCCATCTTCCACTGTGAGGCAAGGATGGCAAAGTCATCCATATCCAGTCCGCGGACAGGCCCCATAACCACCGAAACAGGAACCGGAGCGTCGAACACTTGAAAGTTTCCAACCGCATCCTCATGCTCGGCAAGCACAACATAGTAATTATAATAATTGCCCCATTCCGAACCCGGCAGCTCAAAGACTGCTTCGCCGTTGGCATCGGTAACCTGTTCGAGATTCGCAGGACCATACATGCTCCACAGCGGAATCGTTACAGTCGCCCCCGGCAAAACCATATCCGCCTGATTTTTGACCGTGAAGGTAACAGGATAAAAAGTCGATGCGCCAAACCATGTCCGGCCGGCAATCAGGCCGTTTTTATATACATATAATACATAAGTGGGATTGGCTTCAAGGCCGCCGGAAATTGTCATCTTGATGGTGTCATTGTTGACATAGTCAAAATCATAGGTTTTGCTGACAATCCCTTGCTCATAGGTCATCAGAACAGCGTCATACACAGAACTGCCGAAATCGGCCCCAATACCCATCAAATCCACCGTCAGCACGATATCATCGGATGTTGCACGCAGACCATGAAATCCTTCGGAGGCTTCCCGGACAAAAAACATCCTTTCCGGCTGAATATGGGTGGTTGACCATCCGCCGCTGATACTGTTCATTACGGTATCTTCGTATTCCGGAAAAACAATTGCATATTCAATAGCATTGGGCTGATCCGTGATAAAATATCCGCCGTAATCGCTGTCAATGGTAATGCCTCTGGCGTGATTGGAAGCTGTAAATTCTTCCACGCTGCTGTCGGCATAAGTAATCCGAATAATACCATTGGATATGGGCGTCCCCAGATTAAGATCATAATAATAGAGTACCGACGCCGAAGTCTTATCGGTAAAGGTGACAAGCTGGACACTGTCATTCCATTCCTTGCGCTCATACGGGACAACCTGTCCGCCGCTGCGAAGGATTAAATCACAGCTTTTATAGGAAGCAGGATAACGAGGACTGGAGCTGGTCCACAAACTGATAGGAACGGTACCCTCACCCCTGGGATACAGACGAAGCCTGAATACAGCCTCAGATTCATACTGGATGGAACCAATGGAAACAGCCCCGGTCAAGGTAAACGTGGTCTTTTTCCAGGTCCCATCAAGGTTGATGGTGGTGTCACTGAAAACACTTAATCCGGGCATGATATCCATAAAATTATCGGCACTCAAAGGATACAGAATGCTGCTGTCATAAGAAATGGAAAACTCAGCCTGGTCGAAGGTTGCGTTTTCAATTGCCAGCCGTAAGTCCATATACCCATCAGTCACAGGTGCCCGATACCAGGAACCGGAAGACCAGAAATCAGGCCTGTAGCTGGTAGAAACCCAAGCCTTCGGGGCCGCAAACAGAGTAGATGAGAATACAAGAACACACAATGACCCTAACAGTCTCTTTAGTGTTAACATATTATGACTCCCCAGAAAAACCAGCGTTATCATGAACTATGACAATTTATTGCCACGAAGTTACATCTTATCCGGCTGGAAATAATCCAGACAGAAAAACCCCAAAATGATTGATTATGCCATCATCCTCTCCATATTAACAGGAACTATAACATAAATTGTCAAATAAGTCAAGAAAAGATTTTGTATGAGACGTAAAATAGCGTTAAACGGCGGGTATACTCCAGGTTTTTTAGTAACTGATGAAAATACTCCGTGGTTTGCCCAAATCAATTTAACTAAATCCTAAGACGGGGTGTTTTGGGCCGATGAATGCTGTAAATGTGCGCTCCTTTAGCTACTGATCGATAAAGCATTGGTCTACGGAACCAACGGTTATGAGTTCAAGTCCATTCTGGCTCGATTTCATAAACATTGTAATGTCAAAGCCTTACAATTTTTTTGTGGGCTATATATTAGGTCCTATAATGTATCTTATGTTGCATTCGCGGATTTCCATACTCCATTAGCTTATACATCATAGTTATTGAAAATTATGGCCTGCAGCCCCCCAAGATTCCATCGCCCACATTTTAGGCTTGAGAATTATCCCTGTGGCGAAATGCTGAGTGCCAGCATAGACGTTTGTTCAATACGTGACCAGTTTGACAGTGCCCTGTCCACAATACCAAGATTTTCGAGTACTACCTCGATATAGTCACGTGTGTCTTCTGAAGACAGCCCATGGAATGTATTATGGGTTTGAAGATGCTGCATAGCCCTGGCAAATCTCGGCTTATCACAAAATAACAGCGCAGTCTGATAATGCAGCTCCAGCATAGCCGACGGCAATACCGTGCTTTGTCTTAACATCGCAAAGGCTTCCTCATTCTGGCCGATTTCACGGAGTGCAAGACAAAGCTTAATTCTGGACCGATAATGCGTAGTATTGACCGATAGGGCCCTTTGGAACCAATGCACCGCATCTTTAATCTGCCCGCGAATCATAAGTAAAAGGCCATATTTATAATACAAATCCGCATTCGGTCCGGCACTGGACATCTTTTTGCGCCAGCCGTTGATAAACGTTTCTATGATATCATCCCGAGTGAGTGATTCCTCAGGCTGTATCTGTGCCTGATTCAGCGATGATTTCAGATGTAATGCTGCCGTTTCAGCAAACAGCAGGATACTGTTTTGATGAATACTGGCCGCTAAGGATAACGTTTGTTCTGACTCTAAAGATTGTCCTGCCAAATACTGAGCGATGGCAAGGCCCGCATAAGCATCAATAATTTCATCATTAATCTCAGCAGCCTTATTGAATTGTTCGGCGGCCAGACCCGGGTGGCCATCCCTCAGATATTGACTGCCCAGTTTGATGGTAGCCTCCAGTGAATTCGGCTGCATCCGCAGGGCGGCTTCATAGTGCGAGATCGCCTCGGTCACCCTGCCGGCATGCCTGCAGATATCGCCCAGCTGCACATACAGCTCAGGCATCGCCCCGATTTGCTCCATAATTGAATAGACATTTTCAAACGCCTGCTCGTAAAGCCCCTGTTCCAGCAGCGGCGTCAATTCATCTTCCTTGCCGTCCTGGTTGAAATTATCCGGATGCGATAAAATCGCCAGATTAAACGCATCTACAGCCTGGGCATATTGTTCGGAGGCAAGATAAAGATATCCCAGCAACGTAATGGACTCAATATCTTCCGGATGTTCGGACGTCAAGACAATATACTCTTCAATCGCCTTATCAATTCGGCCATCACGCAAATAGATCGCAGCCATTCGCTGACGCGGTAACTGCAGATGACGCTTGAATTTCAGGCAATCCTGATAAAATTCGATGGCTTGATCAACCTGTGCCAGGCGTTCATGGCAAAAGCCCATCAGATACAGCGCCATGGTATTATGCGGCTGACGCAGATAAACACTGCGAGCCTGCTCAATGGCACCCTGCAAATCATTTCGCTGCATGCAAATGGATGCTGCGGCAATCCGTCCGCGAGGACAATCCGGTTTTTCGAACAAATAAAATCGCAAAGCCTGTTCGGCCTGGTCAAAATCCCGGTCTGAAAGCAGGTCAACCACCCTGCCGAGTTGGTCATCGAGGCTTCCCTGAACCGGAGTGGCGGGCTGCTGAGCCGCCAGCCAATTCCAAACCAGTTCGACGCTGTCGATCGTAACACCTTTGCCAAAGATCTCGAGGAGCTTACTCATCCTCTTGTTCCTACCCTATAATAAGTACATTGATTAAGCCATACAAACAGTTGTACTTAGGGTATCGTCGAAACATTTGGCTCGATTAAGGCGATTCAATCCCCGACTTTTTTTTTAAGCTCCGCGCATACATGACCTTACTATGTTTACCGGCTGTAACGACTAAAAACACAAAAAAACTGGTTATAGGACGTGCGAAGGGTATCAAAAACACGATCGCGGAGGTGTATGTGTAGGTGTAGGCGGTATAGGTTTAATTCAGCGAGGATTGGTAGCTTTTTCCACTTCACTCAAATAGGCCAGTGTCTTTTCCAAGCGATCAGACAAATGTTTGAGCTTGAGCATGGTTTTGACTCGAGTAATTAATTCCCATTTGTTGACGGGCTTACTCAGGAAATCGTCTGTCCCTGAATTGATGGCCTTTTCAATATCTGCCAGCTCATTGAGCGCCGTAACCATAATTACAGGGATATGGGCTGTTTTAGGGTTGTTCTTAATTCGCCTGCAGACTTCAAAACCGCTGATTTTGGGCATCATCACGTCCAGTAATACCAGGTCGGGTATTTGGGCGGAAATCATATCCAGGGCTTCCATGCCGCTGGAGACAGATACTGTCTGACAATCCACATCCTCCAGATAAGCCATGATCAGCTCCAGATTCTGAAGGTTATCATCAACCACCAAAACAACAGGTTTTTTTGTATCTTCTTTGGATGTATTCATCGTCATAACAGAGTTATTATGTCCTATTTGGTTCGTTTACGTTATCTTACACAAAGCTTTTTTGTTTGCAAGTGATATCTTTTGGGCATTGCGGCTTCTTGTGTCCAGCAAGATTACTTTCAAGAATTTACCGGCAAAAGGTCGATACTTAGAATAATCGTATAGTAAGAGGCTCAGATTGGAAAAAATCAGTGATTTGAAACAAAGGGGCAATGGATGAACGGCGTGCTGCAAAAACGACAGGCCCTGCATCGACAACTGCAATTTCGTGAAGAACAGTACAATCATCTGATTCAGCAGTCAGATCAATTACACACCCTGGCTGCGGTGGGTATGGCTTGGGCGATGACGGCCCACGAAGTCAATAACCTGCTGACCCCGCTGGGCAACTATGCACAGCTTGCCTTAAGCCATCCTGAAGATGAGGAATTAACCCGCAAAGCGTTGACCAAAGCCGTCATACTCAGCCAAAAAGCAACTGAGATGCTCCAGCGAGTAATGGTTTTGGCAGGCCAGAAACCATTCTCGATACAAGAAGTCTCGATTAAATCTCTAATTGAAGACGTGTTTGGTGGCATTGGTCGGGATTTTGAAAAAGATAAAATTCATGTTTCAATTCAGGTGCCGGACGATTTATTCATTAGGGCGGATGGCCCCTCGTTGCGGCAAGTATTGATGAATCTGATACTCAATGCCCGTCAAGCCATGCTCGGTCAGCCCGGAGAACTGCGAATCCGAGCCTTTTGTAATGAAGATGCCGTCTGGATTGAAATCGTCGACACCGGCCGCGGAATTGCACCTGCCGCCTTACGACAGATATTTGAACCCTTTTACTCCACCAAGAAAAATTGTCCCGATGGCCCCAATAATGGACTTGGACTATCCTTTTGCAAACGGATTATTGAAAAACATAACGGCCTGATCAGCGTCGAATCCGAAGAAGGCAAAGGAACTTGCTTTAAAATCCGTCTGCCCAAAAAAGAAGTCGCGGTTTAATCTCATCAATACATCTCGGACAATCTGGTCGTGAGTTTTCTGGTTGACAATTTACTGCGTTTTCTGGTCATGCTGGGGCTGCTGTTTTGTTCGGGTTTTTGTTCGGCTGCCGAGACGGCCTTTTTTCACTTGTCACCCCGTAAGGTCGGAGGTTTTGCCAAGTCGTCCAATCGGTTGGAGTGGTTAACCTGGCACATTCTCCAAAATCCGAATCGGCTGTTAACCACCCTGCTGTTCTGCAATATGCTGGTCAACATTCTGTTTTTTTCCCTTGCCGGAATTACCACAGTCCGCCTGCAGGAATTTTACAGCCACACGGCGGCAATAATATGGGCGATCACCGTATTTGTTTCGCTGCTGATTTTTGGCGAAATGCTGCCCAAGGCTTTTGCGTATGCCAATGCCTATGCAATGTGCCTGACCGCGGCTGTGCCTTTTTATTTTTTGATCAAAATTCTCACCCCCCTGCTGGCAGTGATTGATTTTCTCCTCATAAAACCGGCCGTTCGACTCTCCGCTCCAGTCACGCACGCGGGCCAAACGAAAGAACCGGTCACCCTGAATCAGCTTCGCATCCTGCTGGACCAGTCCGCCCGCAAAGGACTCTTGACTCAGGATGAAAATCTGCTGCTGCTGGAAGTGTTGGAGCTTAGTCTTCTGAAAGTCCGTCATGTCATGCGGCCCCGGGTGGAAATGAAAGCCTGTTCAATCCACTCCAGTCCTGCCATGGTGCAGGAGATGATGTACCAGCACCGGCTGCGTCAGATTCCGGTATATACAGACAGCATCGATTCCATTGTGGGAGTCATTCACTTTCAGGACCTGCTGATCAACCCGAATAAGCCCATCGAACAGCTGGTCAGGCCGGTGTACTTTGTGCCCGAGCAGAAAAACGTGGAGTCGCTGATTACCTTTTTTCAGCATAACGCCATTGATATCGCTATCGCTGTCGATGAATATGGGGGCATCGCGGGACTGGTAAAACTGGATGATATTGTCGATCAGCTTCTGGGAGCCGATGAACAACAGCAGCAATGCAGCGTTCCGATCCAGCAGATCGGCCCCATGACCTATCGTCTGTCGGCTCGTCTTCCCATTTTGGACTGGGCTGAAGCCTTTGGCGTGGATCCCGAACAGATCCGCTTAACGACTATTGGCGGTCTGGTAACCGCCCTGCTGGGACGAATCCCCAAAAACGGCGATATTGTAACCTGGCAGAACATGAAATTCACGATTGAAACCGTCAAAAACAATCGTATTGAAAGCCTGATTTTGTCCCTGGAACCCCTGGTCGCAAAACCATGACAGAAATCGCCCTGCTTATATTTGTGATTGTGATGTTCCTGTGCAGCGCCTTCTTTTCCGGCGTGGAAACGGGCATCTATCGGCTCAGCCGCTTTCGTCTTCGCCTGGGTGTCGAACAGGGAAGAGCGTTTTATAAGCAACTATCCACCGCGATTGCCGATGGTCAGGGATTGATTTTGTCGCTTTTGCTGGGCAACAACATCGTCAATTATCTGGCGACAAGCGGGCTGACCTGGTGGCTGCTGTCGTATCTGAAAGATGAAAACCTGGCGGAATTCTACACCACCATCATCATGACCCCCACCCTGTTTATCTTCGGGGAAATACTACCTAAGAGCGTGTTTTTCTATCGAGCCGACAGCCTGATACGTCCCCTGGCCCCGGCAATATGGGGTATATGGCGGCTTTGTACCCTCAGCGGGGCTGTTCAATTGATGCGGCTTTTATTCCGGGTCTTTTCCCGGCTGTTCCGAATTGCCGTCGATACGGCTGCTGCCGTCGATATCACCCAGCGCAGCCAGGTTCGTCAAATCTTTCAGGAAACACGTGACGAAGGTCTGCTGACGTCCATCCAGAAAAACATGATCCAGCGGCTGATGAACATTCCCGAAGTCTCTGTCGGAACCGTCATGGTGCCGATGAACAAGGTCGAAATGGCAGAAATCAACAGCAATCGCAGTGCCTTACTGGCTATTGTCGCACGATGTCCGCATCGCCGCATTCCGGTTTATGAAAAGGATCGCAGTCACATTCTCGGTTTTATCGATATCTATCAAACGCTGGGAGCCGGGGTGGAATTCGAAAACCTCAGACCGTTCGTGCAGCCCCTTGTCCGTATGGACATGTCCACTTCCGTACTGGACGCCATTTCCATCATGCGGAAAGGGCCGCATCGGATTGCGGTCATCACGGCATCCCAGGCAGGTCTGCTGGCCGAGCAGAAAAAACCGCTGGGGATATTAACCCTCAAGGACCTCGTTGAAGAACTTACCGGTGAACTGGCCCGCTACGAAATCGCTTCTGAGCAATCTAAAACTTCCGGTCAAAAATCGACTTTGTAATCTCGTTAATCCAATTACGCGTCAGACCGTTTCCGTCTTCGGTTAAAATGCTGAATAAAATGTCCCCTGAGGGGGTTTTGCATATTCCGCTGAATGCCCGAACACCCGAAATATAACCTGTTTTTCCCAGAATCCGTCCGCGATACTGCGGCTCCTGAAAATACTTGGACGTCGTGCCGTCTTCTCCGCCAACCGACAGGCTGCTTTCAAATATCGCCCAGTGGGGACCTGCATACAGGTCCCTGAGCACCGACACAAGAATCCGTGTCGTCAGCCGATTATTTCGGCTTAGTCCGGAACCATCGTCAAGTACAAAATGATTGGGATCTGCCCCCAGCGAACACAAATAATTGCCCGCAAGCGTCAGACCGTGAGGCCATTCCCCGTTGATTCGGCCTTCGGTCTGTTCAGCGGAAATGGTCTTGATCAGTGATTCGGCTGCCAGCCCCAGGCTGTCCTTGTTACTGCGATAAAGCACATCCGTCAGCGGGGTTTCAAACGTATGCAGAATCTGCAGGCCCGGATCCTGTTTTACATATTGTCCCAAAAGACCGCCTTGCACTTCGATCCCCTGGGCCACCAGACGCTCTTTAAGATGCCATGCAAAAAAAGCCGCCGGTTTTTCAATGGCCACATCAAAACTGGTCGCTCCGCGAAGATTTCCTTTGATTATCAAGACATTCGGTTTGGTGTTACGATAAGCCCCCAAAGCACTGCTGCCGCTGCCGACAAGCCGGACCTGGTTAATAAAAGTCAAAAAGGACGTGCTCGGTTCGGTTCCCAGAACAACCTTGCCGTTCTGATTTTCTGCGGTAATGCGTATGCAGTTGTTATTATAGTTAATACCGCTGACCTCACAGGCATACCATTGATTGAGCTGATCAGCAGGCCAGGCCGGATGGACGCGATTATTATCAAAGAAGCTGGCATCCACAATAATATCCCGTATTGACGTGATATGGTTCTTTTTCAGCGTTTCAGCAATCGTATCCATAACCCAACCGGCCTTGCGGTTGTAGCGAGCATCTAGCGTTGGATCCCCCAAAAGCGGGTCGCCTCCGCCCACAATCACAAGACTGCCATTGAGCAGCCCCACTTCGGTCTTAAAGACATAATCCGCCCCGAGATAATGAATCGCCGCTGCGGTGGAAACCAACTTCATATTGGATGCAGGCATAAACGGGGTGTCCGGATTCCGCGCAAAGAGCTGTTTGCCATCGGCAGCATTTACAGCAAGAATGGAATATCTGGTTTTTTTCTGGGCCGAATCGCGAAGAACCTCATCAATCGGCTTGGATACCGCCGCCAGACAAGCACACCAGCAACACAGCCATAGTCCTATGCTCAATCTAAAATATGTGTGGCTTACTATCATTACTCAATTCCAATCCGTTTTCTTTACTGGGGATAAACTCCCCCGGCATTCCATTTTGACTTGGGATTTGCATATACCACAGACAAAGAGGCTCTTCAAGAGGGATGCCTGTTTTTTCAAATTCACCACGCGGATTAAAGGCCTCATCCAATGTGATATATCATATTGCCAGATAGAGAGTTATATGATTTTTTGCAATCCTTTTTGTAAATTCTTTTTTGCTCCCGTTGTTGACATCATCTGGGGGGGTTGCTATACTTAGTGCCCATTAGGAATCCAGAAGGTGAAAACCAGAAAAAATGGAAACAGAACAATAAACGGTCATCAGAATATTGGCGGCTTTCTTTGCCGTGGCGGGCTTCCGGAATGTCAGTGGATGAATATTCCGGGAGCTTTTTTTATTCATTAACCTCTTATTTAGAAAGAGCTTATGAGCTTTTCAGATAAGCAATCGCAAGCCAAGGGGATGTTTTGGGCAACGGTTCTTAGTAACCAGCAAATTCGGACCTGTTATAACCGTTTGATAATCGAACTCGGAAGCGAAGCCGTACCCTTTTTTCAATCCGTTGTTCCCGGCCAGTTCGTCATGCTGGATTTGACTCAGACCGCCCTGCCCGCTCAGGAAAAAATCCCAAACGACCTTAAAGACGCCGTGAAAAGACAGCTTATTTTACGCCGGCCATTCAGTTTTTCAGATGTTTCCGTCAGCCAGGGGGAAAACGGCCCTGTCGTTAAGCTTGAAATCATGTATTGCGTGCTGGGGCCATCAACGGTTCGCATGACCAGCCTGTCAAAAGGAGACAAAATCAATGTCCTTGGACCTCTTGGAAATGGCTTTAATATTCTGCCAGACAAGGAGTTATCGATTTTGATTGCAGGCGGTATGGGAGCCCCCCCGCTTCTCCATCTGGCCTCAGTTTTAAAGAAACAGCCGACAAGAATATGTGTTTTTGCGGGGGCAAAAAGCTGTGACAACCTGCCGTTTACGATTCGTATTGGAAACATCACCGGTCTTGTATTGGAAGAATTTTGGCAATTAGGGGTCGATTGTCATATTGCTACCGATGATGGTTCTGCTGGTTTCAAGGGCTATGTCACCGAATGCGTGGAACAATGGCTTAGCAAAAACCAATGGGATCCGGCCAAGACGGCAATTTATGCCTGTGGGCCCGAGGTAATGCTCGCTGCAACGGCCAGATTGGCGTTCAAACATAACCTACCCTGCCAGGTCAGCATGGAGCGAATGATGGCCTGCGGGATAGGATTGTGCCAAAGCTGCGCCATTGAACACAAAACTCCCCAGCCGCAGCAGACCGAATATAAGTTATGCTGCAAAGAAGGTCCGGTATTTGATGCCCGTGATGTGGTTTTCAGCAAGGAAGGATAATGCTGATGGAACAGACTGTCGATGTAAGCATCCAATTTGCAGGCTTGACGTTAAAAAATCCCGTCTTTACCGCATCAGGCACCTGCGGCTATGCGGACGAATTGTCGGATTTTATAGACATTGGTTCGCTGGGCGGCTTTATCACCAAAAGCATTTCGGTCCTGCCGCGTAAAGGCAATCCAACGCCGCGCGTCGTTGAAACCGATTCCGGAATGCTCAATGCTATTGGGCTGGCTAATCTGGGCCTGGAACGGTTTCTGATCGAAAAAATCCCCATCATTCAAAAGCTCAAAACGGCCGTTTTTGTCAATATCGCAGGCCAGACCATCGAAGATTATGTCCGTGTAACAGAACGTCTCAGCGAGATCGACTGCATCGCAGGTTTCGAACTGAATATCAGTTGTCCCAATGTCAAACAGGGCGGCATTACCTTCGGAACAGACCCTCATCTGATTGAACAAATCACCCGTGCCGTCAAAGCTGTCTGCGGCAAAAAGCCGCTGATGGTCAAATTAACTCCCGCGGTTACGGATATTACCGCAACCGCCAAAGCTGCAGTGGCCGGCGGAGCCGATGCGCTGAGCCTGATTAACACATTCACTGCGATGGTTATTAATATCGAAACCCGAAAACCCGTATTATCCAACCGTACCGGAGGTCTGAGCGGCCCTGCCATCAAGCCCATTGCTGTGTATCTGGTCAACCGTGTCTATCAGGATGTCGGCAAACCCAATAAAATCCCCATTCTTGGGCTGGGCGGAATACGCACGGCGTCCGATGCCATCGAATTTATGATTGCCGGTGCAACCGCCGTGGCAGTGGGAACCGCAACATTTAATGACCCATCCTGCACAACAAGAATAATAGACGGATTATATCTGTATTGTCAGAAACATGGTATTCAACGGATTTCTGAACTGACCGGCAGCTTGCGATAGGCTTGATTATCTGGTATATTTTAACAAGCCAATGGCTGGATAATAAACAGGAAATAGCCGATATGGATATTATAAAAATCTTGTATGATTATTTTCCGACGTCTGTATATACAGGTAACAGCCTGGTATTTATCAGCGAGGACTGGCGGGTCGAGCTGAAGGAATATAAAAATTCCAGTTTCTCAGCCACTTTAAAATCCGTCCCCATCGTTCGAGTCAAGGTTTTTAAAAAGGCATTAAATGGAGAATTTCTGCCGGGCCATTACGAAGATTTTCAGATCGGCAACGTCGGTGAACTGGCCGCTCAGATTGAACGCTATATCCAGTTTTCCATCGGACAGAATCTGCGGGAAAATGTCTGAGCCGCACGGCTATGCCAATATTCTCTGATACCAAAGAAGGTGTGCTGTTTACCGTCAAAGTCGTGCCCGGCAGTTCGCGAACACAGATTGCAGGACCGATGGGCCAGATGCTGAAAATCAAGGTCGCCGCGGCACCGGAAAAAGGTAAAGCCAACGATTGCCTGATTGATTTCCTGGCAGCGAAGCTGGGGATTCGTAAACAGGCGATTGCAATTGTGTCCGGACAGACCAGTCCCGTCAAACAAATCCGGATTGAAATGATGACCGCGGAGAAGATAACACGGCAATTGGGAATTGCACAGAACCAGTAACCGATTACGCGATGAAAAAAAATCGATCCATTTTGATTTTGCTGGCGGTGCTTCTGGCTGCGCCTGTTACCCTGGCTGTCACCTTAGCCAATGATGGCAAACGCGGGCTGTATATGTCCTCAATTGAAGGGGTGCTGCGGCTGCCGGATGAAGAAATCGATCTGGCCACCGCGGCCCTGCTGCTGTCGCGGGAATGGGGCGCCAACAAAACCCCGACGATGTACCGCAGCAAAATCGACGATATGGCCGAGGAGATCCTTGCCCGCATGAAGGAAAAACGCATCCCGGCAGATTATCGTGCCATCGACATCATCAATCAATATCTGTTCAAGGACCTCGGTTTCGCTTCGCTGGAAACCGCAGACAACCCGGACGATTTATTTCTGCACGTCGTCCTGGAACGCAAACGCGGCTACTGCCTGAGTCTGTCGGTATTGTATCTGGCCATCGCCGAACGCATCGGCTTGCCGGCCTATGGCGTGGTTGTGCCGGGGCATTTCTTTGTCCGATATGACGACGGCAAAAAACAATATAATATTGAAACCACCTCCGGCGGAGCCATCGCAGCCGACAAACATTATCTGGAAAAATTCCCTCCGCCTTCGGGTCGAGAGTCGCTCTATTTTAAAACTCTGACCCCCAAACAAACCCTGGGGTGTTTCTTCAATAATCTCGGCAATAGTTATGCCGATCGGGGACAGCTTGATTATGCCTTTGAGTATCTGGTCAAGGCCGTTCAGATTAATCCTTCTCTGGCCGAAGCTCACACCAATCTCGGTAATGTCCTGCTGCGTCTGAAACGTCCCGACGAAGCAATTGCCCAATACGAACAGGCCCTCTCGATCCTGGGGCCTGATGCCACCAATTACAACAATATGGGCAATGCCTACCTGCAGCTGAGCCAGTACGAGCGTGCCAAAGGACTGTACCTCAAGGCCCTGAAACTCAAAAAGGATTTTGTGGATGTATATCGCAATCTCGCTCAGGCCTACCAGGGACTCGGGGAGCTTGACAAAGCGCTCGCCCAGATGCAGGCTGCGGTGGTCTTGAAACCCACCGACGCCCAGAACTTCCTCTATCTGGCACAGCTCTATCGCAAAGCAGGACGCATCGCCCAGGCACAGACAGCCTTCTCCAAAGCCCTTGACCTGGACCCGCAATTGGCTTCCGCCTATACAGGCCTGGGCAATCTTTCCCTCGACCAGAAAGACTTCTCCGGAGCGGTCAGCCGGTTCCAGCAATCCCTGTCTATCCGTCAGGATGATGCCGAAGCATGGTTCGGTCTGGCCCTTGCCATGCACTATCTGGATCGGACCAATGACGAAATCGAGGCCTACCGTCAGGTTTTGCTCATCGACCCGACCCAGTCCGCTGCCCTGCAAAATATGGGAAATGCCTATTTAAAACTGCAGCAGGCAGACCAGGCGGCCCAATGCTATGCAAAGGCCATCCAGATCGATCCGGAAAACGCGGATTTGTATCACAATTTGGCGGTTGCGTATGCCAACCAAAAAGCGTATAATAAAGCCATTGAATCGTACCGGACTGCATTGTCCCTGAGTCCGGACAATGGAGCCATCCATAATGGGCTTGCGATATGCTATTATCTCAGCGGGGACAAAGCCTCCGCCAGAAAACATGCATTAGCCGCCCAGAAGGCCGGGGTGACGGTTCAGCAGGAATTACTTCAGGATAAATAAAACGAAAGGAATCTGGGATGAAAAAAATAATAATCGCAGCAGGTATCATACTGGTCCTTCTGGTCGTCTTGGTCTTTGTCTTATTCACCCTGTTTGGAGGCAAAGCGATCAAATTCGGTGTTGAGACCGGCGGTACAGCCGCCCTGAAAGTGCCGGTCAGCCTGCAGGATGCGAGCCTGTCTATCCTCGGCGGAAAAGTTGAGCTGGCGGGTTTAAATATTAAAAATCCCGAAGGCTATCAGCACTCAGACTTTATGTCCATGGGAAAGGCCGCTGTGGTATTGAACACCAAAAGCCTGCTCAGCGATACGGTCGAGATTCAGAAAATCCAGCTGGATGATATCCAGTTGACCATCGAACAGAAAGGCCTTTCAGAAAATAACCTGCAGGCCATCCTTAACAATTTACCCCAATCCGACAAGCCTGCCGATACCACCACCGCATCCTCGGGCAAAAAACTGGTCATTCGGGAACTGGTTATTAATGGGGTCCAGGTGAAGGCCAAACTGCTGCCGATTCCCGGCAAAGCCGACACCGTTACTTTAAAAGTCAATCCCATTATCTTAAACGACATCGGCAATGATAAACCGGTCAATACCGCCGAACTGACCGCTAAAGTTCTGACCGCCATCGCCGGCGGCGTTGCCGAACAGGGCAAAGACCTCCTGCCGCTGGACATGATTGATTCCATCGGCAAAGGACTGGCTCAGCAGGGTCAAAAAATCCTTGAAAATGTCAGCGAAGCTGGCAAAGGAGTCCTCGAGGAAGTCGGCAAGACTGGCGAAAACCTTCTTAAGGGAGCCGGCGATGTAGGCAAAGGCGCCACGGATGCTCTCAAGGGAATCTTCGAACAGAAAAAAAATTAAGCCTTGGCCAGATAAGTCTGTATTTTCTCCGGCAGAATCTGTAACATGTCAGCAGCACAAACGGTCTTTGTCGCAGTCAGCGGAGGTGTGGACAGCGCCGCCACCGCTGCGTTGCTTTGCCAGCAGGGTTATCACTGCAGCGGCGTATTTATGATCACCCACGACGGCGGACAGACTGCTCAGGCCGACGCTGAACAAGTGTGCCGCACCCTCGGCATCGAATTGCATGTCCTTGATTTCCGTCGTGAATTTGATGAAATTATCGATTATTTCACCAGCGAATATCGTCAGGCCCGTACGCCCAATCCCTGCGTCTTGTGTAATCGCCTGATGAAATTCGGCAGGCTTTGGCAATTTGCAGCCTCCCATGGGGCGGATTTTATCGCCACCGGCCACTACGCTCAAATTCGCCGTATAAACGGCATGCCTGGTCTCTATCAGGCACAGGATGCCGGCAAAGACCAGTCCTACGTCTTGTCAATGATCCGCCGCGATACCCTGAACCACATCCTGCTGCCGATGGCAGAGTTAACCAAAGATAAAACCCGCCAGTTGGCTGCTCAGTTCGGCCTGCACATTCACAGCAAGGCCGACTCTCAGGAGATATGCTTTATCCCGGACAACGACTATGCGGGCCTGCTGCGACGACTCTGCCCCGACATCCAACGCCCCGGCGACGTCGTCGATAAAAATGGTACGCTCCTTGGCCGCCATGAAGGCATTTTTCAGTACACCATTGGCCAGCGGCGGGGCCTGCGAATCGCCATGGGCGAACCTGTCTATGTCGTCGGACTGGACAGTCAGACCAACACCGTCATTTTGGGACCTCGAGAAGAGTTACTCAGCACCGGCTTGACCGCCGCACCTATGAACTGGCTGATAGATATCCCGCTAAACCCTTTCAAAGCCATGGTGAAAATCCGTTACAACCATCAGGGAAGCCCCGCGACCGTGTATCCCGAAACGGACTCCGTGCGGATTGTGTTTGACCACCCTGTCTCTGCGGTAACGCCGGGCCAGGCTGCAGTCATTTATATCCCCACTGAATTGGGTATGCAGGTTGCCGGAGGAGCCTGGATCAACAACGCCTTCAGGGAATAACATCATGCCTCGAGACTATGACTCACAACAAACCGTTCGTCAGGCAGCAATTATCCATCCCGGAGCCATTGGCGATTGCGTTCTTATTTTGCCGCTGGCATCGTTTCTGAAGAACACGCTTGGCTATTCACAGGTCCATCTGATTGGGCGAACCGATTATATCTCATTCTATCCCCGCAGAACCTGCATCGACCGTGTACGCTCGATGGAACAAATCCAATTCCATAGACTGTTCGAGTCCGTTGATGAATTTACTGTCGAACAAAAAGATCGTCTCATCATGGCCTTTGCTGATTATGAACACGTCATCAGCTTTCTTGGTGATGGCCATGATCATTTCGAACAAAATCTCCTGTTTACCATCCATTGCAGTCACGCCGGCGAAGTCACGATGCTGCCGATGGCCCCCACCAGCCCTGAACATGCTGCTTCATTTTACATCCGTCGGTTTGTGGAATCGAATGCCCTCGAGCATCCACTTCCCCAACACCCGACTGAGATCCTGATTCGCCCACTTCCCGAAGACCTGCAGGAAGGCAATGATCTGCTTGAGGAATTCGGAGTTCCGGAGTGCCGTGTCTGTCTGATTCACCCCGGCAGCGGCGGCAGACACAAATGCTGGTATCTCGACAATTTCCTTGCCGTTGCCCGGTACCTGCGCACCAAACAAATTCAACCCGCTTTTCTTCTCGGCCCGGCCGAACAGGAGCGCTTCAGCGAAGATGATTTGCACAAATTACGTCACACAGGGCCTGTCATTTCAAATATTAGACTTGAGCAGGTACTCAAAGTCCTGTTCTGTGTGGATGTTTTTCTCGGTAATGACAGCGGTATTGCCCATCTGGCCGGCGCGATGGGCAAAAAGAATGTGGCCATTTTTGGCCCTACAGATCCCGCTGTTTATAGTCCAATAGGTCCTGAATCTACTGCTATCGTATGCCCTTCCGAAAGCTTCCAGGCAGCCTCCTCACAAGCCCAGCAAGAGGTTGTCGATGCAATCGATAGACTTTTGACCCCAAAACCGTCGCAAAATCATTGACGCTCCTGCCAAAACCGCTATAATCTCCATAAATTTCGAATAATAAACAGGATACAACTGAATGCAGAGTAAAACATTACAGGAATTAGCCGCCCTCGTCGGCGGTAAAGTGATTGGCGACGGCACCATAACCATCCATGGTGCATCGACACTCGATAAGGCTGGCCCCGGCCAAATTACCTTTTACAGCAATAAAAAATATTTGCCGCAGGTGAAGTCAACCAGGGCTTCGGTAGTGATCGCTTCGGAACCAATAGAATCTCCAGCTGCCCTGCTGGTTACTGAAGACCCTTACTATGCCTTTATGCAGATTGTGGTCTTACTGTATGGCCATCGCAAACATCCTGTCACTGGCATCAGCAGCCAGGCATCCATCGACAAAACCGCCCAGTTAGGAGCAGGATGCAACGTGCATCCCTTTGTTTCCATCAGCGAAAATGTCATTATTGGTAAAAACTGTCAGCTTTATTCCGGTGTATTCATCGGCCCCAACGTAAAAATCGGAGATGATTGTATTCTCTATCCGAATACCGTAATTTATGACGGTACCATCATTGGCCACCGCGTCATTATTCAATCCAATGCCTCAATCGGGCAGGATGGCTTCGGGTTTGCCACCCATAAGGGGATCCATCATAAAATCCCGCAAATTGGCAGGGTTATTCTGGAAGATGATGTGGAAATTGGCTCCGGTTGTGCCATTGAGCGAGGGACTCTTGATGATACCGTTATCGGCAAAGGCAGCAAAATTGGGGACTCCGTCGCCATTGGCCACGGCACCAAAATCGGTCCATATTGTCTGCTTGTGCCCCAGGTCGGTGTCGCAGGGTCGGCCACACTCGGCCACCACGTAGTGCTTGGCGGCCAGGTCGGCGTGGTCGGTCATATCAAGGTAGGCAATCTTGTCAAGGTGGGTGCCAAAGCCGGCGTTGTCAACGATGTCCCGGATGGCGCAACGATTGTCGGAACCCCTGCCATTGATGCCGGTATCGCACGCAGGGCCTATAGCCTGATTGAATATCTGCCCGAGATGAAAAAGAAAATCAAGGAACTGGAACGTAAACTCGAAAAGCTGAGCCAGTCAGGTGACTGAGTCATCGCAGCACATTTTAGGTTTGATTGCCGGCCAGGGCCGTCTGCCGTTTCTGGTGGCTCAGGGAGCCAAAAAAGCCGGCCTGAAAGTGATCTGTGCCGGCCTGGCTGACAGTGTCGAGCCGGAACTGGCTCAGTATGTCGATGTGTTTTTTAAAGCGCCCATCGCTCGTCCCGGCGGATGGATGCGAAAACTCCGGCGCTATGGTGTCCGGGATACCATTATGGTAGGCCGTGTCGCAAAAACCAAAATCTATACACCATGGCGGATCGTAAAATATCTGCCGGATTGGCGTGCCCTGCGGATATGGTACTGGAGACTGCGAAAACAGGATAAACGCAACGATTCACTGCTTAATGCCATTGCTGATGAACTGGCTAGCGGAGGAATTATTTTGGTAGATTCGACTTTATATTGCAAAGAGTCCATGGCCGACGAAGGCGTGATGACGCGAACCCGCCCGCCGGCTTCGGTTTTGGCGGATATTGAATTCGGCTGGCCCATCGTTCTGGAAGTGGGCAGGCTTGACATTGGTCAGGCTATTGCTGTCAAAGAACGCGAAATCATCGCCGTGGAGGCCATCGAGGGGACCGCTGAAATGATTCTACGGGCCGGACAGCTCTGCAAAAAAGGCGCCTGGACCTTGCTGAAGTCTGCCAAACCCAAACAGGATATGCGATTTGATGTCCCCTGCATCGGCCCCGATACCATCCAAAGCCTGGCCCAAAACAAGGCCTGCTGTGTTGTGGTGGAAAAACACAAAACCATTATCATTGATAAACAGAAAACCCTTGAACTGGCCGACCAGCTCGGAATTGCTGTCGTCGGACGCTGAGTCATTCCAAGGTCTTAATGTTCAACGACCACATCCAGCGGTCCGTTTATCCGATAGCGTATCCCACGCCAGCAGATGGTGTTTCCAACAGCCGAGCTGAGAATGCCGATTAGAAAAATAATCCCCCACACCCAGAACAAAAGTATATCCGCCCAGATCGCCGCTCGCATGGCTTTTTGGTCTTTGACCAGCAATTGACAAATCATCCGCTGACGAATGACGGCTCGAAGAAATTGTGCCAGCAGAATGGCCGCTGCAGCCGCACTGAAGAACGTGGCATTTTTATCCTCAACATGCCGGGCAAAAGCCGCAACCCCAATCATCAGCCATAGCCCGCCCACACTGAACAGGATACTGAATAATCCGAACAGCCAGGTACGAAGAGCATACACACGGGTGATCAGAAATTGCCGACGAACAAATTCAAATAACTTCGGCCACGTTGTGATTTCATAGGATGCCACCATACAGGACGGCACATAAATCATTTTTTGGCCGGCCCGACGAACCGCACAGCTCAGCGTCAGGTCATCACTGATGGACCGGGACCAGATGCGTTCCAGATCCAGTTCTCGGAATGTGGATACCGGAATGGCCATGGAACCGCCCCAGGCATGGTTAAACCGCGTATTGCCCAGAACCTGTCCCACCACAGCATTAATACAGGATAATGCAAGTGTTGCCGTGTTGTTGGCCTTCGGCACGAACCACCGATATCCGCTGGCTGCACCTTTTTTGCCGGAATGGAACGGATAGACAATATGACTCAGCCAGTCGTTGTCAGCACAGGCATCTGAATCGGCAAAGACCAGAATCTCGACATCCTCCGGTATCTGGCGATAGCAATACAGCATATTGTGCAGCTTCTGGCTGCAGCCGCTGGTTTTGCCGGCCACAAACACCCGGATTTCCTGAGCGGACGACTGGCAACGATTGCTATCCAGGATTTGATTCAGGCGATGGTAAGCCGGGTCCGACGTGTCCGACACCACAAACCACAGCCGGTAAGGCTGATAGTCCTGATGAAAAAAGGACAAAATATTCTGTTCAAATGCCGCATCCAGCCCCTTGCACGGCACAATAATAACCGCTGACGGACGATACCAGTCACGGATTTTTTTGGTTTTTTTCTGCGCGTATCGGGCATTGCTGAATACCTGGAGAGTAATCAGCAACTGTCCAGCCAGTAAAATACATGCGATTACGAAAAAAAGATCACTCATACACGTCCTAAATAACCCATTTGAAACCAGTGATTATAATCAAATTGTTCCCGTTTTCCACTAATATTCTTCTGCCGATTGTCTGGCCTTCAGCATATCCGGCCTTGACTTAACAGACCGTCTGTGTTAAAAAACGCACAATGTTGCCGCCCCCAGATACGAGCGGACAACCCCTATACAGGATGTTTCATGCAGACAGCCGAAAACCTGCCACAAATCACGGTGTATCCCGCCGGTCAGCGCACCGGCGGCTTCATTTGCCGGGAATGCCGCCTGATTCGCGAGGTGCCTGGCACGCGGCGGATATTCTCCGCCCTCTGGCAGGAGCAGCCGGTGATTCTCAAAGTGTTCAGTCGCCGATTCAGCGCCTATCGCCATGTCATACGGGAATGGAACGCCCTCCAGAAATTACGGAATCTGCAAATTCTTCGTCCAGAACCCCTCTTTTACGGCAAAACCGACCAGGGGGACTGGGCCCTGGCTACAGAATATATCCCCCATGCCGCCGATGTCTTTACCCTGTTCCAGACATCCACCGATCGCAGCAAAAAGGAACAACTCCTGCTGTCGGTTATCAGCCAATTGGCGCATCTGCACATCCATGGCATTCTTCAAAAAGATATGCATCTGGGCAATTTTCTCTGGGCGGACAACCGCATCTATATGCTGGATCCCGCTCAAATCAAATTTTATGATCAGCCCGTCACCATCAAAAAAGGCTTTGCACAACTGGCTATGCTCTGCGTGAACTGGCCGGCCGATGATGAACCGCAGATGGAGGTCTTCATTCGCAAATATTGTGCTGTTCGCGGACTGACCACACGACCCTGGCTAATCGAAAATATCCTGTGGAAGATTCGAGCCCAGCGAAAACACGTGATTGCCCGCTCCCTCAAAAAAACACTGCGAGCCAGCAAACGCTACCTGGCCCTCAAAACCGCAGCATGTCGCGGGGTGTTTGTCAAAGACCTGTTCGACAGCCGCCATGCCGCCGAGCTTCCGTCTCAGATTGATTTATGGATGAGCCGCGGTAAAATACTCAAACGCGGCAATACCTGTTTTGTGGTCAGCATCGAACTCAACGGCAAGACCGTGGTTGTCAAACGCTATAACCACAAAGGATTTTGGCATTCGCTCCGTCAGACTCTCCGGGGCAGCCGGGCCAAACGCTGCTGGCTGCACGGCCATCGCCTCAACTGGCTCAATATCCCCACCGCAGCCCCGCTGGCATTTATCGAAAAACGAAAAGGCCCGCTTCTGTATTGTTCCTATATCATCAATGAATTCGTCGAAGGCCAGAAGCTGGATCACTACCTGAATGACGTCTCCATTCCCGAAGAGCAGCAAATCCAGATGATGGGGCAGGTGGACAAGATTCTCCAGCAGATGGAATTATACCGTATCACCCACGGCGATCTCAAACGAGCCAATATCATTATTACGGCCAACGGGCCGGTCATCATTGACCTGGATTCCCTCAAAGTCCATCGCTTCGGATTTCTCTTTGGCTATTATCGCCGCAAAGATCTCGCCCGCATTACCGACTCACTGGGCGGATAATTTCTTGTTTGATCTTCGCCCAATCAGCCTGACTGCAAGCCACACCACAAACACCCCGCACAAAATCTGAATCTGACGCCAGGCCAGGTGATCCACCACCGCCTGAGCAGAGGCCTGGCCGGCAAGAATATTCCGATGAACAGCATCCTGAATCTGGTTGACACCCTCGGATTGAGTTAAGGCTTGCAAATCCGACATCAGCAAACGCAGCTCCCGCGTCGCGTTCTGTATTTCTGTGGCAGCCTTTTGAATATCCTCCGGCCGAATCGGCTCTGAAGTCGATGGGGTGGATGACGATTGCTCAGAAATCGCCTGCCAGACGCGAAGGGTTTGGGTGGTGGAATCCGCCGCAAGCTGCCAGCTTGATGCGGCCTGCTGCAGGCTGGCGGCGGTGGTATTCAAAGAATTGGATGCCGCCTCGACCAGACGTAAGGTGTCCTGTATCGATTTTTGTTTCTGTTCCACCTGGTCAATTAGAATACTCAACTCATTACGGACATCCTCAGGCAGTTTTTCGGCCAGATCCACGAGCTGACGGCTGTTTGCATTGAACGCTTCCATATGTTGCAGCAGCGACCGGATCATCTCACTGCTCTGTAAGTCATATAAAAACAACAGCATCTCCCATCGCACCGACTCCGGCATGGCGTTGAGAATATCATTAAAACGATTGGCTGAATCGGTAAACCGGTCGATGGCAACCGCGGTCTTATCCACGCCTTCCATCGCCCGTATCGGGGCCATAGGGATACTCAAAACCTTCTTGAATGGATTGAATGTCTCGGTTTCTGAGCTGGTCGCATACACCACCAGATTTCCCATCGTCCCCTCAATGGGATTGTCTTTGGCAAATTGATAGACGTGACGGCGGGTTTCCTCGAATAAATCCGGCGGTAAGTAAACACCTGCAACTCGTTCAATCTCATCGCGGGCCTGCTGCACTGCTCTGCGCAATGCCGGCTGAGTCTGCCGGTAAAGGGACTGGCCCTGACCTTCATCGAAATAAGAGCATAAACGTACACACAATTCCCAGTTTTCAACCAGGCCAACCACCGGTGAAGCGGCATCGGCAAAGGTTCGTATCGCACTCGATAACCGGGTATTGACAAGCAAATTCGTCCGTTTGGTGTCTAAATCCGGATACTCCTGCTCGATTTGCGCCGTGGCTTGCTTGATAATCTGGATAAACATATCTTCAAAACGATCCAACTCGTTTTTCAGCGCTTCCTGGTCCAGCGAAGGGGCAACGATATCCGCCCGAATGGGCATGGGACGAGGACTTTGCAGGCACCCCTGGCATACGCATAACAGAGTCATCAGCAAGCCAAGTATGGTCTTTTTTGCTTGGGTCACATGTGTCATAATACTCCCTTTCAATGTCCCGGCACAATAAAGGGTATGGCAGGCCTTGTCAAGCTTGCCCCCACAGAGAACACAATACCTTCACCCTGCCGACCAACGGAACAAACAAGGATATCTGCAACGAAAACGCTCTTGCGAAAAATAAAGGGTGGCTCTAATTACTTTTGAGCGGCAAAGAGACGTTCCTTGCACATGGGCAAGGAAGGCAAAACCGCCCCCTAAAGATTTCTTTGTCCGCCAAAATGAACGATTAGAGGAACCCTGAAGTTAATTCAGCAGGCTTTTGGCAAGGTCCACCGCACTGGCCGCATCCGGTGCATACCCGTCAGCGCCGATTTTATCAGCATAGGCCTGCGTGACGGGAGCTCCCCCAATCATCGTCTTGGCCGTAAGCCCCGCCTCCTTAATCGCACGAATCGTTTTTTCCATCGCCGGCATGGTGGTCGTCAGCAGCGCACTGAGTCCGATGATCTGCGGATTGCTCTCTTTGGCCTTGGCAACAAATTTCTCCGGCGACGAATCGACCCCCAGATCAATCACTTCAAATCCCGCCCCCTTGAGCATCATCGCCACCAGATTTTTGCCAATATCGTGCAAGTCGCCCTGAACAGTACCCACCAGGGCTTTACCCAGCGGCTTGACCCCGGCTTCGACCAGTTTGGGTTCCAGGACTTCCATCGCCATCTTCATCGCCCGGGCTGAAATCAGAACTTCCGGAATGTAAACCTGGTTGGCCTTGAATCGTACGCCGATAACATTCATGCCCGCGATCAGCCCCTCGTTCAAAATGGAAGCCGGCGGCACGCCTTCGCTCAGGGCCTGCCGCGTCATCTCCACGGCGGTTTTCTGGTCCCCCTTGATGATTGCTTCGCTCAACGCTTTAAGATCTGCCATACTTTGTTCCTCGTTTCAAGTCAACTCTGGTACATACAATCTTCGACCCGGATGCACCGCATCCGGCCCAAACACGCTATTTCCGTCCTTTTTGTACTATGGAAGTATCGAAATTTCAAGACCTTACATCCAAATCAGGGCATTTTCCTCCAAGATTAGCAGAATATGGCAATTTTCTGGTAATTTTATGACAGTATCTTGCGTCAATCAATCTGAATTGGAATCCCGTAGCCCGCACAAGTCTACCGGGATTCCCCAAGGTGTACAGATGAAAACCAGGTGATGTTCAATTTTGTCCAGACAGAGGATTTGTTGTTGACGACAGCCCCTGGTGAGACTATGTTTAACCCTCTGTCGGACATACGGAATTATAAATCGGTAACGCTACTTCAATACTTAGGATAAGCGATGAGTCATTATATTGTACTTGTCAAACAGGTGCCCGATGTATCACAGATTACGGATAATGCGTTCGACCCGAAAACGGGCAACCTCATCCGCACCAAACTGCCCAGCGTCATCAACGAGCTGGATGCCCAGGCACTGGCGTTCGCCAACCACATGAAACATATCGCCGGCGACGACCGGGCCAAAATCATCGCCTTGACGATGGGGCCTCCGATGGCTGCCGAAGTACTGCGATACGGCCTGAGCCGCTGCTGCGATTCGGCAGTCCTGCTGACCGACAGAGCTTTAGGGGGAGCCGACACCTGGGCCACAGCCAATCCGCTGGCTTTTGCCGCCCGGAAAATCGTCCGTGAAATGCTCGATGGATCGGATGATTATTTCATCGTCGCCGGCATGCAATCAGTCGATGGCGATACCGCTCAGGTCCCTGCCCAGATGGCCGAAGAAATGAACATCCCCTGCATTCCGTATGCCACTGAGGCTGAATTCAAAAATGGCCAGTTTATTTTCACTCGTATTATCAGCGGCGGCAGCCAGGTCCTTCGAACCCGCAGCAAGCCCTGTATCATCACCGTCGCCAAATACGAATACCCTCTGTTTGCCACCTTCGCCGGAACCCGTCGAGCCAACCAATTCAAGCTCATTCAATGGGGGGCCGAGGATGTCAAGGCTACGGCGATGGGCGTCGCTGGCTCAAAGACCCGTGTAATCCGCGTCTTCCCTCCCGGCAAGACCTCCCGCAAATGCCAGCAGGTCAATACCGTAGCCGAACTGGCAGCGATTCTCAAAGAAAAACTCAGCTCCGCAGACACCGGCCAAAAGTCCGGCACCAGCAAAGCCAGCACCTATATCCTGCCCGAGCTGCGTTCCTATAAATTCGACCGCTCCTTTGAAGCAACGGAAAAAGAAAGCGAAGACTATATTGCTCTGGCCAACCGCCTCAAAGAACTGGGCATCCAGGAATTATCCCAGATTGACGAGGCCATGAAAGAGAAAATCCTGGACAGCAAAAATGTCCATTTCCACAGAAAAACCCTCGACGACATGCTCGAAGGCTATAAACACACCCAGACCACTTACTCCGGCGACGTCTGGGTCATGGCCGAACTCGAACACGGCCAGATTCACCCGGCCACCTTCGAATTGACCGGCAAGGCCCGTGAACTGGCCGACAGCCTCAATGTCCGCTGCGGCGTCATCCTGGCAGGCTATCAGGTCAAACCCATGGCCCAGGAACTCATCGCTGCCGGCGCCGATGATGTCTATCTGATTGACAACCCGCTGCTGGCCGAGTTTGACCCCTTCAGCTATCGCAAAGCCGTTGCGGACGTCATTCAGAAATACAAACCCCAGATCGTCCTGTATGGGGCAACCCCTGCCGGCCGGGTTCTGGCCCCCATGGTTTCATATCGTGTCGGTTGCGGCCTGACCGCCGATTGCACCGGCCTGGACATCCGTGACAGTTCCCGCAAGGGACAAATCGCCGTCCTGATGCAAACCCGCCCGGCTCTCGGAGGCAACGTGATGGCCACCATCTGCACCAAAGACTCCACCTGCCAGATGGCCACCGCTCGCCCCGGCGTCATGCAGCGGCTTCCAGCCGATCCCAAACGCACCGGCAAAATCATCGACCATCCCGTCATCCTGACCGAAAAAGACCTAAGCCTTGACATCATCCGCACCGAACTGGGCCATGGCAAAGTCAATTTCGAAAGCGACATGATTATCAGCGGCGGCAAAGGCATGCAGAACCGTGATAACTACGACAGCCTGCTGAACAGCCTGTGCGACTGCATCAAAGACACCTTCAAGGTCACTGTCGAAAAAGGCGCAACCCGCACCGCCGTCGAGCAGGGCTTCGCCGAACGCATTCGCCAGGTCGGACAGACCGGCACTGCCGTCGGCCCCAAAGTCTATATCGCCATCGGAATCTCCGGCGCCATCCAGCACATGATCGGCGTCGCCAATACCGAAACCATTATCGCCGTCAACACCGACCCGCACGCGCCCATTTTCAAACAGTGCGATTATTACATCATCGGCGGCGCTGAACAAGTCATTCCGGAACTGGTACAGGCAATCAAAGGATAAATCGTGGAAAAGGAAAATTCATATAACAAAGTATCGGTTTTAATTGTCGGCGCAGGTCCGGCCGGGCTGTCCGCCGCCATGACCCTCAAAAAGGCTAAACCCCAACTGGATGTTGTTGTCATCGACAAAGCTCAGGCCCCCGGCAACCACAACCTGTCCGGCGCTGTGCTCGAACCGGCTGCAATCGCCAAGCTCCTCGACCCGATTGATTCGCAATGGGCCCAAACGGATGCCGCCAGGGACGTATTGCTGTCCCGGGTGGATAAAGATGATGTCCTGTTCCTGCTGGGCAAAAACAGAGCCTTCGGCATCGAATGTGCCATCAGGATGGCCAAAAAACTTAAGCTCGGCTTCGGCCAGATGTCCCATCACAATGATTATATCTGCTCGGTCAGCAAACTGACTGCCTGGCTTTGCTCCATCGCCCAGAAACTCGGCGTGGAAGTCCTGCACGGCTTTGCCGCCCAGGATATCCTCTGGGATAGTACCTCGCATATCGCCACCGGTGTCAAGCTCGTCGATCAGGGCCTCGATAAAGAAGGCCGAAAACAGCGAAACTATCTGCCTGGTGAAATTATCCACGCTAAACATATTCTGCTGGCCGAAGGCTGTGACGGCCTGCTCAGTGAAACCTTCATTAAAAAAGCCGGCCTCAAACGGCAGGGCAATCAGCTTTATTCCATCGGTGTCAAAGAGCTTATCAAAGTCAGCGATGCTCAATACCAGAAATTTGGCCCGGGCCGCGTCGTGCACGCCATGGGTTATCCCCTCTGGACACCGCTGATTGGCCCTGCGATGTTCGGCGGCGGCATCATGTACCCCATGGGCGGCAACCATATCGCCGTCGGAATGATTGTCGGGCTGGACTATAAATATTGCGATTTCAATCCGCAGGATGCCCTGACCCTCTTTAAGGAACACAAATTTGTCAAGCAGTTCATCGAGGGCGGCACCGTCACCGAAGCCGGCGCCAAGATGATTCCCGAAGGCGGCCTGTATGCCCTGCCGCGCGATCCGGCAACCCAGGCTATCGGACGATCCAATGTGGCTCTCCTGGGGGATAGTGCCGGATTTGTAAACATGCTCAAAATCAAAGGCCTGCATAACGCCATCTACTCCGGCATGGCCGCCGCCCAGGCGGTTGCCGAAACCCTCGACACCCCGCAGATGCTGGCCGGAACATACACCCGTCTGCTGGAACAGACCTCCGTCCTCAAAGAAATGGACGCTGCCAAAAACTTCCGACAGACAGTCGCTCGCTTTGGCCCACTCCAGGGAATGCCGCTGTCGGTACTGGGTGGGTTGCTGCCCAAATTCCATATTGAGCCGGATTATCAGGAAATGACCACCGCACGTTATCGGCTCAAACCCTCTGTCAAGTTTGACAAAGACACCTTCACCGCCATGGCTGCCACTCATCATCGCGAACAGGAGCCTTGCCACCTGCTCATTCAGGACGAAACGATCTGCATCAACCAGTGCTGGCCGAAGTTCGGTGCCCCCTGTATTACTTTCTGTCCGGCCGGCGTTTATGAAACCGTCCACAATCAGGTCAAAGCAGCCAACCCCTCCAACTGCCTCCATTGCAAGACCTGCCAGCGCAAGTGTCCCTTCGACAACATCCGCTGGACAGTCCCCGAAGGCGCCGGCGGCCCTCGCTACAAAACCATGTAAATAGCCTTTGAAACCTCGTATATGGGCGGACCTGTGTGTCCGCCCATTTTATACCGATCCTGGATGACATTGTCCGCCAAAATGAATGATTAGAAGAACCCTTAAATGTCTTCCATCCACTGCCCTGCAAACAGCACAAAATCCGCCATATCCACCGACCCGGATAGATCCATATCCGCACCGTCGCAATGATTCAACAGGCCGCAATCCGAAGCCAGCCATTGTCCCGCCAGATACTGCAAATCCTCAATCGCCACCCCATCCGGACACGCAAAATCACCCGCCAGCCGCTGCCATTGCAGCCGCGGATAATTGATCCCATCGCACATCGCCCAGGTCTCCGTAAAGTCCCACGGATACGTCGAGGCACTTTTCATCTGTGCTGTCGTCTTGCCGGCCACGCCGCCGGCATCTCCGCCGCCGACACCCACTGTCAGATGACAGGTCTGCGTATCCCAGAACAAATCAGACAACCACCCTGAACCGGAAATATTATATCCCAGCACTCCGCCCGCATTGGCAGGACAAACCACATCACCCATTGAATAGCACTGCCGAACAAAACCGAACCGCAGATACCCCACCAAGCCTCCCGCAATTGTCGTTGTCCCCGTCACGTCGCCGGTCGCATAGCAATCCACGATCGTCGAAGTCCAGTCTTCCATGAATCCCGCCAGCCCCCCAAGATACGACCTGCCACGAACCTCTGCACCCGCATAACAGGATTGAATCGTCCCGCCGTTGTGATGGTACCCCGCCAGCCCGCCAACCCACAAATCGCCAAGCACTGTCCCTTTGGTCTGACTCATCGAAATGGTTCCGCCATTGTTATCCCCCACCAGCCCGCCGCAATGGTAATACTCGCCCTCAACCACCCCCTCCGACCGACACCCGGCAATCGTCCCCTGATTCAGCCCGGCCAGCGCCCCCACAGACAACCGCCCTTGCACCAAAATCGCCTCAAGTCGGAGGTTCTCCACCCGGCCGCCCGCACCAATCGCCCCGAACAACCCCACAAAATCTTCGTTCGGCTGACTCATCACGATATATCGCAGCGTATGCCCCTGCCCATCCACAACACCCGTAAACGGCGTCCCCTCAAACTGATAATCCATCGATGCCACCATATCCGGCGCCACAGGCGTCAGCACCATCCCCGAAAAATCCAGGTCCGCCGTCACAATAAAATGCTTATCCCAGTCCCCCGCCACCCGCATCAGAGTCCGCCAATCCTCCGCACTGCGTATCTGGTATGGCTCCGCCTCCGTCCCCGCCCCCGCATACCGGGACGCACTCAGCAGCCGCGGATACCCATCCGCCGGCATCCACCACGTCCCTCCAAAATCCCAGCCAGAATAGGTCGATTGCATCTTCATCTCCGCCTGGGACTTGCCTGTTCCCACGGCACTGTTTTGCTGCTGCGAAGTATCCACATCCCAATAGCAGGATAAAACCGTGCTGGAAAAAGCCCACCCCACAAGCCCGCCGGCAAACGACTCACCGCCAACTAGTCCGGCCGAATAGCTGCTCTGGATCGTCCCAAACAGACAATACCCCGCCAGCCCACCGACAAATACTCCCCCTTTGACCGTACTTTCGGAATAGCACGAAGTAATCCTGTTCGCGCAGTATCCGGCCACTCCGCCCGCATACGACCCGGCAGCCTGACCGCTCGTATAACATGCTTCGATCGTTCCCCCATTATATCCCGCCAGCCCCCCAACATAATTTTGTCCCCCAAAACGGCCATTGACAACACCCAACCGATAAACCGCCCCCTCAGTGCCAATCCGGCCAAACAATCCGACATAATCCTGCCCCATCCGTTCAATCGATGCATTGGCAATCGTATGTCCATTCCCGTCAAACATCCCATCAAAAGAAAGGTCGATAGAATTCCCTTCGCCATCATCATAAGTCCCCCCAATCGGCTCAAAATCAATACCCTCCAAATCCAGATTCGTCTCAAGCCGAATATAAACGCCTGATGCCCAATACGGTACTGCGTTAGCTCTGTCCGCAAACACCATAAACTCACTGATCGAACGAATCAAATAAGGCTCCTGCTCCGACCCCGCCCCGTCCAAATAGGACTCCGCCACCGCCATGCCCGCTGTCAGAACAAACACAATGCTCAAATACATCACCAGACTTTTCATCACCTTGTCCCTTATCTGTCTTCAGTGGATAATTTTTTATTCCCGCGGAGGCGGGAATCCAGTTTCTCTATGAACTCCAAACTTCGAACTATGAACTCCAAACCCAATTTATATCTCCGCCTTCCAACCCTCAACACACTCATCGGCACACCCGGAAGCCCGTATTATGAGCCATCGCATCGCGTGCCAAATACAGCAGATATGAAATCTTACAGGAGCTGGCCGCCATATTCCAACTGCCGCCGCAAATATAGGAATTATTGAGATAATCGGTGCATGTCCACTCCCAGACATTGCCCGCCATATCGCACATGCCATAGCCATACACCCCAAAAACACCCACGGCTGACGTAGTGCCGACGGAACTGTTATAGTTGGCCATGGTGCTGTTGATGGTCGTTCCGCATCCATAGATATAGCTGCCGTCAAAATCGGCCACGGCCTGCCATTCGGCCAAACTCGGCAAACGCCAGCCATAATAGCCGCAAAATGCGCTCGCTCCATACCGGCTGACAAAATTAACCGGGTGACTTTCAAAACCGCTATCCACGGTAAATACACCGTCGGTGTAATGGATTCTGGCTGCCAGACTGGAATAAGTCCCGGCCAGATTATAATAGGCAGAACCTGCATAATCGATTCCGCCGTTGGACCCATTGGCGCCATAAACCTTGCTGCCGTTAACCATGATATCGCCGGAAGCCATCGCGGCATTGAGGAATTGACAGTACTGGATGTTGGTTGTTTCATACCGACTCATCTGCCCGGCAAATCCCGTCTCGGCTATGGAAACCCAGGTGATATCCGGAATAGCCCCCCCTTTCAGCAGCCATTCTGTGGACATCACAGCAAAATCATAAGAATCGTAAACCGTCAGCCACTGATCGGCCAATACGCCCAGATCCTCCAGATCCACTTCGCAGTCACCCGTCAAATCACTCGTCGGACATCCCCCATAAACCGGACAGAATAAAAACAGATACAGCGCCAGCAATATTGAGCCAAGACCTCGGTTAAACATAAACCCTCCGGAACAAAAATTCCTCATTTCGTATTTTAGAGCAAAAACATCCTTAATAGCCCTAATTTTAGATAATTTTACGCTGAATTTTACCTTATTCATCTGTCTAAATCCAACAATTTATCTATTTTTACAACATAATTGTTATAAAAACTTTTTTGTTTGCTATTCACTAATTTTTTTATTTATTTTTGCAATTTTCCTTCATATCCGACATATCTATAAGTTGGGCAGAGGGAGGCCCGCGGGAAGCAATTCCCGACCGAGTTCATAGTGTTTACTATGAACTCCGAACGATGAACAATGAACGTTGAAAGGAGGAGCAAATGACAGAAAAAACCAAACGAACCCAATTTTACCCTTTTCCTTTTTGCCTTTTTCCGTTTCCCTTTTTCCTTCTCTACGAAACGAACCCAATTATTCCTCTTCCTCCTCTCAAACAGATGAACTCTTGTTTTTACCCAAAAGACCGATATAATGCGAGTTTTTGTGGTGATCAGAAATAATGGTGTCAGTATTTTTCCCGACAGCAACAAAACTGGTTTAAGGAAGACGACAATGAACAGCAAAGGAATCACAAGCGTATTGGCAGGACTGATCATGACCTTAAGCATCCTCTCTCAGGCCGCCCCGGACTGGGAAAATCAGGCTGTTTTCGGCATCAACAAGCAAAAGCCCCATGCAACCCTGATGCCTTACGCCGACAAAGCGATGGCCGCCCAGTGCGACCGAACCGCAAGCCCCTACCGTAAAAGCCTTAACGGCAACTGGAAGTTTAACTGGGCCCCGAATCCTGAAAGCCGTCCCGCAGACTTCTACAAACCCGACTATGATGTTTCAAGCTGGAAGGAACTGCCCGTACCGAGCAACTGGCAGCTCCACGGCTACGGCATCCCGAATTATACCAATGTGACCTATCCATTTGCCAAGAATCCTCCCAGGGTAACAGACCAGCCCCCTGTGGATTATACCTCTTATAAATGGCGCAACCAGGTTGGCTCCTATCGGACCACCTTTACCGTTCCGTCCGACTGGAAAGGCCGGCAGGTGTTTATCTGCTTTGACGGTGTGGACTCGGCCTTCTATCTGTGGATCAACGGCCAGAAAGTCGGCTACAGCCAGGATAGTCGCACCCCCGCAGAATTCGACATTACCCAATATCTCAAGAATGGGGAAAACACCCTCGCCGCGGAAGTCTATCAGTTTTCTGACGGGTCTTATCTGGAAGACCAGGACTTCTACCGCCTCAGCGGGATTTATCGCAATGTCTTCCTGTACTCAGTTCCATCCGTACACATCCGTGATTTCTTTGTCCGCACCGACCTCGACGAGAATTATCGCGATGCAACAATGAAAGTCGAGATGGAACTGGTGAATTTCAGCAACACAGCCCAATCCGCTGTCGCCCAGATTGAACTGCTCACCAGCGACGGCAAGACCGCAACCACCATCAAGACCGAAGCTATTGACGTCATTGCGGGTCATAATATATTGAATAGCCCCACTGTCAAAATCCCGCAGCCCAAATTGTGGAGTGCCGAAAGCCCGAATTTGTACACCCTGGTCATCACCTTGTTTGACAAAAACAACAATGCTCTTGAGTACCTGTCCACCCGAGTCGGATTCCGCAAATCAGAAATCAAGGACGGCCAACTGTTAGTCAACGGCCAACCCATTTATATCAAAGGCGTCAATCGCCACGAACATGACCCCGACACAGGACATTATGTCAGCCGGGAATTAATGATTAAAGATATTCAACTGATGAAACAGCACAATATCAACACGGTCCGCACCTGCCATTACCCGGATGTGCCGGAGTGGTACGACCTGTGTGATGAATACGGCTTGTACATCATCGACGAAGCCAACATCGAATCCCATGGTATGGGTTACGGCAGAGAAAGTCTGGCCAAGCAGCCCGACTGGGCCGATGCCCACATGGACCGGATGCAGCGGATGGTCGAACGTGACAAAAATCATCCCTGCGTTATCATCTGGTCGCTGGGTAATGAAGCCGGCGACGGCCCGAATTTCGAAGCCACCAGTGCCTGGGCCAAGCAGCGGGATGGTTCCCGTCCGATTCACTATGAACAGGCCGGAGAACGCCCCCATACCGATATTGTTTGTCCGATGTATGCCTCGATTGAACACATGGTACGCTATGCCTCAAAAGCCCAGACGCGTCCGATGATTCAATGCGAGTATGCCCACGCCATGGGCAACAGCGTCGGCAATCTCCAGGATTACTGGGACGCCATTGAAAGCCATAAGCATCTTCAGGGCGGCTCCATCTGGGACTGGGTGGACCAGGGTCTGACCAAGAAAGCCGACCCGGTCATCATGATCAAAGACCGCAGCGGTCATGGCAATGACGCCAAAGTCTTTGGCACTCTTGCCGACGGCCCCCAGGGTCGCAAGGCGGTCAGCGGTTTTATGGCCATGGGGGACACCCCCAGCCTGAATATCACCGGTACCGAAATCACGGTGGAAGCCTGGGTCAAGCCGGAACCGGCTACCGACCACGGCCCGATCATCAGCAAAGGCGATTCGCAGTACGCCCTGAAAGTCAGCGGCGACGGCAAGAACCTGGAATTTTATATCTATGATTCCACCTGGCAGACCGTTTCGGCTCCCCTGCCGGCCAACTGGGTCGGAACCTGGCACCATGTCGCCGGCAGCTATGATGGCAAGGAACTGAAGGTCTTTATCGATGGCAAACAGGCCGGGGCAAGACCCTATACCGGCAGCATCCAATACAATGCCTATATTCCCATGATCGGTACTGACCACGAACACATGTGGCGTAACTCCAAAGGGGCCATTCGTCTGTTCAAAGGTCTGATTGGTCCGGTTCGCATCTATAACAAAGCCCTTGCCGCGGACCGTTTGAACCAATGGAATGCCGCACCTGACAGCTCCTGCGTGCTGGCATTGGATATGAAGGCCGATGACGTGCAGCGTACCGAAACCGCCAAGACGTTTATGGCTTACGGCGGGGACTGGGGGGACGTGCCGCACGACTGGAACTTCTGCTGCAATGGGCTGATTCAGCCGGACCGTACCATCAATCCCCATCTTCTGGAAGTCAAGAAAGTCTATCAGAACATCAAGGCGACTGGGGTCGATTTGACTGCAGGCAAGATTAATGTCAAGAATAAATACTTCTTCATCAATACGGATTTCACCGAAGCCCTGTGGGAATTGACAGAAAATGGCGTAGTCATTCAAAGCGGCTCTCTAGGCTCGCTGGATATTGCCCCGCAGACAACCAAAGAAGTGACTATCCCGCTCAAACAGTTCGCTCCCAAAGCCGCTGCGGATTATCAGTTGAAAATTTCCTTTGTGCTCAAAGAAAAGACCCTCTGGGCAGACAAAGGCCATGTCGTCGCCTGGGACCAGTTCGGGATGCCGTATGAAATCCCCAGTCCCGACGAAATCGCCGTGGATTCGATGGCCAACGTGGTTCTGGAAAACACGGATAAAGCCATTTCCATCCAGGGTAAGAACTTTGTCGTAACATTTAATAAAACCACCGGCCTGCTGGAAAGCTGGACGGTTGAAGGCAAATCCATGCTGGCTGCACCACTGACACCGAATTTCTGGAGAGCCGCGACCGATAACGACGATGGATATAATATGACCCAGAATAACGGCATCTGGAAAAACGCATATGTCAAAGGCAGCGTCAGCAGTGTTACGGCCAAGCAGCTTGCTCCGCAGGCGGTTGCCGTGGAGACTTCTGTGAAGCTGGCCGCGACCGGCAGTACTCAGCAGATTCGGTATGTGGTTTACGGCAGCGGAGACATCCTGGTCCAGAACCAGTTACAGGTTGCCCGGAATCTGCCGTTTGTGCCGCGATTTGGCCTGCAGGCTCAGATTCCCGGGGCATTCAAGGCGATGACGTGGTACGGGCGTGGTCCGGAAGAAAACTATGCCGACCGCAAGAGCGGCTATGCTGTAGGCCTCTACCATAAAGATGTGTACAATCCTCAATACCAATACATTCGTCCGCAGGAAAACGGCAACCATACCGATGTCCGCTGGGCATGCTGGACGGATGAAACGGGTTTTGGTATCCTGGCTGTGGGTCAGCCGATGATGAACACCAGCGCCTGGGGCTATACGCAGCAGGACCTGGAAATCGCCCGTCATCCGTATGAGCTGCTCAATCGGGATACGATTACTCTGAATCTGGATTATGGGCAGACGGGTGTCGGCGGCGATAACAGCTGGGGTGCTCGTCCGCACCGGCAATACACTCTGCAGGCCAACCAGACGTATCAGTACAGCTTCCGTCTGTGTCCGGTCCACAAAGGGGATATTTCCATGATCCAAAGTCTTGCAGACAAGGCCCTGCCTGCGGTAGAATAGCCGGCCATGGATGGTAATAGAAAGTACACTACTATGTTAATGAAAGGATTGTCTATGAAGCAAACAGCGATTGTGTTACTGATGGTTGGAATGGTGGTTTTGTGCGGCTGCGAAAATAAGCAGCTCAAGGATGCTCAGGCTCAGAATGCTCAGTTGAAAGCGGATGCGGAAAAGGCAAAAGCCGATGCTGCTGCGGCCGAAAGCAAGGTGGCTCAGATGGAAGCCAAACTGGCGGAGATGAAGAAAAAAGACCAGGAAACCCAGACCCAGGCTTTAAATTCCATCCGTACCATGCTCGAAAAGCAAGAGGCCAAGACCAAAGAGCTTAACGCCAAGATTGCTGAACAGGGTGAAACCATCAAGCAGAAAGACAGCCAAATCAAAACCCTGGAAAGCCAGCTGGCTGAGATGAAAGCTGCCGCCCAAAAAGCCCAGAATACGACAGAACAGCCGGCAGCCCAGCAGTAAATTAGACATATTGACTCCACTACCAAAAAGGCGAACGAAATCGTTCGCCTTTTTTTATTAAATCCCCCATGTTTCCTGTATTAAACTTTTTTGTAAGATATTGATTGGAATATACTTACAAACGAACATAAATTGTTTAAAACAAATTCTCTTGAATCCCCCTGTTAATCTAGGTACAATTTCATGCAAGGCTGTCGCTTTATGAATGTAGTCTATTAACTTATATTTCCGGAGGTAAATAGTGATGAAAAGTTGCATTCTGTATGCAGGTCTGTTTGCGTTTGTGTTTTTGGGCCAGGCGGTACTGGCTGAAGATCCCGATTTTGGTAATGATTACACCTCCGCATTTGCCATCAATGCAGACGGAAGCGTTACCTATGGGGAACTGGAAAGCGGAGGGTATGACTGGTTTACTTTCGACTGTCCCGGCATTACCCGTTTCCGAATTACGTTTGCCAACGGCGAACACAACTATAAACTGATTCGGGTGTTTCAGGCCAATGCATTCGGCGACCCGGTGGAGATCGATGCCTGGTGGCAAGGCAGTGTGTCGGGAGGATATCGCACCTATTACTTTGAATACGCCCGGCCCTGCTATCTTCGGGTTGAAAGCGACCCCGGTTCCTACAGCGTCAAAGTCGAAACGCTGGGGACTAATCCCGCTGATTCGTATGGGAATGACTGCAGCTCGGCAACCCCGATTGTTGTGAACGCCCCGGCAACCCTGGGAACACTGGATCACAATAATCCCATCAGTGATGACCATGACTGGTTTGTTTTTTCGACTGAGGCACTCCATACGTATCACATCCGCCTTTGGTATCTGGATAACTGCAAGGTGTGGTTTTATGCCATGAACAATTCCTGCAGCACGCAGATTTACGGTGCTACAACGGATATGACCATGACATCATGGTATGGGGAGGATGTTAAGATTCATGTACAAGGCGATGTGAATCGGACCGGCAATCTGTACTGGCTGGAGGTTACGGATATCGGAACCTACCCGGATGACCACGGCAATACCTGGGATGTCAGCACTCCAATTCCTGCCGACGGCACCAAAATTGAAGCCAAAATTGACTACAATGCCACGGTGTACAGCGATATTGACTGGTTTACCTTCACACCCCAGGCTCATTCGAAATATGATATTACCTTTGCCAACGGCGAAAACAACTATAAACTGATTCGGGTGTATCAGGTCAATGCATTCGGCGACCCGGTGGAGATCGATGCCTGGTGGCAAGGCGGTGTGTCGGAAGGATTCCACACCCATTACTTTGAATATGCCCGGCCCTGCTACCTGCAAGTTGACTCAGATGGCGGGCGGTACAGCTTTGATGTCCAGTATATCGAAACCGAGCTGCCGGATACCTATTCCAACTCCTGCACCACTCCGACTGAGATTGCTGCGGATGGACAGGGTGTAATCGGAACACTGGACCATACGAATCCCTATGATAATGACTGGTTTGTATTCCACACCCAGCCGCTGCATCAGTACCAGATTCAGCTTGGCTACCTGAATAACTGCAATGTGTGGTTTGAGGTGTACAGCGCCGAATGCGGCAACGTCTATGGCCAAACCACCAATATGACCCTGACTTCGTGGAAAGGGGAAGACTATAAAATCCGCGTCAATGGCGATACAGCCCGTGTTGGTAATTACTATACACTAACGGTCACCGATATCGGGACTTATCCCGACGACCACGGCAATGTCTCGGCGGAAGCCACTGCAATTCCCAAAGACAACACGCCGGTGCCGGGTTCCATCAACTATACTTCCACCATCAATTCCGACCTAGACTGGATGACTTTTGTTGCGGGTCAGGAGGGGGATTATCAGTTTACCCTGGAAAATACCGTGAACAACTGGAAGCTGATGCGGATTTATTATGAAGATGAGGCTGGACATGTGTATGAAATGGCGGCTTTCTGGGTCGGTGGGATTACCAGCGTGACCCATACGTATCACCTGTTGCCTCGGCGACATTTCATTCGGATTGAAAGTGATCTGGGCGAGTATTTTGTCCGTGTGCTGTCGCCGGAACCGCGCTGCGGCGATCTGGACCACCCGATTATGGCCGGCGACGTCAATAAAGACTGCCGGGTGAATCTGGACGATTTGGCGATGATGGCGGCCAACTGGCTCCAGTGCAATCACCCGACTTCCTGTCAGTAATTACTGCGGTACTATCCGTTCCGCTGGTTGAAACCCAAAGCCCCACGGATGACAATATAAAGGCTGTGCGAGGAGACCTCGCACAGCCTGTTTTTTTGAATGCCTGTCCGGAGGCTTACGCCTCCGGCTATGAAACTTATGAACCCTTCGGGTCAAAATAGCAGACTGGTTCCTAAAGAGCCGTTCATGATATCTTTCTGCCCTGCTGGAGTTTGACGGCCAATTCACGCAACCTGGGCATGGCGTGGGCAAAAAACTGCTTATAGCCAGCGCATAAATACGAAGGCACAGTGATGTTGTCGGACAGCATCCTGCGGTCTTTGGGACAGCCGCCGCGACAGACGTCCAGATAACGGCAGATGAGACAGGAGTTATTCAGTTTGGCTTTGCGGTAGGAAAATTCCCGCTTGACGGAACTGACAGCCAGCCGCTCGATGGGGGTTTCCATGATATTGCCCAGACGATACGGCGTTTCGACATAGAAATCGCAGCAATAGGCGTCGCCGTTGTGCTCGATCACGATATAATCGTTGCAATAGGGGCCGAAGGTACATTCGGTGTGGCCACGACCGAGGAGATAGGATAACAGGCTGTCGAACAGGCGGATGCTCAGTTTGGTCGGGCCGTACTCCAGCCAGCGGTCAAAGATCCGGCACATAAAAACGCCGTATTCTTCGGGGGTGATGCTATAGGGGGCAGGGTTTCCTGCAGCCGGGTCTTTTTCGATACACTGAATAAACTGCAGGTAGCGAATGCCAAGGCCGGTGAAGAAATCAAAGAGCTGGTCGGGGCATTTCACGTTGCGGTCATTGAGCAGGACCAGGATATTGAATTCGACCCCGTTTTTGCGGCACTGATCGATACCGGCCATGACGCGCTGCCAGGTACCATGACCTGCTCGATCCTGTCGGTAGTAGTCGTGAAATTCCTGCGGGCCATCGAGACTGATGCCAGCCAGAAAATGATGTTCGGACAGGAACGTACACCACTCTTTATCCAGCAGAATACCATTGGTTTGCAGGGAGTTGGTGACGACCTGGCCGGGGGTGGCGTATTGTTTCTGGAAACCGACAACTTGCTTGAAAAAATCCAGCCCCATCAGCGTCGGTTCACCGCCCTGCCAGGCAAAACAGCTATTGGCCAGACGCAGCTGGAGATAGCTTTTGACCAGATGCTCCAGAACCTGTCGGCTCATGCGGTGTGCATTGGTGCCGAGCAACTCAGTCTTGCCTGAATAAAAACAATACTGACAGGCAATATTACAGTCCGGGCCAGTGGGTTTAATGAGCAGGGTAAAGGGCCTTGCCATATTGGACTCCTATGATTCGGAGGGTTTGATCGCGGCCCGATAAAGCAGCCAGCAGATACCCAGTAAACAGACGATACCAGCCATTGGGCCGATCAGGCCTGCGTTTTTGATCAGAGGCATTTTTTCTTTGACACCGGGCAGGACATAGGGGATGGCCAGCAGGATGCCGATGAGGGCTTCGCCGGTAATCAGGCCGGAGGCAGCCAGCAGACCCATGCCGCCTTCCTTTTCGAACTCTGTTTTAGGGGTCCTGTTGCGCCGCACCCGTCCGGCCGCAAAATGCAGCAGGCCGCCGAGGAAAATGGCCACGGACAACTGGAACGGCAGATAAATGCCGATTGCAACGGCCAGGATGGGCAAGCGGAAGGTACTATTACGAGCCTTGAGCCACAGGTCGCAGGCAATAATGCCAGCCGCCACAACCATGCCGATGAAAATCATCGTCCAGGGCAGGTTGCCCGCAAAGACACCTTTGGCAATGGAGGCCATGAGGTTGGCCTGGGGGGCGGAGAGAGCTTTTTCGCCGGCACCGACAGCACCGGCAAAACCATAGGCATGATTGAGCAGGGCCATGACCGGACCGACAATAACAGCTCCAGCCAGGGTACCGATAATCTGCAAAGTTTGCTGACGCCAGGGGGTTGAGCCGATGATGTGACCGGTTTTGAGGTCCTGCATGTTATCGCCGGCGATGGCGGCGGCACTGCATACCACACTGCCAACGATGATGGCGGCGGCGGGACCACTGAGGGAGCCTTTGCCCATCAGACCCAGCAACAGCAGCGAGCAGAACAAGACGGTGGCAATGGTGACGCCGGAAATGGGGTTGTTGGAGGAGCCCACCAGTCCGGCCATGTAGCCGGCTACTGCGGAGAAAATAAAGGCGGCACCAACCATGCAAACGGCCATAGTCAGCGAGACGGAGGTGCTTTTGATGAATACTTCATACAAAACAAACAATGGAACAACAGACACCAACGTCAGTCCCAGTACCCACGTCATGGGGATATCTTTTTCGGTTCGGTCAACCTGCTGCCGGCCGGGAGAGGCCTGTGTATAGGCACGCAGGCCGCTGAAAACACCCGACAGGAGGGTGCGACGCATCTGGAAGATGGTCCAGAATCCGCCGATGACCATGGCGCCAACGCCGATGTAGCGGGTGTGTGATTTCCAGATGGCATAGGCGGATTCGACGACATCCGGGCCAGCGGAAGAATCCGTCAGGAGGGCATACAGGGGGATGGCAACCAGCCAGTTCATCGCCCCGCCGACGAAAATCAGAACCGCGATATTGAGGCCGACGATAAAGCCGACGCTGATGAGGGCGGGACTCAGGCCGATGCCGCCGTAAAGAACCCAGCCGGAAAGGCGGGTGGCCCCTTCCATGGCTTCTGGCCAGAGGCCGACGCCGAGGTTTGCGGTTTTATAAATCGCCCCTGCGATGGCGGTTTTGATCAGGATGGCAAGTCCCCTGCCGCCCTTCTGGCCGGCTTCAAGGACTTCGGCGGTGGCGACGCCTTCGGGGAACTGGAGTTTTTCCTGGATAATCAGCGAGCGGCGAAGCGGAATGGTAAACAGCACGCCCAGCAGACCGCCAAGGCCGCATAAGAGGGTAACATAGAGAAAGTTCATCTCTGTCCAGAATCCGAGAATCAGCAGGGCCGGCAGTGTAAAAATGGCGCCGGCGGCGACGGATTCGCCCGCGGAGGCGGCGGTCTGGACGAGGTTGTTTTCGAGGATAGAGGCCTTACGCAACATCCGGAACAGGCCCATCGAGACGACGGCGGCCGGAATGGAGGCCGAGACGGTCATGCCGGCAAACAGGCCCAGATACGCATTGGCGGCCGACAGAATCATGGCCAGCACGATTCCGAGGATTACGACTCTGAGAGTCAGCTCCGCAACAGGTTCATTTTGCTGATTCATCGGTTCTCCCTAATAAGCGATTCAACAGGGGCATTTATACCGTAAAAGCGGGGTCCTGTCCAGAGAAGAGTAAATCCCCGAAGAGCTTATCTGTCCGGGCGGGGGTGTTTTTCGGCGAAACCGTATATCAGCAGACCGGCCAGAAGCGACGTCAGCAGAACGATGAGGCTGACGGGTTTGATTGCCAGAGCATAAGTCATGGAACTGTAGATCAGGAAGGCACATACTGCACTGAAAATCAACGGCGTGAGGGGATAGGCGGTGACTTTGTAGGGGCGGTCAAGATGGGGGTCTTTGAAGCGAAGGACAATCACCGATATTGAGGTGGCCAGGTAGAAGGCATACACTGCTGCGGCGGTGTAGAGGATGGCATCGATATAACCGCCGAATACCAGAATCAGGATCAGGGCAATCAGGCCCTGAACGGCCAGGGCCGGGGCCGGTGTGCCTCGTTGGGGGTTCCAGCTGCCCAGCAGGCGGAACATACGGTATTCGCTGCCGAGGGCATAGGAGATGCGTGCACCGGTGAAAATCAGGCCGTTGAGCGCTCCGAGAGCGGAGATGCAGACCAGGGCGCTGATGAGCCGGGAGCCGGCTTCGGGGAAGACGGCGGCGAGGGTGTCGCTGGCCGGGGCTTCGGAAGCGGCCAGACCGGAATAGCCGAGGGTAACAAGAAAGGCCCCGTTGACCAGAAGATACAACAGCATCACGGCTGCAGTGCCGGCCACGAGAGCACGGACGATATTTTTACGGGGATTTTTGACCTCGGCGGCTACATAGGCCATTTCGTTCCAGCCGCCGTAGGCGAACAGGACAAAAATGAGGGCCAGACTTGCCGGCAGCGGCTCGACGGGCTTGGCCGGGGCGGTATTGGCGGGTGCGGTGACAGCGACGGCGACGATGGCCAGGAGGCCAAGGGCTTTGACGGTTGTCAGGAGGTTCTGGGTGCCTTTGCCCTGCCGGATGCCGAGCATATTGATTGCGGTCAGAGCGATGACGGCGATGGCAGCAAACAGACGCTGGCTGATTTGGGGGAAGTCGGCCAGCGGATCGACCATGCGTCGGCCATACGTCGCAAAGGCAAAGGCCATGACGGCGATATCGCCGGGACGGACGATGACCAATTGGGCCCAGCCAAACAAAAAGCCCGCCGGTCGGCCATAGGCTTTGGTCAGATAGACATAGTCGCCGCCGGTGTGTTCGGGGTAGGCCGAGGCCAGTTCGGCATAGCTTAAGGCTCCGCAGAATGAAAGCAGGCCGCCAAGAATCCAGAGGGCCATCACGCCCCAGGCTGAGCCGGCGCCCTTGGCAATATCCGGGGCCATCTGATAGACGCCGGCGCCGATGATAATGCCGACGATGATGCAGGTCGAATCAAACAGCGACAGCGCTCTTTGGGGCGATGCTTGCATGGCTTTCTTTCATTGATTCTGCATACGGCGTTTATCTCTTCTTGAGGGTCAGGCTGACGCCGGAGCGAACAATGGTCTCGAGGGCGGGATTGGTGGTAATGGCCTCGATAAAACGGGGGTCGGCACTGCCGGGGGTGATATTGTGAGCGATAATCAGTCCGCCCGGACGCAGCTGGGGCAGGAGCTTGTTGAGGTAATCGATGTAACCTTCTTTGTCGGCGTCGAGAAAAACGATGTCCACGGGGTCTTTGAACTGGGTGAGCTTTTCGTGGGCATCTCCTTCGATGACGGTGATGATATCCGCTAACCCGGCCTTTTTGAAATTAGCACGAGCGGCAGCGGCACGACCCGCATCGATTTCATAGGTGGTCAGTTTGCCGCCGGTCTTCTGGAGGGCCATACCCAGCCAGATGGCGGAATAGCCCGTCGAAGTGCCCAGCTCGACAACCTGTTTGGCATTTGTGGACTCGGCCAGCAAACGCAGCAGGCGGCCATCGTTTTGGGGTACATTCAGATAGCGCTGGTTGGTGATAATATCATCCAGAACCGTGAGGATGTTTTTTTCATTTTCATCTTTGGGGATGGGGGCCTTTTCATATCCTGAATCCGACTGAGCGGAACTAAACTGACGCCCTGAGCCTCGCTGTCTTTGCGGGGGTGGTCCGCCGGCAGACGGCTGGAAGGCTTCCGGACGCTGTTTGGCCTGCTGAATCAGTTGACCGATTTTATCCTGATTATTGCTCTGATAGGCCTGTTCCAGGTCGGCCAGCCAGGAGGTGAATCCCTGATTGGTTTGCGCGGGGCCGGGTTGGGTTTGGGCTGCGTAAAGCAGACACACTACGGTGGTACCAAGAATGAGGGCTGCTGATTTGAGAGATGTCTTCATACGGTTTCCTTTCCGGTGTTTAACATCGACCTATATTTCGACAAAGCGGCTCTGGTATGCGAAACATTCCTATTGTATCGCTTTGCGACATCATAAGCAATGGGCAGGTACGCTATTTTTGCTTGCACCGGCGGTGATAAACCCGCTACAATAAAGTCAGGTGAAGCTATGAAAACCATTTCCTTTCGAGTGATGATCTGTTTTGCAGGATGCCTGTTCTTGTCCTGCCGGGGGGATGCGGGTGATCACACCACAACCAATTCAGATAAGTCGAGCCTTGAACTCCAGAAGTCAGTCCAGCAGGCCGAGCCGAATCAATTGCCGGCCTGGAACCGCCCCCGGTCTCAGGAACGTCAGCAGGAACGAAAACAAATGGTCAGCGAAATTCGCCACTATTACAAGCTCAATGCTCCCAAGGTTCTGGAGGCGATGCAGCATGTGCCGCGGCATTGGTTTGTGCCAGCCGAGCAGCAGGTCAACGCCTATGTCGATTCTCCCCTGCCGATTGGGTATGACCAGACCATTTCACAGCCATTTATCGTGGCGTTTATGACCAGCGTACTGGCCCTGGATCCCAACAGCCGGGTGCTGGAGATTGGGACTGGTTCGGGATATCAGGCAGCGGTACTGAATGAATTCACTCCGCATGTATTCAGCATTGAAATTATCAAGCCTCTGGGGGAACGGGCGATTGAGGTCTTCAAAAAATACAAATACAACACCATTCGAGTCAAGATTGGCGATGGGTATCAGGGGTGGCCGGAACATGCGCCGTTTGACGCGATTATCGTTACCTGTGCCCCGGACAAAATCCCTGAGCCGCTGCTGGCCCAGCTCAAGCCCGGCGGGAAGATGATCATTCCGGTTGGCGAACAGAGGGATGGCCAGCAACTGATGCTGGCAACCAAAGACTCTCAAGGCAAGATAAGCAAGCGTTCGATGATGCCGGTTCGTTTTGTTCCATTGACACGCGAAAAAAAGTAATATGCCATGGCCAGTTTTTCAGCCCGAAATCCACCCCTGAGACGATGTGTTCACCGGGCAGCATTTCGGCCTTGCTGATGATTGTTTGAAATTTACCACCGGCCAACTTCAGACTTGACTTTTAAGGCTTTGGTCTTAGGCTGTGGGAATCTGTAATGGTAGATTAAGCCTGTTTAACGGAGAGTCTGATTATGTATCTGCTCGGTTATGATTGCGGCACCTCATCGGTGAAAGCGACACTTCTGGACGCCCAGACGGGCAAGCCCGTGGCGGCCTGTTCCTGGCCTCAGACGGAAATGCCTATCAGCAGTCCCCAGCCGGGGTTTGCCGAGCAGGACCCGCAGATGTGGTGGGAGGCACTGAAAGGGGCAACAGCCCGGGTGCTGAGTGAGTCAAAAGTCCGCCCTGCCGACATCAAGGCGATTGGCATCAGCTACCAGATGCACGGACTGGTGTGTGTGGATCGATCGATGGCGGTGATTCGTCCGTCGATTATCTGGTGCGACAGCCGTGCGGTGGGCATCGGGCAAAAGGCCGCCGAGGGGATCGGCAGTCAGACGTGCCTGAAATATATGCTGAACCTGCCGGGCAATTTTACGGCCGGGAAGCTCAAATGGGTCAAGGATAACGAGCCGGCACATTTCAAGCGGATATTTAAAATCATGCTGCCGGGGGATTGGGTCGCAATGAAAATGACCGGGCAGGCGGTAACTACCGCGTCGGGCCTGTCGGAAATGATTTTGTGGGATTTTGTCAATCGCAAGCCGGCGGATATTTTGATGCAGTATTATGGATTTGAACCGTCGCTATTGCCGGACCTGGTACCCACGTTCGGGATGCAGGGGCAACTGACTGCAGCGGCAGCGGCCGAACTGGGACTCCAGCAGGGAACACCCGTAACTTATCGGGCCGGTGACCAGCCGAACAATGCCCTATCGCTGAATGTGCTGAATCCGGGAGAAATTGCCGCGACTGCAGGAACCAGCGGCGTGGTTTATGGCATCTCAGACAAAGCTGCGTATGATCCCCAATCGCGTGTCAATGCGTTTTTACATGTCAATGACTCCCCTGCCGCGGCTCGCAACGGCGTTCTGCTTTGCGTCAACGGGGTCGGACGTCTCAATAGCTGGCTGAAGCATACGGTGATGGGCGGTAAGGATTACCCGGAAATGAATGCGATGGCGGCCAAAATCCCCGTCGGTTCCGAGGGGCTGGTGGTTTTGCCGTTTGGCAACGGCGCCGAACGGACGCTGGAAAACAAGAATATCGGGGCTTCGGTGCATCATCTGGCACTGAATACGCATCAGCTCGGGCATCTGCTGCGGGCATCGCAGGAAGGGATCGTGTTTGCTCTGAACTATGGTCTGGAGATTATGAACACAATGGGCCTGCGGATTGAGACGGTACGGGCAGGCAAGGCCAATATGTTCCTGTCGGACATCTTCGCCAAGACGTTTGCCACATTGACGGGCGCAACGGTGGAGCTGTATAACACGGATGGCTCGCAGGGGGCGGCGCGCGGGGCCGGTCTGGGGGCCGGGATTTATCGAACCCCCTCGGAGGCCTTTGCCAGCCTGAACAAACTGGAGACGATTGAGCCGGATGCAGGGACAGCCAAGGCCTGTAAAGACGCTTATGGACGATGGAAACAAACGCTGGCGATGGTGCTGGCAGGCAATCGTGTTTAATATTTACCAGTACACGGTTTTAAATGTGTCGGTATCCGGATTATGGGATATAATGCCGACTCAGTGAAACAACAAATATCAATTAAAGAGTTAAATTCTGGAGGTTACAATGACAGAGTTCTTCCCGGAGGTCAAAAAGATCAAATACGAAGGCCCCAAATCCAAAAATCCGCTAGCCTTCAAACACTACAACCCCAAAGAAAAAGTGCTTGGCAAGACCATGGCCGACCATCTGCGATTTGCGGTGTGCTACTGGCATTCCTTTAAAGGGCTGGGGGCAGACCAGTTCGGTGCCAATACCATTGTTCGCAGCTACAATAATGCCTCGGATCCCATGCAGAGGGCTGAGCAGACGATGTATGCGGCATTTGAATTTTTCGGCAAACTTGGGGTCAATTACTGGTGCTTCCACGACCGGGATATCGCTCCAGAAGCGGACAATCTTGCCGAAACCAACAAACGGCTTGACCAGATTGTTAAACTGGCTAAGAAGCTTCAGAAGGATACCGGTATCAAATGCCTTTGGGGCACGACGAATGCGTTTTCGCATCCCCGTTTTATGGCCGGAGCGGGCACCAATCCCAATCCGCACGTATTTGCCTATGCGGCCAGCCAGATTAAAAAGGCCATGGAAATCACCAAGGAACTTGGCGGTGAAGGGTATGTGTTCTGGGGCGGACGTGAAGGCTATGACACGCTGCTGAATACGGATATGGGGCGGGAGCTGGACCATATGGCCATGCTGCTGCATCTGGCGGTGGAGTATAAGAAGAAAATTGGATTCAAAGGTCAATTGTATATTGAACCCAAGCCCAAAGAACCCACCAAGCATCAATACGACTTTGATGCAGGCAACTGTCTGGCCTTTTTACAGAAATACGATCTCCTGCCGCATTTCAAGATGAATATTGAGGCGAATCATGCCACCCTGGCAGGTCATACCTTCCACCACGAACTGGCATTCTCGGCAGCCAATGGGATTCTGGGTTCGGTGGACGCCAACCGCGGCGACCTGCTGCTGGGCTGGGATACCGACCAATTCCCGACCGATATCTATGATACCGCGTTGGCGATGTATATTATTCTCAAGGCAGGCGGCTTCACAACAGGCGGATTGAATTTTGATGCCCACGTACGTCGTCAGTCGATCGATAATGTGGACCTGTTTTATGCTCATATTGGAGCCATGGATGCCTTTGCTCGCGGCTTGAAGATTGCGGCCAGGTTGATCAAAGATAAGGTTCTGGACAAGGCGATCCAGAAACGATATGCCGGGTGGGATACTCCATTTGGCAAACAGATTGAATCCGGTAAGATGGACTTCGTCAAACTGGAGAAGTATATTCTGGAAAACGGTGAGCCGAAGCTGCAGTCCGGCCGCCAGGAATATCTGGAAAATATTCTCAATGAGTATATCTGAGTCAACCGGAATATTCGTCTGATTGATCGCAGACCATAACTCAGTTGCCCCGTTTTTTTGTGATTCAAGAGAACGGGGTTTTTTATGGACAGCCCCTGATTCGGCTTGTTTGTTGTGAACAAAACATCCGATCAGGGGTGTTGTTTATTGGCTTTTTATCTGCATCCGCTTTTTGTCCGCACGTGATCAGAATGATGGACTCCGTGCGGCATTAAACTCGTTGAGGCGAGTCTGGAGCTCGGCCTGCAGCTGCTTGTTGTTGTCTGCCAGCTGGACCGCTTGGGTCTGGGCGTCAATCGCTTCTGCAACCTTACCGTTTTTAAAAAGCGCCAGTGCATACGTATCCAACACAACGGCTTCTTTGCCTTCGGTTAGACTATTGGCCTTTTCGGCCAGTTTCAAGGCTGTTGGATAATCCCGGCTGGCTTCGTCAAGTTCTGTCAGCATAAACCATGCGATCTGGTTGAGAATGTCGGCAGAAGCAGCCTCGATGAGCTTATCGGCTACGGGACGGGTCTGTTCAACCGGCTTGCCGCCTGTGAGGCTGGTAATATATTCCTTCATCAACGTCTGAACCTGGCGCTGCTGGGCCTGGCGTTGGGCCCTGGTGTTGGCATAGGCCGCTATATCAAATGTTCCTGCGAAGACCTGTGTGAGGACCTCCTCCATCTCGGCCAGCGGATGCCCATACCAGACGACCTTTCCCTGACCATCCACAATAAATGCCGTTGGAATACCGCGCTGCTCGTAAGCTTTCATATAGCCAGCTTCAACAGTTCCAGTGGTATCTACAGCCACGGTGTAATCCATATTGTCGCCCTGCTCGGCAACAAATGCTTTGACCTTGTCGAGACTTTTTGCTTCATTGGAGATACCGACCACCGTAAGCCCCTGGTCCTTGAATTTTTTCTGGACTTCGGTCAGATGCGGGATTGTCGCTTTGCAGGGACCGCACCAGGTTGCCCAAAATTCGACAACATAAACCTTACCTGTCTGAAAAACCACCGGTTCCCCTTTGATCCAGGTTAAACCGTCCAGCTTGACGGCCGGCTGACCCACCTGAGCTTTGCCTTGAATCGTAACAGGGGCAGCATCCGGGGTTGGGGCCTTTTCGACGGGTTTTACGGGAACCGCAGGCACAGCCTGTGTGGATGATGAAGAAGACTGAGCCGGTGCAGGCTCTTTCTTGCTGCAGCCAATCATTATCAAAACGAAAGTTACGCATACCAAAACTCGCAACACGAAAAATGTGATATTATCCATCCTGTTTATCCTTTTTGCACAGAATAATCGTAATCTGTTCCGGGCCTTTAAACGCAAGGCACCACGTGGATGTCTTCTATACGAATCCCTGCATTTAAGCAAGTTATTTCGCGATACGATTGCTGTCCCTACCAGTTCGATCGGTTCCCAGACTTGCCGCTATTTTCCGTTGACCTGGCCGGCAGAACGTTGTATAGTGCTATGTTTATTTGAATAAATACCCAATCAGATGAAAGGACTTTTATATGACAAAACCTGCAAGGACGAGATTTAACGGCCGCGGGCACCTGTTTACCAGCGAATCGGTAACGATGGGACACCCCGATAAAGTGGCCGACCAGATTTCGGATGCGGTATTGGATGCGATGCTGGCCCAGGATCCCAACAGCCGGGTGGCCTGCGAGACCCTTGTGACAACCGGCATGGCGATGATCTCCGGCGAAGTCACCACGAAGGCTCAAGTGAATATTCCGGATGTTGTAAGACAGACCATTCGGGAAATTGGATACAATGACCCTGCTGTTGGTTTTGATGCGGACAACTGTGCAGTTCTGGTAACGCTGGGCAAACAAAGCCCGGATATCTCACAGGGTGTTACGGAAGGCCAGGGCCTTCATAAAGAACAGGGCGCCGGCGACCAGGGGCTGATGTTTGGTTATGCCTGCAAAGAGACTCCCACCTACATGCCGCTGCCGATTTATCTGGCCCACGAATTGACCGACCGTCTGGCCAAACTGCGTCAAAGCGGCAAAATCAAATGGCTCCGGCCGGATGGCAAAAGCCAGGTTACAGTCCAGTACGGTGAAAATGGCAAACCCGAACGGATTCACACGGTCGTCATTTCGACCCAGCATACCGAAGACATCAGCTACACCAAGCTTCGCAAGCAGATTATTGAGCAGGTCATCCTGCCGGTATTGCCCAAGAAGCTGGTTGACAAGAAGATGATCATTCACGTCAACCCAACCGGTCGTTTTGTCATCGGCGGCCCCAAGGGCGACTGCGGCCTGACCGGGCGCAAGATTATCGTGGATACCTACGGCGGTCGCGGCAGTCATGGGGGCGGTGCCTTCAGCGGCAAGGACCCCAGCAAGGTAGACCGTACGGCCAGCTATATGGCCCGTTATATTGCCAAGAACATCGTTGCCGCCGGCTTGGCAGATGCCTGCGAAGTCCAGCTCAGCTACGCCATCGGTGTGGCCGAGCCGGTCAGTGTGATGGTTGATACCGAAGGTACGGCCAAGATTGATGAATACAAGATTGAAGATATCGTCAAGAAGCTGTTCCCCCTGACGCCCAAAAAGATGATTCAGCACCTGAATCTGAAACGGCCCATCTTTAAAGAAACCGCCCGCAACGGGCATTTCGGCCGCAATCAGGCAACATTTACCTGGGAGAAGCTGGATATGGTCCCTGCCTTACGCAAGGCCGCGGGCTTGAAATAATTGCTCCTTTGCATATTCCTGATACAAAAAGGCTCGGCTGATATGCCGGGCCTTTTTTGTAGGCATTTGAAACACCCGCTGTCAAAAATCCAGCGAAGTCAGGCCTTCCTGGATGGCATATTTAGTCAAGTCTGCCACATTGTCGATATGCAGCTTATCCATGATGCGATGCCTGGCGGATTCCACAGCCTTGACGCCAATCTGCATAATAGCTGCAATTTCCTTGGAAGACTTCCCTTCGGCAATCAGCTGGAGAATTTCCCTTTGTTTGCCGGACAAAGGAGATGCTTGTTTCTGTGGATTGTTCAGCAGAGCAAGATAATCTTCGGTAATCAACTGGGCAATTTTGGGACTCAGATAAACCTGGTCGTTCATCGCCGAGAGCATGGCGTTCTGCAAATCATCAAAGATACTGGATTTGAGCACATACCCTGAAATCCCCATTTGAACCATTTCTCTGATATATCGTCTGCCGTTATGCATTGACAGGACCACCACTTTTGTCTTGGGGCAGGATCTGCGAATCTGCCGTGTCGCTTCAATGCCATTCATATCCGGCAGCGAAATATCCATAATCACCACATCTGGATTTTCCTGTCGCGTCATTTCGACAGCGGCTCTTCCATTATCCGCTTCGCCGACGACCTGAACCTGCAATTCACCAAAGGTCTGAAAAAGTGAACGAATCCCAAAACGTACAATTTCATGATCATCAACAATTAGTGCTTTAATCGTCATTGTTTCTGTCCTGCGTTGAATTCTATCGGAATGTTGAATGAAACACGGGTTCCCTGTCCGGGAACACTGACAACCTCCATCGTTCCTCCCATATCGGAAATCCGCTGCCGCAAACTGAGCAATCCATAGCCTCCGCCTTTCGATTTTGAGCGGTTTTTGTCGGATGCTTCCATTCCTATGCCATCATCTTTGGCCGATACGGAAATGAAACCGTTGCCCAGGACAACAGTAATTTCAACCCGGCATGCCTGGGCGTGCTTGATTACATTAACCACCAATTCCTTAACGGCCCGGTAGAGAAATGTCTGGAGTTCCTCGCTCAGGGTGTCAGCCTGGTCGTCATAATGAAAATCCACAGCTATCGCATGCTTGAAACGCACTTCATTGTCCAGCCAGTCCTCCAGAGCGTCCCTGAGGCCGTTGGACAGAAGCGAGGGGCTTGCCATATCAAATGTCAGGCTTTGCACCTGTTCGACAATGGATTCAAGCTGATCGCTGACGGATTGCAGAGACATGGAAGAGAGAGAACCGTTCGCCGACATCTGGTCGATTTTCAACTTGGCCAGGATAAGATCCTGTCCGATGTGATCATGCAATTCCGAGGCGATGCGTCGCCGCTGCAATTCCTCAGCTCGAATCAACTGGGTAACCAGACGGCGCAGCTGCTCCTGCTGCTGGAGGAGCTGTTTTTGGATAGCTTTATCGCGGCTAATGTCCCGGATAATAGCCAGTACAGCCGGGGTATCATTATAGACAAACGGCAGCATGGCTGATTCGATGTCGATCCGAGTACCATCCGATCGGACTGCCCGGACTTCCTTGAACGGCTGCATCTTTCCGGATTGACAGACAGCCCGATAGCGTTCTCTGGAGGAGTCCACAAATTCCGATTCCAGAAATTGCGTATATACAGAATCCAAAAGCCCCTTTCCATCCCCGGCATCCAGCAGTTTTGATGCAGCGGGATTGGCATACACAATTTTATCATCCACCAGAATCAGGACCGCATCCAGCATGCTTTCCACGAGGGTACGATATTGTTTTTCATTCTGAATCAACTGGCGCTCGGCTTTTTTGCGGTCCGAGATATCCATAAAGGACATTTGGATGGAGATGGTACGTCCCTGTTTGTCTGCAATCGCACAGGCGGAATACTGAACATCAAAACTGGAGCCGTCTTTGCGTCTGGCAGTAAACTCGCCTAAACCACGCCCTGTTTGCCGAACCAGCCGCAACGCCTGGTCTGCTTTTTCCGGTTCCATCCAATATGAGAGGATGGATTGCCCCACCGGGTTATCATCTTCGGCATAGCCCCACAATTTGAGAAAGGCAGGATTGGCATAGGCAATTCGATCATTGACATCGGTAAATACTATTCCATGTATGGCGGACTGCACGGCGTGATCCTTTAATCGCGTCGCAAGTTCCTGCTCTCGAATCGAGGTAATATCGATTACCGCCAGCAGCACTTTATTGTATTCCAGTTCCGCTCCGGGCAGCACCCACCAGTTGTATAAAATATCGAGCTTTTTACCATGCAACGTCCAGTTGACTGAATAAGCCTGATAGTTTGTTTTATTTTCAGCAATGGCCGCAATCGAATCGCAATTCGACAACATGGACTCCTGGCGTCCAACAATATCCGTAAAATAACGGACAATCTGGTCCTTGGACGCAGCTTCAAACAAAATAAGCGTCTGCAGATTGACATCGTTTACAACTATTTTTGACAGACACTCCCTGAGCAGAGAAGAATTACCTTCCAGACTGGCACGGATATCCTGAATCCCATTGTGCTCCAATTCATTCAAATATTGTTTTAGCCGGGAAAAATCCATAGACCACAATGAAATTGGCGCATTCTCAAAAAGAAGATGGTATAAGCCACATTTCGAACCATCCCTGTTTCGTTTGCAGTCCAGCACCTTGCTATTACCACTTTTTAACATTTTAATCGCACATCACTCTCTGGTTATCCGGAAGCCTTATAGACACCTTAAACAACACCGTTCAATACAGCACCATCTCAGTTCGCTTGCGACCCCACATGGAAAGAATGATACAGCCTTATGCACATACTACGCAGCCACTTCTTATTCACTTCGCCTAATCATAACTTATTCTGCTGGATTTTCAACCACAAAAGCTCCCATATCAAGACATATCACATCTTGTATTTGTGTCGATTCCTTTCGAAACTTCAATGCAGCGAAAGTATTATCGGGTCTTATATTTTTCGGTCTTTTTGTCATCTGGCTAAAGATGAATTTTTCCTGAGTGAATGTGAAGGTTTTCCTTCCCATAGAAATCAGGTATCCTTCCTTTATGGGGGTCGGCCTGCCGTCGATATGACAGCAGAGTGTTACTGCTAAATCACGTATTAGAATAATCTATATGCAAACAATCGTTTTAGGCTGGAAACACAAATGTAAAGACAATTTCGCAAACCATTCTGTAAATCTTATTGTGAAAGGAGACAACTGATGTTCAAGAATCTGAAACTGTCCATGAAAATCACGCTGGGCTTTTCTACCCTGCTGGCGATTTCCCTGATCATGGGGCTCTTTGCCTGGCAGGGACTGAAAACCGTCACTGAGCTGACCAACTTGAACGAAAAAGGCAACGCCTGCCTGGAAGGTTTAAACCAATGTGCCCTTATCCGGCGTGATTTTGGTATTTCCGGCTTTGAGGTGGCAGCTGGCCAAACGAAAAACAACGCCGACAAATGGTATGACGCACACAGTGAATTAACTGCCCATCTCCAGGAGCTGGAGAAGGCAGACGGTTTGCAATCCAATGAAAGAAGCCTTGTCCAAGCTGTAATCAAAGACATGCAGCCCTACAAAACCGCCTTTGATGGAATTATTGCGGCCGCTCGGTCACGCGAGGCAGCCTCGACAGAATGGGCCAAACTGGGTACTCAGATTGGTACCAAAATCGGTGATGCCATCACGAGCATCATTGCGCCCGCCAAAGAAGCCGCCATCAAAAATAATAACACCAATGAGCTTGCGGCCTGGGCAACATATGAAAAGGAGCTGAATGAAAAAGTCATCCAAAACTTTCTGCTGCAAAGAGTTGTAGCAAACGTTTTGATTCGGACACTGAGCGACAGCGACTGGGAAAAATACCAAGCACAGCTTCAGGTGACCAATAAAGGCCTGCTTGAATGGACAGAGACGGCGGGTTCAGTAGCTGAGCTGCGAAAAGCTGCCGAGGAGATTAAAGGGTATCTGGAGTCCTATCAAAAAGCCGGCCAGCAATTTTATGCCGGGATTCAGGCCAAACGAACCGAAGATGCCAATATGGCCCGATATGCCTCCAGCATAGTCAAAAACATTAATGAACTCAGCCAGTCGATACAAAATCATCTGAATACAGTTTCTGCAAGGACGACCGGGCTTTTATTATCGCTGGTAGCGGGGGGCATCATTCTTGGTGTAGTGTTGGCCCTGGTCATCACACGCAGTATTGTTAAGCCGATCAATCAGATTATTGAAGGCCTGACCGCAGGAGCGGAACAGGTAGCCGCTGCGGCCGGACAGGTATCAGCGGCCTCGCAGTCGCTGGCCCAGGGGGCCACTGAGCAGGCCGCCGGTCTGGAAGAGACCTCCTCCAGCCTGGAAGAAATGTCCAGCATGACCAAACAGAACGCCGACAATGCCGTCCAGGCCAATACCCTGGCATCGGAGGCCAAGAAAGCAGCTACCAACGGCTCAGAGGCCATGACCCGGATGGATGAGGCCATTAAGGATATCCAGAAGTCCTCCGACGAAACCGCCAAGATCATCAAGGTCATTGATGAAATCGCCTTTCAGACCAACCTGCTGGCCCTCAATGCCGCCGTCGAAGCCGCACGGGCCGGCGAGGCCGGCAAGGGATTTGCCGTCGTAGCCGAAGAGGTCCGGAATCTGGCCATGCGGTCGGCAGAAGCCGCCAAAAACACCTCCAATCTGATTGAACAGGCCGTCAATAACAGCCGCAATGGCGTCCAGATTTGCGGCGAGGTCAAGGCAGCCCTCGATGAAATCGTCGCCGGGATTGCAAAAACGACCGACTTGGTCGGTGAAATCGCCGCCGCCAGCAAGGAACAGGCCCAGGGGGTGGATCAGATTAATACCGCCGTGTCGCAGATGGACAAAGTCACTCAGCAGAATGCAGCCAATGCCGAAGAGTCGGCCAGTGCCTCCGAAGAACTGTCTGCTCAGGCCGAGTCGATGAATCAGGTGGTGGATCAATTGGTCATGCTGGTCAACGGCATCAACGCCCGGCGGGACACCTCCACGACCCCTCATAAGACTAAGCCCATCAAGCACTTAACCCAGCTGGATCAGGCTTATCATGACATTGCATCCTCCAGCGGAACCAAAAAAGAAACCGGATTTAAAAGCACCAGGACCGCCGCGGCCAGTCAGTTGCCGCTTGGCGATCACGAATTCAAGGATTTTAACGGATAATCTTCACATGTGCTTGCCCGGAAGGACTTCCCTTCCGGGTAAGTATAATTTACAGGAGATTTTATGGCAACTTCAATCGCAACAAAACCAAGAGCCAAAGAAGGCAAATACCTGACTTTTGCTCTGGGCAAAGAAGAATACGGCATCGAGATTCTCAAGGTGCGCGAGATTATCGGCTATATGTCAATTACCGCCGTACCGCGGATGCCGGTCTTTGTCAAAGGCGTGATCAATCTGCGTGGACAGGTCATTCCGGTCATTGATCTGCGCTGCCGGTTTGATATGGAAACCAAAGACATTACCGACCAGACCTGTATTATTGTGGTGGATATCAGCCATGAAGGGCGATCCTTCAATGCGGGTCTGATTGTGGATCGGGTTCAGGAAGTCCTGGATATCGGTCAGGAAAACATTGACGATGCCCCGCAATTCGGCACGGATGTCAATACCGATTTTATTCTCGGTATCGGCAAGGCCGGCAGCTCCATCAAGATTCTGCTGGATATCGACCGTGTTCTGGAAGGACTGGGTACAATCATGGACAATGGAGCCCCCGCATAGATACGTGTTCAAACTAACCAATTTCCTTCCCTTTCATCGTTAAGAAGCGGTCAGACACCCTGACCGCTTCTTTGTTCTGTCAACAAACGGAATCAAGCTCGCACTGCAAGCCCTTAAGCCAACAAAAAAGGCGAAAGAATACGCCTTACTCTTTCGCCTTCGGATAACATCAATCCGGGATAGTCTATCCCAGGCTTAGCCGATTGAGGATATCAATCCCCTGCTCAATCTTGGCATCTGTCGTGGCATAGCTGATACGGAAATGCGTATCCCGCTCGCTGAACACATTGCCGGGGATAACCAAGACATTGTTTTCAATCGCTTTCTGGACAAAGACAGTCGCATTGGGATATTTTGGCGGCACCTTGACAAACAGATAGAATGCCCCGCCAGACCTGACAACCTCGTATCCTCTGCTTAAGCCCTCGAGCATGCGATCCCGTTTTCTGCGATAGGCATTGACATAGTCGGTCATATCCACGCTCATCGCCTCAATGGAGGCAATCTGGAACGGCGTGGGTGCACAGACAAAGGTGTATTGCTGAATCTGGATCATCTTGTCCATCAGCGGTTTGAGGACTTCAGTGGCAGCGGCATACCCCATACGCCAGCCGGTCATTGCATACGTTTTACTGTAGCCTTTCAAAACCAGCGTGCCTTCATAATACCTGGCAATACTGTGACAGGGTCCGTCATAGCAGAAATCCTCATAAATCTCATCGCTGAGCACCAGAATACCGTGCTTGCGTGCTACTTCTGCCACAGCCTGGACTTCCTGTCTGGTATAGACCACGCCTGAGGGATTTGCCGGCGAGTTCAGTATCAGCAGTTTGGTTTTGGGTGTAATTGCTTTTTCAATCTGCTCGACCGGCAGCCGGAAATCCGGATAGGTATCGATAAATACGCATTTGCCGCCCAGCATATTGACCAGGTGTTTATACATCACAAAATACGGATCAGGGACAATCACTTCATCGCCGGGATTAATAGTGGCCATAAAAGCCAGCTGAAGGCCGCCGCTAACGCCGCAGGTGACAAAACACTGGGGATTCTGCCAGCCGTAGTCGGCAGCCACTTTGGCTTTGATAACATCAATGAGTTTCTGTTCGCCGGCGGTCTGCGAATACCGGTTAAAACCCGCCTCAATTGCGCGGATGGCAGCTTTTTTAATCGGCTCGGGCACATCAAAATCCGGCTGACCGATAGAGAAATTCACGGGGTCTTTTAACTGGGCAGCCAGAGCGAAAACCTTGCGGATTCCGCTAGCATCTATCAGCTGAGTACGATCGGCAAGAAATGGACGCATGGCAAATTCCTTTACTCTACTTAACAAGTTTCATTTTGCCGCGAAGATAGCCACAGAATACACCGAAAAGGCACATCGCCGCGCTTCGGGCGGACAATTTCATTCAGGGTCAGTATATTCGGCGTAACGCGGGCGCATAAAAAACCATCCGGAATCATAGCAAGGCTGTGTTCCGGATGGTCTGATTATCTATTGTTCATCGGACTCCGGACATTATTTCTTTGCGGCAGCACCGGCAGCCGGAGCAGCAGCGGCCCCCGGAGCAGCAGCGGCAGCTTCTTCTTTGGCAGCCTTCTTACCGGTACCGGCTTTGCGGTGGGCAACCTTGGGCAGCCCCATAACCGATTTATCCTCATCCCAGCGATCTTCCTGCTTGAGCACCTCAATTCGCTCACCGCGGCTGAGAACATTGCGATGTCTGGACAACGCACCTTTGACTTTCAAAGAACGATCAATTGACATTCTGAATTCTCCTGATACTTATTTCATTTTCATACCATATGCATCTTGGAACGGGGTAGAGCCAAACCGCTCATACCCTTCGGGGGCCTTATATTTAGCCCCGATACGTTTTATTGTCTGCTTCATCTGATACCCGTCAGTGCCCGTTTTTTCGGGGTTTTCAAAACGGTTTTTGGTGACCAGCAGAAAATAGCTGCCACGCTGAATCACCTCAGTTTCAATCCCATTTTGTTTAAAATAAGCCTGAACAGGAATCAAATCATTCTGTTTTGTATAGGCTACAATGACAATCGCATTGTCACCTGTCGAGGTCACCTTTACCGGCTCAGTCTTTATTTCCGCCGGCGGTTTTTGGAACTCATTCTGAATCGCCGCGGGCATTTCCGGCTTGACAGGCGCCTGCGTCCTGGCCGGCACAGGCACCACCGCAGTCTCCTGCTGTTTTACCTCTGGTTTTGGAACAACCGGGACAATGGGGTTTGACAGCATCTGGGTATCCAGATCTGTCAGGTCTTCATTTGACACCTCTTCTTGTTCTTTGGGCGTTTGGCCGGAAACAACCACCTGATCTTGTTTGTTTCGGCTGATCTTACCCGCCATCGTTATCAACAGCACCACAACCAGCACTATCCCGACAGCTATTGCGACCCATTTAAGCAATACTTTATCGTTAAGCACTTCTCTGACCAGTTCCATAGTCCGAGAAGCCTGTTTGGGTTGTTTCAAAACCCTTCCTTTTAACGTAACTACTGGTCTGGCAACAGGTTTAGTTAAAGGCTTTGGCTGAGCTGGAACCTGTTTGGCCTGGGTCGGAGACGGCTTTAACTGGATTCGCGGTTCGGTCCTGGGCTGCTGTTGAGGCACAGGCTGAGCCTGCGGCGTTTGATTAAGACCACCGGCCTCTTTTTTTCGCCGTATTGCCTCATACAATGGGATTCGATTCATTTCGCGAACCATAGGATCTCAATTTTAGCCATTAACAATCCATTTTATACAGTCTTGGAGGCCTTCCGAGAATCCACCTTCCGGTTCTGTTCATCTCCTTTGTTTTCCAATAAAATGCACACACCAGAGTCGAACAGCCAGCTTATTAACAATACAAACCAGGAATAATATCCTAAATTTATGTAAATTTCAACACCAAAAACGGCTCATTACCTTATTTTTCATGACAAATTGTCTCTTGACTTTTCGCGGAATTTCGGATAATTAAAAGCCCTTTATTAATTTACTTTACTCGGTTCCTGTAGTCTGGTATAGATTTTTATACGGTTTGACGACCCATGAAGGGTCGCACAACCGAGTTCGGACAGGAAAAACGGTGTGTATTAAAACGTTGTTTCAGGAGTTAAAATGCTACCAACAAAAAAGAAAAGTCATTCGACGATCCGCTCCCGTCGGGCGCATAAGGCCCTCAAGCCGGTGAATTACTCACTGTGCAAGAAATGCGGTGCAGCCAAACTGCCACATGCCGCGTGCGGAAAATGCGGGTATGTCAACTCGGATATTACACTGAAACTCGGTCAGGAGGCTGAAGAGTAAGTTATGCGGATTGCCATCGACGCGATGGGCGGGGATTACGCCCCCGGCGAGATTATTGCCGGCGCGCTGGAAGCAAAGGATCTGCTCGGCTCCGATGACGAACTGGTTTTAGTGGGAGACGAGGAAGCCATACGTTCCCACCTGAAGACCTTGAAAGCGCCAGAAGATACGTTCCGTATTTTTCACGCCCCGGAAGTCATCGGCATGGATGAGTCTCCTGTCGATGCGCTGCGTAAAAAACCCAAAAGCTCAATCGCCATCATGGCACGTATCGCCTCGCATAAACAGGTCGATGCAGTCCTGTCGGCAGGCAATACCGGTGCCTGCGTGGCTGCCTGCCAGCTGCGAATGCGAACCCTGGAAGGGGTTGTTCGTCCCGGTATTGCCGTTGTGCTGCCCACGTACAACGGCCCGATTACGATTTGTGATGTCGGAGCCAACATTGCCTGTAAGCCTATTCATTTATACCAGTATGCGGTAATGGCTGGTTCCTATTCCAATTTAATGCTGGGTATTCAAAATCCCCGTGTCGGTATTATGAATATTGGCGAAGAGGAGGCCAAGGGCACGGACTTAATCAAAAAGACCCGGGCGCTGCTGAAATCCGACCCGACAGTCAACTTCGTCGGGAATATCGAAGGCCGCGATTTGTTTGAAGGCAAATGTGATGTGGTCATTTGCGAAGGATTTGTGGGCAATGTGGTTCTGAAGCTGACCGAGGGTGCTGTCGGTATGCTCTTTCAGGTCATTCGCGAGGAACTGATGCAGCGCAACAAGCTGCTGGCCCTGTGGTTTAAAACGGTGGTCAAAAAGATATATAAAAAATACGATTATCATGAATACGGTGGAGCTTTGCTGCTGGGGGTCAACGGTACTTCCATTATCTGCCATGGCTCCAGCAAGGCCCGTACAATCAAAAACGCCATCCTGTCCTGTAAACGATTTTCAGAGAAAAAGATTAACGAGCATATTGTGCAGGCTCTGGCTAAATCAGCGATAAAATCAAATGGTGAATAATCCAACAATACAAGCCACAAAGCCCACCTGTGCTGTCATTGCCGGAACAGGTTCTTGTGTGCCGGATAAAGTGCTGACTAACGACGACTTTGCCAAGATGGTGGAAACCAATGACGAATGGATCACCACCCGCACAGGCATCAAACAGCGTCGGATCGCCTCCGAGGAACAAACGACGGCTGTGTTAGCCTCTGAAGCGGCACGCCGGGCGTTGGCTGATGCCGGCATGAAGCCGGAAGAGCTGGACCTGATCATCGTAGCGACCATTACGCCGGAAATGGTATTCCCGTCAACGGCCTGCTTTGTGCAGAACGCGATTGGCGCTGTCAACGCCTGGGCTTTTGATCTGTCTGCAGCCTGCAGCGGATTTGTGTATGGACTCTCGATTGCCCAGCAATTCATTGGCGCGGGTCGTTACCGCACCGCTATGGTCATCGGTGCCGAAACACTCAGCCGTATTACCGACTATACAGACCGGGGAAGCTGTATCCTGTTTGGCGATGGCGCCGGGGCCGTGATTCTGAAAGCGGATCATCAGGGCACATCCATGGGTGTGATGTACAGCACCGCATTCTCCGACGGCAGCGGATGGACATCGCTGCATTGCAAAGCCTACGGCTCGCGCTATCCTGTGGGCAAACCCCTGCCTGACCCCAAGATGGTCTATATGACCATTAACGGCAAGGAAGTCTATCATACAGCGGTTCGCCGGATCGTAGAACTGGTAAATGAATGTCTGGAAAAATGCGATCTGGATATCAAAGACATCGCTTTATTCATCCCCCATCAGATGAACGCCCGGATTATTGAATCCGTCGGTAAACGTCTGAATTTCAGTGATGACCAGATTTTCATCAACATTGATAAATTCGGCAATACATCCGCCGCGTCAATTCCGATTGCGTTAAATGAAGCAAGGCAGACCGGGCGTTTGAAGAAAAACGATATTGTGCTGCTGGTTGCGTTTGGCGGCGGATTAACCTGGGGTGCCAACGTTATTCAGCTATAATTGGCCAAACGCATTGTCAAGGATTCAGATGAGTAAAATTGCTTTTATATTTCCGGGACAAGGAGCCCAGCTTGTGGGGATGGGCGCTGATATCGCGGCCGCATTCCCTGCCGCCGCTGCCCTGTTTGATAAGGCCTGCGGCATCGTCGGATTTGATCTGAAAAGCCTGTGTTTTCAAGGACCCGAAGAAAAGTTAAATAGTACTGAAATTTCGCAGCCTGCTATTTTCACCGTATCTGCCGCCCTGCTGGAGCTGGTACGTGAAAAAGCCCCGGCTTTGACCCCGCAGGTTACAGCCGGTCTTTCGATGGGCGAATATACGGCGCTGTATGCGGCAGGCTTGATGAGCTTTGAAGATGCCTTAAAGCTGGTTCTCAAACGCGGCCAGGCCATGCAGGCAGCAGCCAATAGCTCTCGCGGCGGCATGGTCAGTCTGATCGGACTGGATGAACCGACGGTCCGCCAACTGTGCGAGGAGGCCTCCGAAGGCCAGCTGCTGACTCCGGCGAATTTCAACTGCCCGGGACAAATCGTCATCAGCGGTGCCATCGAAGCCTGCCACAGAGCTACGGGACTTGCGGAAAAATATGGTGCCATGAAAGCTGTTCCGCTGGCGGTAGCGGGGGCATTTCATACGACTATGATGAGACCTGCGGCAGAGGCACTGGAACAGGCACTGGCCAGTTGTCCCCTGAAGGATCCATCCTCTATCCAGGTTATTGCCAACATTTCGGCGGAGTACTATGGCTCTGCCCAGCAGATTCGTCAGGGTCTTGTCCGGCAGCTTGTTGAACCCATCCTCTGGCAGAAATGCATGGAAAAACTGATTGCCGACGGGGTTACCAAATTTGTGGAAATTGGCCCTAATCGTGTATTAACTGGCTTAATGAAGCGTATTCATCGCAGAGCAGATATTGTGAATATCAGCTCTCTTGAAAGTCTTGAATCGCTATAATACGTAAACCCAATTAACGACCAACAATATCTTTATTTTGAGTTGGAGAATTGTATGACAGAGAAACGTTTGGCAGTAGTCACCGGAGCGGCCCGCGGTATTGGCCGGGCGATTGTTCTGGAGCTTCTTAAGCAGGGACGCAAGGTTGCGGGGCTGGATTTGAATGCCCAGCAGCTTGCTGAATTGGAATCCGTATGTAAAACCGCCGGGTTCGAGGTCATAACCCGTTGTGTGGATATCACGCAAACCGACAAACTGACTCAGGTATTAGAAGAACTTGCAGAGCAAAACGGCGGTATTGGCATCCTGGTCAATAATGCCGGAATTACCCGTGATAAACTGATGATTCAGATGGATGATGAGGATTTTGATCGGGTGATGAATGTCAATCTGCGAGCAGCCTTTGTTGCAACCCGCGTTGCGGCCCGTTCCATGGTCCGTAATAAATTTGGGCGTCTGATTCATATTGCCTCGGTTGCCGGAGTAATGGGGCAGGCCGGCTCCACCAACTATGCTGCCAGCAAGGCCGGTCTGATTGGCATGAGTAAATCGATTGCTCGTGAAGTCGGCAAGAAAAACGTCACTTCCAACTGTATCGCCCCAGGCTTTATTATGACGGATATGACGGCTGTTTTGCACGAACAGGTCAAAGAAGCAGCGATGAACGTCATTCCGATGCGTAAATTCGGCACCCCCGAAGATGTCGCGCGGGCGGTCGCCTTCCTGGCCAGCGATGAGGCTGGTTACATTACCGGTCAGGTCCTGTGTGTGGACGGCGGAATGGCGATGTAGTAAGTATCCAATTGACAGAAGATTTTTAAAAAAAACGTTGAAAACAGGTTATCAGGCCGGTATATTACCGCCGACTGTTCGCAGTCAAAAACAAAATGGATTGAAAAAGTTTACTTTCGATAAAGGAGAACAGCACGTGAGCGAAAATGTTGATATCAAGACTGTCGAGGCCAAAGTGATTGAAATCGTCAGCGAGCAGATGGGCGTGGATAAAGCCGAAATCAGCCGCGAAACATCGTTCATTAACGACCTCAATGCCGATTCCCTGGATACCGTTGAGTTGGTTATGGAGTTTGAGGATGCTTTTGATATGAGCATCCCGGATGAAGAAGCCGAAAAGATTCAGACGGTCGGCGCCGCGATCGATTATATTGTCGATGTGATGAAGAAAAAAGGCAGCGAATAACTACAGGGTCAGGAATGTCAAATCGTCGAGTTGTCATTACGGGCCTGGGCTGCATCACTGCACTGGGAGAAACCGCTGAATCCTTATTTGACGCCGTATGTCAGGCCCAAAGTGGGGTATCGACTATCGAACATTTCGATACGTCTCTGTATCCGGTTAAGTTCGGCGGCGAAATCAAACAGTTCGATCCGGGCAAATATATCGATATTCATGAAGCCAACCGCATGGATCGGTTTACGCAGATGGCTTTTGCGTCATCTATCGTAGCGGTCAAGGACAGTGGTTTGGACTTCGAAAAAGAGGATAAAACCCGGGTTGCAGTCATTGTCGGAACAGGCATTGGCGGCATCAAGGAAATCGAAGACCAGCACATTCGTCTTCTGGACAAAGGCCCCCGCCGGGTATCGCCATTTTGTGTGCCCAAACTGATGGGGAATGCCGCAAGCGGCTGTATTTCCATTCAATGGGGATTACGCGGACCTAATTTCTGCGTGGTTACAGCCTGTGCTTCGGCCAGCCATGCCATTGGTGAAGCGTTTTACAATATTTTGAACGACCGCAGCGATATTGCCATTACCGGCGGTTCGGAAGCGGCTTTGACGCCAATTGGACTGGCTTCATTCTGTGCTCTGAAATCGTTGAGCACACGAAATGACGCCCCCCAGAAGGCCAGTCGCCCGTTTGACAAGGATCGCGATGGCTTTGTCCTGTCTGAAGGGGCTGCCATCCTGGTGCTGGAAGAATATGAACATGCCAAAAAACGCGGCGCCCGAATTTACGCTGAAATGCTGGGTTATGGCGGTACCGGGGACGGACATCATATCACCGCCCCGCTGGCCGACGGTTCCGGCGGCGCTGAAGCTATGCGGCTGGCACTCAAACAGGCAAAATTGAATCCCGACCAGATTGATTATATTAATGCTCACGGCACAAGCACTCAGCTCAATGATGCCGCTGAAAGCATTGCGATCAAGTCGGTTTTTGGTTCTCATGCCTACAAACTGGCTGTCAGTTCCACCAAGAGCTGCCTGGGGCATACCCTCGGAGCCAGCGGTGCCATTGAACTGCTTGTCACGGCCAAGACCATCGAAACTGGAATCATCCACCCCACAGCCAATCTTGAATCCGTGGATGTCGAATGCGACCCAAAGATGGATTACGTTCCTGGCTCAGCGAGAAAGACCAATGTGCGGTATGCCTTAAGTAATTCCCTGGGATTTGGCGGTCATAACTGTGCGCTGATTATCGGTAAGATTTAACAATAATCTGTTATAAACCAACAAAAAACCCGGCTTTTATAGTCGGGTTTTTTTTGTTTCCCACCCCCGAAACCTTCATCCAATCAATTTTTTTGAAAATATCCTATGTTTTGAGGAGATTTTTATTGCCAACTGAAAAAATCCCCTTAAAATCCAGCCACATCAACTTAAAAAGAATAGCACATACGCCCCCCCAGGACGTATAGACTAATAAAGAGTTTTCTCCCCTCCGGAAGGGCCTGCCCTCGGGCAGCCCTTCTCTTTTTTTGATATTATGTACATATACTCCACATTTGCCTATCGCGTTTACCTTATTTTTAAAAATCCGTATTAATCCGGATATCAATTCGCCACAACGGATTACTGTATCCAGAGTATTCACAAGGAGTTATACGTTTTTTTACAGACTCGTCGCCTGCGTGTAAAATACGGCTTTTTGGCATTGTCACTGAACAGGAAATTTCAGATATGATCAATATCTAAAAATATTCTGTAGCCAATTGGGGAATCACAACATCCTACAAGAACCATGGACACAATGGAATATTGTACTTAAGCGGGTTATAAACAGGTAGTACCGCTAAAAACCAAATTAATCACTTTTATGTAAGGAGACAAATGTGACACGACTTATTGTTGCCCCCCTCCTCTGTGCCTGCATTCTGCTGGGCGGTTGTCAATCCGCAAAAACCGCTCAATCCGATGGATGGATCAGTCTTTTTGACGGAAAGACGCTCAATGGCTGGACTGCCAACGAAAATAAAAACACCTTCAAAGTTCAGGATGGCAAAATCGTCGTCAACGGCGAACGCAGTCACCTGTTTTATACCGGTCCGGTTATGAATGCAAATTTTAGGAATTTCGAGTGGAAAGCCGACGTGATGACCCTGCCCAATTCCAACTCCGGCATGTATTTCCATACCCAGTATCAAGACTCCGGGTGGCCTGATAAGGGCTATGAAGTCCAGGTCAACAACAGCCACGGAGACTGGCGTCGTACCGGCGGGCTGTATGCCGTGGTAGATGTCAAAGAAGCTCCCGCCAAAGACAATGTATGGTTCACCCAGCATATCATTGTCAAGGACAAGCACATCACCGTCAAGGTAAACGGTGTGGTTACCGTCGACTACACAGAACCGGAAGGCATCAGCCAGACCGGCTATCCCGGGATGCCCGGCCGAAAGCTGTCCAGCGGCACATTCGCCCTTCAGGGACATGATCCCGGAAGCACCGTGTACTTCAAGAACATCCTGGTCAAACCCCTGCCCTGATTAATTACAAAACAAACGTTTGAAACAGGCCCTGTCGATAAGACAGGGCCTGTTTTTGTTTTAGCTGAATTTGTTGATTTCTGGTCTGTAAGCCTGTTTGGGCAACGATCAGGGTATATTCTTTTTCTCGACTTTCCAGCCGGCCCTCTTTGCCAATCCACAAGGATCGCCAGTGAACATTTTTGCGGCCTCCTGATCCCCCTTCAGCTGCCATTGATACCAGGCCGTGGCAACTACAGCAAATTCACCGCCATGGGGTTGGCGATAGGTTCCGCCGTGCCCCACATTCAGATTGGCCGCAAAAACCGGCACATGATTAATCCGGCGAAAATCATCCATCCCATTATTATAAGCAATATCTGACTCTCCGCCCAGAATGTATAATGTCGGTGAATGCAGTTTTTCAAGATGCTCTTTGTTCAGACTGGGCATACCCGGCATGCCGCTTCCCGGCGTGCCCAAAATGCCGCTGTTGCAGATAACCGCAGTCGTGATGCGCGGGTCGGGAGCCACTTCCAGGGTCTGCAGCCCGCCGCAGGACATCCCGCTGACTGAGATTTTGGTGGTATCGATCTTGCCATAATAAGGGCTTGTCTTTTTGCTGTTTTGAGCAATCGCCCAGTCAATGGCATCGATCAACTGTGATGAGGTTGACCGTCCGCCGCCCCGCTGTCCTTCCTGCGGCATTGGCCCGATTGCTATCACCAGGAAGCCGTGCGAGGCCACCTCAGACAAAAAGTTCACATGTTCCCACGGCGAATTGGCACAAGCTCCGTTGCCCCAGGCAATAATCGGCAGCTTGTTTGTTTCGCCGAAGGCGCTGAGGTCTTTGGGGCGGAAAATCGTATGTGTTTCCAGCGTGCTGTCGGTCACCATCACCGCAGGCCAGGGACCGGTTCCACCATCTTCGACGGTTCTGGAGGCAGTTTCCGTTGAGACGACAAGCGGCTCATCAGACTCCTGGGTTTCAGAGGCTGGATAACCAAGCAAGGACAGCATTTTCCAGGCGTATCGCTTGCCCAGCAGGCGATATCCGGCCGGCGTAAAATGCAAGTGATCCGGATGACAGGGGCACCCTTTTGAAGAAATGACATGTGCATTCGGAATCGTTTCAGGCAGCTTGGCCAGAATCGAATTCATACTTGCACACGCCCCTCCCTGATCCGCATGCACAACTTCGCCGGCCAGCAACGGGACTTGTTCGGCCTTGAGGTTTAAGTCCTTGATCAGGTTATCATAAACACCTTTGACCTTCGAAGGCCATTGCACATCATTGGTGTTGGATTCTCCCTGATGCAGAAGAATTCCCTTAATCACGCCGTCTTTCTGAGCCAATTTGGCCATATCCACAAGGTACTGATAAGGATTACTGTTGTATGCTTTGATAATATTGGCCATCCACGACGGAGCCGTTGACGCGTAATCCGCATACGTGTTTTTGTCGAATAGCTCAATTTTGCAGCCGGCTACGGATACATTCACTACACCGACACGAATTTCTTTGGGAAGGCCTGCAACGAGAGTCCTGCCAAAATAATCAGCAGGGCAAAGCCCTGAATTAGGCCGGCATAATGGCGGCACCGCATCGTACCAGGTCCCCTTGGTCCTGTTTAACGAGGGAAAATCGACAGCCGCCAGGACCTGGAAACGGCTATCCACTCCAGTTTTATCCTGTGATTCTATGCCCGGGAAACCTTCCATATTGGACTGCCCAAAGCATAGGAAGATGAAAAAGTTTGGATCGGAGTCCGCAACACTGCACGCAGTCAGTACAAGAAAAGCGAATCCAATAATGAATCTGAGTCTCATAACGGCAACCTCCTGTCATAAATGATGTTAGTTATCCATCCTGAACCGCAAAACATCGCTGTTTTTTGCGGAGGATTAGCATCTTATAGGGTAAACGGAATTGGCCTAAGAACAAGTTTGTTTTTCACCAATATCCTTTTTTGAACAGCACCAGCGGGGCCAAAACACCCGATGTCCAATAGGGATTTGCCCCCTACCCCCCCCGAAACTTGCCACTTGAGCGCCATACCCCCATCCTGCTGATACAGTGCGCCCGGCAACGCTTTTTGTTTGCCTTTTCGCCACAGGATTGGTGCTGTTGCTGGACGCTGGCAGCTGGAAGCTATTTCGCCGCGAAGAAATTGGGGACATTTCAAGCAGAATCCTTAAATCTCGGAAGCAGCCGGCACATATTCCTTCTTAAGTCTTTGCCGAAAAACAACTTAATAACGCGCCCGGAGAGATTCGAACTCCCGACCGACGGATTAGAAAACTTAAACGGCTGTTTTTGTAAGTTCTTTGTTTTCAAGTAATAATAAATGTTAAGCCTTTAATCACAAGGATTTAACTTTGCAAATTTATACACAGGTAGTGCAAATCTGTCAATCTAAAACAACCATTTATTACATGGTTTATTACATTTAGGACTTTACAGGATTTTTATTTCCTTGTAGATATGTTATGCAATGTTATGCTTTCAATTAACTACTTTTATAAAAGGGAAAAGGGGTATGTCGATAAGAACGGATGGCATGGATGACACCCAGAGAACATTTCAATTTGGTTATTGTTCAAAGGGACGAAAAGTCGTTATTGAAGTTGGTGCAATTTATGAAGTTCAGCCGCTGAACAAAAATAAAAACCGGAAAAATCGAGGTAGAATTTGCACCGTTTTAGGTTTTCGGGATTGGAACTCTTCCTGTGGAAAACATACCACAGAACGTGCCAGGGTAAAGTGGCATGATACGGAAAGAATTGGCTTTGTTGACCCGCATGATTTGATTGCCAAGACTTCCTAAGCAGAAAGCTAACCAGAGAATGGGTCTTTCCTCTTATACAACAGGGCTTGATTAAGCAACAAATATGGCATCATATCCGTTACTCCAGTACACCTGTCATCCCTTATTTAATCAGGCTACTTTTAATGGCTGCTGCCTTTTGAGAATAATTTTAGCCCGCTTTGTCATCTCCTGCTTTAGCCTATCTATTTTATCCCTGTTCGGATAGGGTTTAGCGGACTCCGTTTTAACCTCCTTCCAGAGCTTCTCAATATGCAGCATGGCCTCGTGGATGGGCTTGAGCTTGGCGATTTCCCGCTGAAGCTGCTGATAGTCTTTGCCGAAGGCCTTGCGTTTTTCCATGTCTTTTAATTGGGCCTTCAGTGCCCCATACTGCCTATCCAGGTCCGACAGGCTCTGGACGGACTCGGACTGCCAGCCTGTGGACTGCCGATGGATCAGCCGCCCGACAACCGGTAAATCCGACGCTTCGGTGAACGGCTCTTTACCCCTGATCTTTTCTGCAACTTTGACAACATCATCCATCTGGCGGGTAAAGATATTCTGCACCGCATAGCGTATCTTAATGGGGCTAACCTTCAATCCCCTGCCGATTTTATTGTAAATTTCCGGCATATTGGGCCATGTTTTCAGTTCCGGATTGTAGGGATAGGCATTTTCCATCCAGACCGGTACAATATCCTCATCATAGAAGAAACTGTGATTCAGCCATAATTCGGCCCCTGTTTTCAGGTAGGGATTGAGGATGTCGGTAATTCCCGGCAGTTCCCTGGCTCGTGCCAGAAGGATTTTGGCCTTTTTTTCAGCGGCAATTGGATCATCCAGAAGCCACTGTTCGACTGAGTTCCAGCCGAAGGAACAGGCTGCCCCGATTAAACCATAATCAAATGGCAGGCGGATTTTACCTGCAATGGCCATATATGCCAGACGGCTGTCATCCGGACGTTCCCGCATCTGTTCCAATACGGCTTCCCGGTCGTCATCATCGGGGTTAATGGCCCGGATAATCAGGTAGTTAATGGCTGCTCCGATTGCTCCCCACATCATCAGGGCAGGCATTTTAGCGGCGATATTAAACGCCCTTGCCGCAGGGTCGGGGTCTGTGACCCGCTGGAGTTGCCCCCACATGATCCGCAGGGCAGGATTGAGGAATCCAGCCGCCTTAATCAGAGATGCGATATTGGCAGAGCCGGGTTTGCCGCCGAAGTCGCCGGTGATATAGTCATAATCGACCTGTGCGGATTCTGGACTTTGGCCTCTCTTGATTGCGGAGATATACGCCCCTTCACGGGGTAGTTCTTCGCCGATCTGGCTGAGCCAGCGTCCGCCGCTGGTCCAGTTAAAAATGTCAATCGGCTTCATCAGCACACTCATCATCTGGCCGGGTAAGGCGGCGGCCCTTTCGCTAAGGGTAAGGTCGTGATAGTCGGTCAGGAAAATCCCCTCTTTGAGCATCTCCTTAAACGACCCGACAATGCCCTGGTGGGCATCCCTGGTGGTATGATCCAGGGCCTTGCTCAATAATTCCGACTGGCTGACGGCATCGGCATTGATATTATTGCCTTTGAGCCGGTTAATCAGGCCGCATCCGGCATAATAATAAGGAATCAGAGATTTCCAGCCGTCTTTACCCATAAAGCCCGCATTGGCGGGGTCACGGCTGATGGCATTGGCCAGAGCAAACCCGATATTCTGGGTCAAGGCCCTTCGCCACGGGGCAACCATCCCGGTCATTGCCTTGGAAATCCACCCAAAATATTTGGACGGATTATTGCCCCGCGACAGCATTTCAAACAGCAATGAATCGGTAACCTGATAATACCGGCGTTTCCCGTTGCGAAAAACACTGGCAACACGAACTGCTTTGGGCCTTGCCGTCCGCCAGAGTTTGCGTCCGGGATGGGTGATTTCAACATCGTCGGCGTCAATACCCTGACCGGTCATCGTGAGTGTCTCGACACTCATATTCAATTCCTGGGCCTTCTGCTTATTCAGATAGTCGGCAATGATCTGGGCCTGCTCGGAATCCTTCATGGTGGCGGCCAGTTTGGTATCCAGACGCAAAGGCAGCATGATCCGCGAGGCATTTTTGCGGATGTCAAAGGGCAGGTCTTTCATGGTATTGATGGACTTGCCGAATTCGATCATCGATCCCATGAGTCTATTGGTATAGTAGGCCTCCAGAGCCATACGGGTACGGGTTTCAATGGCTTCATCGAGCGTCCTGAAGGGCAATGACGACCCAAAGGCCGCCCGGATACCGCTGTCGGGGTCAACTCCCGCCCCGCTGTGTTTGGTGTGCCGGTCTTCAATCTGGCGGGGCAAGGGCCAGTAATCTTCCCATGCCAGCCTGATTTTGACGGCATCAGCGGCGGTATGTTCCCCAGACAACACCGATACCAGCAGCAACTGATCCATGTATTGTTGAATCTGTTTGAAATGACTATCCCACTGGGGGTGATCCTTGGCCTGTTGTTTGATCCATGTATCAAGAGTTTCAGCATCCAGACCATCGAACATACCGGGATATTCGTGTCCTTTTTTATGATAGCGTTCCAGGGCCGCCCGGTATTGCCCCCACAGGCAGAACGCCTGCCAGTCGGCAAGCCCGACTGTGTGTTTAATCCGGCTGATGGACTGGTCGGATAGATAGAGCCAGTGACCGTGTTCGGCCTTCTGCTGCGGGATTTCAAAACCGGCATTTTTGAGGAGTTCCACATCTTTTTCGGTCAATTCCTCAAATCCCCTGCCGGTGGCATAAACCCGAATCCCCTCCCTGCCTTTGCGGATGCCATAGATGGCCCGCTGGATTTCCTGACGCAGGTGGATCATCGTCTGATAGGCCGACACAATATCAGCCTTGGTATTGGCGACTTCCTGCCGGAACTGGCGTGCCAGTTTCAGGCGGGATTGATACGCACGATTTAATTTCGATTTAATGACTCCGACAATACCGGTTACATCCATCGCAGATAATGCCCCATCACCTGCCATTTTGGCAAACGTGCTTCGCATCAGGCGGTGAATGACCGCAGAGCCGCCCAGCAACGAGTACAGACCATGATAGGCAAGATCGGTAATCGAATCCAACAGGGATTTTTCGGCGGGTTTATCCTGCTGGATGGCCTTTAACTGGTCCAGAATCGGCCTGGAACGGTGGAGACGATAGGCCTTGCGGGCATCCTTGAGACCGTCGAGAATATCCGGGGCCATTTCAGATACCGCTTTTTCAAAACCGCCGGCCAGTTTGTTGGGGATTTCATCGGGATTAGCGACATAGCATCGAATCAGTTCGGCAAATCCTTCCTCGGCGGTCTTGGCCGAGGCCATCGAGCCATCTCTTTTGGCAAAGGCAACCAGGTCATCTTTAATATCGTCCTGCCAGCCCTTCTTCTGGTCCGACAGCAATTCCGACAGGGCATGTCCGGCCTCATGGAAATTGAGCTGCCACAACCCGCTTCGGCTGCGGATGATATGGCCGAATGCCGAGTAATGGGCGGGGTTTCGACCGGAAGTCTGGCTTTTTCCGACCAGCATCTTGGTTTGGACCAGCTTATTGACAAACTCCACTATCGTTCGCGGGCCTTTGGTGGTATCGGTACGGAGTTGCTCAATCAGCTTGCGGCCTGCTTGTGTCTGTGCCGATTCATCGGCCTTGACTTTTTGAGCCGGTGCGGGCTGCGGTTTGGGTTTCTTGACCGAATGCCGCTTATTGTCACCTTCGCCAACCAGATCACGGTTGATTTCAGAGAGACGGGCCTCGGCTTTTACCAGCAGGTCGTCTTTATCGAAAGATTTTTCGATAATGGCTTCGAGTTCTTTGATATTATCCCTGAGATATTTAACCCGATTGTGCGAAGTCTCCAGGTCTCTGGCAATCGTTTTTGGAATATTGGCCAATGCCATGACAATTCCGCTGCCGGTATGGGCGTCGCTGTGATATAAAACCACCCCGTCAAGACTGATTTGCGTGCTGATTTCTGTCTTCCAGTCAAAGGATAGTCCCCCGCCAGCCCCTTGTGCGGCAACCTTATAGACGCCCATCACCATCGACACATCCAGACCGTTAATCGTCTCTTTCAAAACCACATTGTTGTCGGTCAATGGGGCAAGCCCACGCAGGTGAAAGGGTTCAATGATACTCTTTTTGGTATCCTGAAGAATCTTATCCGTGCATTTGTCGATGATCTCCTGCAAGGCCGCAGTCAGGTCTTTTTTATCGATGGCCTTCCCATCACGGATCCATGTCTGACCGTCAATGAGCTTTTCAATCTGCTCCAGCCGTTCTTTGCGGGCAGGGATGGTCTTATCGACCAGGTCGGTAATTTCCTTCTGGCTTTTAAACTTGCTATCCCGGCTTCGGGCAATCGCATCGGCGTGGGTATCTTTTTCCATCCGCATCTGACGCAGGGAGTTTTCCAGTTCAATCTTCTCAAAGATTCTCGGATCGCCCGACAGTGACGCCATCTGTTCTTCGGCGGAGATAATCAAGGCCCCAGCCGGGTCTTCAAACTCCCTCGACGAGACCCGACCGCTGAGAACCTGCCAGATAAATTTGGCCTTGCGGACGATCTTGGCGTAAATAGCCGCATCGAGCGTGCTTTCCATCCCGTAGGCAAGCTCTTCGACGTATTCGTTTTCGTTGCCATAACGCAAAAGCCTGCCCTGCCGCTGTTCGAGGTCTGCCGGAAGCCAGGGGGTATCCAAGTGATGAATGGCGTAGAGTTTCTTCTGAACATTGACGCCAACACCCATTGCGGCGGTACTGCCGATGAGGATTCGGACCTCGCCGCGATTGACTCGCTCAAACAAGGCCTCCCGCTGGTCGGTGGTTTTGTAGTCCTTGACGATGGCGATTTCGTGTTCAGGAACTCCCTGTTCCATTAATTTGCGTTTGATGTCCTTGTAGAGGAACATATCCTCAATGACGGCGGATTCAGCATCTTCTTCGATGTCAATCTGCACCGCCTGCCCCGACACAAAACTGGTCAGTTTGGACATATTGACATGATTAAACGAGTCGCAGAAGACAAGCTGTGCCGATTGAGTATCGCTGGTCTTGCGGTAAATCGCAACCGCCCTGTTGATCAGGGTATTGACCTTACTGCCGGGGTCGTCTTTAGCCTGCGGATAGACCAGACGAATATCCAGTGCAGCGGCTTTGGCGGCATTATAAGTGACGACCGGAACCCAGCTATAGGCCTGCTTTTCCTTGCCGGATAACCCCTCATACCGGTCATAAACCTGTTTTAAAAACTGGTTGAAGGATTTAACCGAGGGAGATAAGGGAACCGAGACCGATTCGGTCTTACCACCTTTGAGCTGGGGCAGTTTCTTACCGAGTTTTTCCAGTTCCTCCGCCAGACGGTCACGGGTCAGTACATCCCAGGCCGATTGAATCAGCCGGGATAGTTCCGGACCATTGGCAAATTTAGACAAAACCTGCCGCTGAACCCACCGCTGACCGGCATTCATTTCAATCGTCGGCAAGACCTGGGCAAACGTCGCCACAAACTGGTCGAAGGTAGTGACATTAAATTCATCCAGCAACTGCGGTGTGGCCAGATTCAGCATGTGCCAGGCTTCACCAAGGGTATTGGTGACCGGTGTGCCGGTGGCCAGAATCACCCCCTTGCCGCCGCTCTTTTCCTGAATATGGCGGGTTTTGAGGAACAGGCCCGACGCCTTCTGGCTGGGACTATTGTCAATACCCTTAATACTGGTCAGTTTAGTCGTAAACGGCGGCTTTTTATAGGCGTGGGCCTCATCGATAAACAGCACATCAATCCCAAGCTGTTCAAAGGTCAGGACATCATCCTGCCTGGAGGCCAGCTTGTCACGCAGTCCCTTGAGTCGTTTTTCCAGCGATTTTAGCCGTCGCTGAATGGCCTTGACCGATGGCCCTTTATCACCCTCGGTTTCGGCAACCTGATAAAGGCTGTCTTTAAGTTCGGCCATCTGATCTTCCATGTACTGCCGTTCCCGTTCGGGATCGTCAGGAACCAGATCGAGGCTGCTTTGAGCCATGATAATGGCATCATAATCCCCCGAAGCAATCCGAGCCATGAAGACCTTGCGTTTTTTGGCTTCCAGGTCTTCCGGCGTTGCCACCAGGATATTGGCCGTTGGGTACATGGCACGAAACTGTGCCGGGAACTGCCCCAGCGTCGCATTCTGAACAACAATCAGGGGCTTTTTGGCCAGCCCCAGCCGCCGCATTTCCATTGCGGTTGCCGCCATCGAGAGGGTTTTGCCCGCCCCGACACAATGGGCTATCATGCCGCAGCGGTCCTGAAGCATCCGCCAGATGACATTTTTCTGATACGTGCGCAGTTGAAAGACGTTGCTTGACCCCGGTAATTCCAGGTGCTGACCGTTGTATTGCGGGGTCACATAAAAATTAAAATGCTCGTTGTATTCATTCTGCAATTGGACGGCATAATCATCATGCCGGTTAATCCAGGCGGTAAACTCCTGCTGGAGTTTTTCCACAACCATCTGGGCGGCCAGAGTTTCCTTCTGATTAAAGACCGTCCGTTCGGTGTCGCCGTCCTTGATTTTGTCGGTAACCCTGATCTGCCGCATATTGAGGGCTTTTTCAAGCAGTTCATGGCCGTAAAATCGCTTAGTGCCGAAAGTCTCGGTATTGCGGGCATTCTGATAAAACGTCCCGGCAACTACCGTCCATTCGTCAAGGGCCGCCACGTATTTGACCTGTCCTCGCGGACACTGCAAAATATCACGGGCAAACTCCTGGATGATGTCCTGGGGTATCCAGGTTGCCCCCAGCCGGAAGTGAATCTCCTTGATACCGACCGTCTGCGGCTGAATCGCCTTCAATGCACTGATGTGCTTTTCAAAGCGTTTGTCGGTCTCAACGGCAGCCTGTGCCAAACGGAGTTTCTCGCGGACATTGCCGCTTAAATACCGTTCCGCCGTCTCCCACAGCCCGGTTGCCGGATTATCAAAGGCAATCCCATCGTCCAGAAACTGTGTTTGAATCTGTTCAGCGGTTTTTCCGGTCAGTTGGGACAGGTAGGCCATATCGACCTTGCCCCGGTAACACAAGGCAATTCGCAGGGCATCGGTCAGGGTTTCAGCACGGGTCGGCGGACGAACCGGTTCAATCGTGCGTTTGGTAAACACCGCCGCCTTGGTAAAATGAGTAACCTCTTTGCCGGTCTTGGGATCAATGGTACTGACCCCATCTTCCAGCGAGGCAACCAGATAATAACCCGGATCAAACGAGAATTTCTGGGAACTTTTACTGTTCACATAGCCATACTTGGCAATATACTGGTCATAGGCCTCATTGAGAGTCTTTTGCGAGACAATAATCTGCTCTTCGGTGGCATCCTCCCGCAGCATGGCCTGCAAATGCTGCTGATAGGTATCCCGCAGCGTGATAAACTGGATGGCCTGTTTTTTCATCGCCGCAGAAGTCAGTTTGTCGGTGACTTCCGAGACGGCAACCAAGGCCCCGTTTTGAACGGCAAGGAGTTTTCCGTTTTGAAAGACCAGGGAATTTTCCTTGAGTCCTTCCAGCGATCCGACCTGCTCAAAGTCCACCCCGGCACTGCCTTCGGAGACAATGTTTTCAGGCAATCCGGCAATGACTTCCTGAAGGGATTCCTGGAGCGGTTGATCCAGCGGCTGGAGGGTAAACTCCTCTGAGCCGCCGTAAAGAGAGCCTTCCATGCTGGGGTGTCCCAGCATCATGTCCGGGTTGCGGATAAAATAATCATTGATGGAGGCCGTTTTGTCATCCGCCGTCTGGATTTCGCCGACCCGTGTCCACTCCTGCCCGCTGACAATCCCCGTTACGGGCTTTCGCAGGATCAGAATGTCGGTCGTCACTTCCGTCCCGGCATTTTCCTTGAAGGCGGTGTTGGGCAGCCGGACGGCGGCGATCAGTTCGGCCTTGGACGCCAGGAGTTTTCGCTGGCTAAGGGCCGAATCCATCGTATGATGGGTGGTAATAGCCACAACCAGCCCGCCCGGACGCAGACTGTCAATACTCCGTGCAAAAAAGTAATTGTGGAGATTAAGGCTTTGCCCATACCGTTTGTTGGCATCGGCGGGGCCTTCCTGGGCAAAAGGGACATTGGTAATGACCAGATCGATGGAATTGGGCGGCAGGTTGACTTCCTCAAGGCCCTTGACCAGGATTTTAGCATCGGGATAAAGCTGCGACAGGATGCGTCCGCTGACCGAATCCAGTTCGACACCGATCAGTTTTGACTGGTCCGCAATCGCCTGGGGCATTAACCCGAAGAAATGCCCGACCCCCGCACCCGGTTCCAGCACCGTCCCCCCCTGAAAGCCCAGCCTCTGGGCCATCTTCCACATCGCCTCGATAATACCCCGTTCGGTATAGTGGGCATTAAGCGTGGAAGCGGCGGCGGCGTTAAATTCCTGTTCAGTCAGAAGCTCTTTAAGCTGCTTATAGTATTTACCCCACTTCTTTTCCCAGTTCTCATCCCGGCTGTACCGCCAGGAATTTTCCCCATTCTCATGGGCCATCATCGCACGGCCATAACCTTCGTGGAAGACCTGTGACAGATTTCCCCAGCCGGTATATTGGGCAAGGATTTTCTGCTGCTGGGGTGTAGCCGACAGTTTTTCAGCTTCAAGGCTTTTGAGAAGTTTAATCGCCTCGATATTGGCCTTGACCTGGGTCATCGCCCCGCCGGGCACAATCACATCATCGGGGCCGATGCGGTGATTCAGTCGCTGTCCAGAACTTCCTTCTGGAATTTCTTCAGACGTTTCCTGGCCTGCGGACTCAGTTTCAGATCGTTTAGATCGTAATCGGGGTACTCTGGATTTTCCGGAGCGATGATCTGACTGTGGATGATTTCCCGAATCACGTCGTCCGGCGTGTCCGGATTGTCCCGCTTCATCTGGCCCCTGGCCCTGGCCGCCTGCTGGACGGTCTGGGTCAGATAGCTCTCCAGTGTGCTTGTCGTAAGCAGGTGTTCCAGTTTCCTGGGCCACTGTTCCTGTAGATGCCACAGGGCCGCCTGAAAGTCCTGAAAGTTGACTTCGTTCCAGTTTACCATCGCTTATCTCCTGATCTTGTGAATGTAGAATACCATCAATATCCGACTCGTTCAAGTCATCTACATAATCGGCCTTATCCATTTCTTTGCGGAATGTCTCCATTCCCGGCATATTCCGGGCAGCAAGGTAGGCGCTTTTCAGATACGGTTTAAACGCCTGCCCCACATCCCCAACAACAGTGCGGGCAAACTCGGCAAAGGTTCTGGCCCCCGCCTCGATATACAGAGCCGCCATCTCCGCCGTAATCGTCAACATCTCCGGGTCAAAGCCCATATTGACCTGACTGTTCAATTTGTCATGAAAGCGTTTTTTCAGTTCCGCAAGCCGCTGCTGCTTCTGGTCCGACAAGTGTTCAGTGATGGATTTCTTAGGTTCTTCGGATTTCGGTTTGGGTACACCCTCTTCCATCGCCTGAACTTTGTGGGCAGGGACTGTTTCCTGACGGCCAATCGGAATACCACCGCCAACCACCGCCTCATGTTCGGGGTTGGCCTTAATACTGACATACTCTTTGCTGCCGATTGTACCGGTATGACTTACCGTTCCCGTAATCATCTTGCCGGTTTTATCCGGGTATGTGACAGCCTGACCTTCCTTGAATTGTGAAGAGGCAGGCGTTGGGACGGTATCCTCGGCTTGTACAGACGGTTTCGGTTCAGCGGGCTTACGCTTGGTCAGATACTTATCCAGGGCCTCGGCCAGTTTATATTTTCTGACCCCATGTGGCGTTTCAACAACGATATAATCGGTACTGACTTTACGGTTTCTGACATAGCCGCCGACACTGGCACGGAATCCACCCGATCCCACACCGGGCTGGCCTTGTTTCAACCGGGCCAAAATTTCCTGACTGTCAATGCCCTTGTCAATCATCGAATTGACCCCGGCACTGCGAATCACCTCTTCCATCAGTGCTTCATCGGAATAGGTCGATTGCGGCTGAGTCGATTCAGACGGTTCGGTCCTGGGCGGGATTGTCTGGGAGGATTTATAGTCGGGATATTTAGGGCTGGAACCGTGTTTTTCAACGCCCGAATCAATATATTTTTGAACACTATCAACACTATGGTCGGCTAATTTTCGTTGTGCCTCACCAATGGCCCGTTTCTTGCTCTTATGGTTGCCGCCCACCTGAAGACCGGTAATCCCTTCATAGACATTCCAGATACCATTTTTTTGGGCAACAAAGAAATCCAGCCCCTCCAAATGAGGAATTTCAACCTTTTCAGCCTCCGGAACCTCGGTGAATTTGCCCGAATCGCCATCATACGAATAATATCGATCCCCGGCAGCAGGACTTTCCTCCGCCTGCGGCGGGGCCAGTTCTTCGGCGGGTGTCGGTTCATCCGACACCTGCTGGGCCTGTTCTGTTTGCTGCGGGGTCTCTGTGACCTGCGGTTCGGCCTGGGGCAATGGGACAGTTTCTTCCATCGGCTGGTCTATGACCGGCTGCGGAGTATCTGCCATAACACTGTTTTGTGGCGGCGCTATGAATTCATGCCCTGCGGCAACGGCGGCTTTGGCCACTCCCGGCACACTGAATGCCAGAGCCTCTACTAATAACTGCTGGCCATCAGGAATCGCGGCAATCAAGCGCTCAAAGACATTGCCATCTTTTTTGCCAAAGTCATCCACTCCAAAGGTTGCCCGAAGGACATCGCCAAGCCGCTCTTCCCCCATTTCTTCGAGAATGCCATGAAATCCGCCCTTTTCGGCGATCCGCTTGGCAAACGCAATACTATCCCTGCCCGGAACCGCTTTAATCCAGCTTTTACGCAGAGAATTCATTAGTTTTGAGGCCGACGAATGCACCCCTTTGGGGATTAGCCCCTTAGCCATCGCCGCAATCCCAGCCCCGGATTCCTCGCTCAACAGCTCAATATAATGGTCGCCGATAGCCATGTAAATGGCCGTGGCCGGTGTGTTTTGGGCCTCTCCGAGAACCACCTGGTTTTGTTCATCAAGCCCAAACTGCGGCAGGCGGTTTTCAAAGTATTTTTCCGCGATATGCTGCGGGGTCAAAGAAGCCCTGATTCCCGCAGAGACCGCCGTCGATCCCACACTGGCCAGGGTTCGGGCCGTCTGATTGGTGGTATATTTTCGGGCCAGACTCAAAATCGCCTTTTTGGCCCCGGCCTTTCCTAACGAGGCAAGACCGCCGGTAGTGACAAACTCTACCATGAACGGCAGCATGTCAAATACCACCGTCCCCACCTTGGCTGGGACCGTCAGCCCCCGCTCGGCCAGTTCGGATTGCTCTTCCAGATAATCCACAATCCGCTGTTTATCTTCAAGACGCTGGTTCCAGCCATCTTCGGTACGGGGATAATCATCAAACTGAAATCGCTTGGTGGAATTATAAAGCAGTCCCGCCTCAATCATGGGTTTTGTGCCCAGGGTTGCCCGGTCAAAGAAGCCCGACCAGCCGCCCTTCTGGATATTTTCTGCCAAACCAATGGGTTTAGGTTCGGTCGCGGCATTCTGCTGATGTGCAAGATCGTTGACAAACATCTCCTGCCAGGTACTCATTTCACATCTCCGAATAAAGAGGCCTTGCGTTGCGAATCAATCGCCCGATGCTGATTGACCTTGCCCCAATCAATCTTGACTTCCTGCGGCTGATTGTGAACTTTGACAAACTGCCACAGGAAATCCGGGTTGTCGGTGCATTTTTCTGAAAACTGCTTTTCAGTTAAGAGGCTGTTCTCGTGGGCCTTTTGCTTCTCCTGGTAATGCTTATAATCGTCGGAGGATATAACCCTCGCTACCGCCATACCGAATCGATCCCCGAAAGGTTGCTTATTCTGATCCAGATACTGTTCATAGGCCTGCTGGCGCTGGGCATCGGTTAATTCTTCCCAGGTCGCATACTCAGTCGTTACTTCATGATCCGGATCGGCCAAAGCACTGTTATTTTCTTTGACATAGGGATCATTCCGATAGGCCTCCTCAATCTCCTTTTGCGGAACACCGGCGGCAAACCGCTGACGGTACTCGTTGAGGTTATCCTTCCTGGCCAGCCAGTCTTTTTTGCTGACTTCTTTTCCCACAGTCACCGTTCTTTTCGGCTGGCTCATAAGCTGCTGGGCCATGTAATAAATGTCTTTGGACGGAAGCCCCGTTGCCTTGGCTGCGGCATAGGTTGCCGGACTCATGACATTGCGAAGGATGGTATCGGCCATCGACTCAGCATCCCCGGTGGGTGTATTTTGAGACAGCGAGGTATTTTGCGGCTGCGGCATCAGGTCGCTGTAAAATTGCTCGGCAACCTTTAACGACTCTTCCAGCGAGACGGGACTTTCCGACATCTGACGTGAATCGTAAATATCCTTGGCATATTTGGCGATGGTTTCCTTGAGCTTGAGCCGATTGGCAAACGAACTGCTGTCATCGGCCTTGACCAACACCTTGACATTACCCTTGTCATCGCGGGTTAGTGTCGCACCGCTTTTTTCATCGACCCAGACCCTCCCGGTATCCTGTTCGGCTGGCCAGGGAGACTCGACCTTCCGCTGGATGGGACTGATGCCGTATTCCAGCCCATCAATTTGACGCAGCAGGTTTTCCTGTTCTTTGGGCGTGTACCGTCCATCGGAATTACGGGTGACATAATCACGGGCCTCGGCCAGCTTTTGGACCTGCCGCTCTTGAGCGTGGGAATACTCCCATTCCGACAGGTCTTTTCGGAGATTGTTTTCGTTCTGGCCAAGCTGTAACTGACGTTCGGGCAATTCCTCATACTGCTGCTGACGGAAGGCCATTTCATCACTGTTCTGCTGGATTTGGGCCTGCAAGCGAGCGAAAAACTGGGCGTTGGCATCCTGACGTGCCTTCTCCCGAATCGCGTTGGCTTCCTGCTGGAGAGTGTACTCCCGATCCTGCTGACGGCGGCGTTCCTGCCCCTGTGCCTCGCCTGCGGCATAGGCGGTATTGGCAAGGGCCTCGCCCGATATTCGATGTTCGACTTTAATACCCATTGGTAATCTGTCCTGACAAGATTATTTGGTAGTCTGCAACGGCGCATAGCCGATATTGCCCAGGTAATTGCCATAGCTGTTGATAAGGCTGGTATAAAGATTTAAATCCGGATAGGTATCTTCGCGGCGTTCCATGAAATTCAGCTTGTTGTTGGTAATGCTGTTCATGTAGCCAAGCCGTTCCCTGCGGAGAATCTCATTGAGACTGTTGAGGGCATCGCTCCTCTGGCGGGAGTTATTCAGCGATACTGACGGCAAAATCGTCGAATTGGCCATCCCGGAATTGACCAGTCCCTGCATGGACTGCGAAAACGCCTTGTCATAACTGGTGTTGACATCCTTTTTGGCGGCATCCCCCATCCCTTCCAGACCGGTCATTGTATCGCTATACAGGGTATCGTATCCGCCCAGGATTTGATTATATCGCTGTTCGTTGGCTTGTTTGGCTTCATTATAGGCCTTTTCATATTCGGCCTTCAATTGTGTAATGTTGGTTTCGGCCTTACCCATCGGCGTCTGTTCCCAGGTAAATGCACCTCCAGCACCCTTAACAGACCTTGCCTGATACCACCCGTTGGGTCCGTTAAACCAGTAATGTCCATAGCTTCCCATTGTTAAATTCCTGCTTTCACTCGGTTGTTATCACTTGTGTCAATCCATAATTCATCTTTGGCTGCCCCGGCATTCTGCTGACTGGTTCCCCGCTTCATCTCTGTCGCCACAAACCGTGTTGTAAACAGCCGCTGCAAAATCTGCCGCAGTTTGGTCCAGTCGCCCGGTGTCAGGGAAATACTCATCGCACCTCTCCAGCCTGCCGGATGTCGGCGGTAATCTTTTCAAAGGCCCAGCTTCGGTCTAAGGTCTGATTGCCCAGCTTCATTACCAGATAGGCCCCTCTGCACCGGGGCCGGATCATCGCCGACAGTCCCGCCCGGATCGTGCCCTTGAAATCCGCACCAGCGGACTCGGTCAGGGCAGCCCGAATGGCTGCCTGGGCGGTTGTGTCGGTAAAGAGTTCATAGGCAAGCTGGCTGGATTCTTCCGACAGCACAAACAACAGGTGGGTCAATATCCCCTGCTTGTTTTCGGCGGCAATGTGGCCGGGGCCGATCAGCATCCAGCTTTGGATGGCCGCCTCGGAACTGCTGGCCTGATCCTTGTACAATCGCGGGTCAAAAATCCGGATATATCCGTCCCGACACCCCAACAACAATTCCCGGTAGGCCGGATCGTCCGCCGAGTAATACCCGGCGGCATAGACACTGCAATCCGCCGGATAGTGTTCGGGGAAAAATCCGCTGGTCCGCAAATCCAGCCAGTAATTCTGATTATCCCCGGTATCGACATCGGTCTTGCAGATCAGGATACCGTGTTTCTTGCGGTCATAAACGACCGTGACCCGGTGGACATCCGGTGTTAAGGCAAACTCGGTATTAAAATCAGGCAAGGTGTTTTGTGTCAGTTTTTCAACCGCCCCAAAACCTGCCGGTATCCGGTAAATGCCGTTACAGTCCAGAAAATACAAGTTGTCTTCACTATCCCAGGCAAAGCTGGTCTTATCGAACAGACCTGCGGTAAAACTGATCTGGTCAATCGACCCGCCGGAGGCCGGATCACCCCGCATCAGCCACATGGTTTGCGAGCAGCCGATGATCATATAGTCATCCCGGTATGGGATAATCGCCGTGACAATATCGCCGATATTTCCGGCATACCCGCTGGATTGGGCCACCGCCCCCACTACATCATCGCCGCCGTAGGAAAAATTAAACGGATTGGCGATCTGGGCCATATAGACAATGTGCGGAGAGTTTTTATCGCCGGATTGCACAATTCGGCCCCGGTACAGGGCAAGGATGGTCGGCTCTTCCGGCATCGTACCGTTGACCTTGACGGTGGCGGTATCGTCGTTATGAGGATAGACCTGCCAGTTATAATAGAGTGGTTCAGCAGAAATATTGCGAACGGCGGTGACGGAATAGTCGTGTCCAATACCATCTTCGGTCACACTGGCGGTCTGGCCGGTCACAAAGGCCCCATTAGTGACAAAGCCGTAAATGTACTTATTGGTTCTGTCGATATAATCAATGACCATCGCCGCACCATTGGCCTGGGTTAAAATACAGCCCCGCTGCGGAATATGGGTCAGTGTCGAAACCGTCAGTCGCGTGTTGGAAAAATCCACCACCTTTTTTGATGAGCCGTTGACAATAAATACTTTCTGATAGGCCGCCAGCATGGATACTGGTTTGGTCAGGTCAAGGCCGTCGCCGGATACGATTTGCAGGTTTCCAAGACGGACTAAGTTATGCGAGGCGTTTTCATACCAGAACGCATTATCCGCCAGGGCAATGAGCTTTTTGCGATAGACCTTTTCAATGGGTGTCCCAAGCTGGACCTGAATCGTCTTAAAATGCCAGGTATCCCCTTTGGTCGTCCCCTGCGTGTTTTTGGCATCAATACGCCAGTAGTAATCGACATTATTACCCAGAGAACCGGGATTGTACCCCTGCGTCGAGGTACTGCTGCCGGTATGCGACTGGTTGGTTTTGAATTCACTGCTTGCGGTATCAGCATTGGTCACGGTCGCGGCATTCAGCCCAAAGTAAATATCATAACTGGCTGCCGGATCACCGCCGGTCCCATCCTTCCACTGTAATTGCTGGCTTCGCGGAATATCCACACTGTCGTTGGCCGGTGCGACAATCACCGGCTTGGTGGGCGGCTTGGGTTCGGCCATGACCGTAAAGCTGCGGGCTGCGGCGGTATAGGTACCGGAATTATCGTTGCGATAGGCCTGAACATACCAGGTATAGGCCGTACTCCAGTCCAGATTCCGGGTCAGGGTGTAAGAGTTCGTCGCAACGGTCGCTTCCAGGGCACCATTGATATAGACACGATACCCTTGTGCATAGGAGGAAGCTCCCCAGCTCAAGGTGGGTTTCCTGGCAACCCCCGTTGCACCACTGGCCGGGGCGGTCAGACTAAAGGACTGCGGATACTCAATCGTCCTGAATGTCGCCGTCGCGGTAAATGTCTGGTAATACGGATAGGCCTCGCCGTAAATATCCCGCTTATTGCAATACATATCAACCGTGATCGTGTAGTTGGTCGAAGCGGTCAGTGTCCCGGTATAGGTAAACGACCTCAAGTCCTGTGAACTGGAGGTATGAATCCGGGTTCCATTTAAGTAGATTTGCCACTCAATAAAGGGGTAATAATAATTGTTATTCTGAACCGAGACCGTCTCCCAGGTAATCACCAGACCCGTCAGCGGTCTGCCGCTGCCGGTCGGCTGGACATTGGTCGGTTCATTATGCCAATAGGCCATCAGCTCACCTCCACAATAGTCACTTCCGCCAGGGCAACCACCGGTTTACCGGCACCGATACAGACGGCATACTGTTTTTTGAGGCCGGGCCGCTGGCCGCCGCGAACCCGTGTCTTCATCACATCAAAAGGCCGGACATTCTGCATGGCCGGGCTGGTCAGATTGGGCTGATTGCTTTCGGCATAGTTTTTATTGACCCCTTTTAAGGGAAATGGAATCGTCACAACCATCTCACCACCACTCCCCGATCCCAAGCAGGGCCTCGGCCGCTGCAATGTCATTGGCATAGTCCTGGGGGATATTGCGCAGCATCTGCCGATGATCCTTGATCTGCGGCCAGTCGGTGCTGGCAACCCCCTCAAAGGCCTTTTGGGCCTCAAAATCCGTCTGCGATAACCGGTCGTTACGGACGGCCCGAACAACCGCCCATCGACGGATCAGCAGGGCTTGTTCTTTTTCCTTTGGTGTTTTTTCGACAATGGCCTCATCGACCACGGTCAGGTCGGACACCGGCTTGTCGGCCAGATGCAGCGGCACGATCCGCTTTGTGGGATCGCTCAGTTGTGTCCTGCTGCAATGGGTCTGGATTGCAACCACCTGGCCATTATCAATCGTTGCAAGTATTGCCATCATGCCACCCCGTAGTATCCTTTGGTCATCTTATAAAGATTCAGAAAGTCAGCCTCGGTAAAGCCATAATTCCACATCCAGGCATTGTGCAGCTTACGTCGCCCCCAGGTATCCAAATAAAAGAGGGTAATTTTGTCGATATTGGGAACTGGGGCAATCGCCCTGGATTGCGTAGCCACCTTGGACACGCGGTCATTGACCCACATCAGATATTTGCCGTCCGGTGTCCGGGAACAGCCAATAAAGACCGGTCTGATGGCCGCAGAAGAAAGAAGACTGTCATACGTATAAGGGGCATCTTCCCCCACCGTATCCCGCACCCGCATTTTGAAAAAACCCGTCGCGTGATAAAAATGGAGGTCCACATCACCCCCTGCATAGCCATTGACGGCATCCTGGATTTGAAACAGGATCAAGGGCTTGTTTTCTTCATTGAAGGTAAATTGACACCAGCAGGCGAAGGTGAAATTGCGGGTATCAAACGCCGTCGGCAGGCTGTATCGCAGAAACGTCGAACCAAACCAGAAGTCCATCCAGCCGCAGGCATCGCGGGAGACCGGGCGACTCTGAATAGATTGTTCCCCCGTCAGACGGTTGTACACCTTGCCCGGCCTGAAATCATTGCCCGGCACGTTAAGCACTTCCATTCCGTTACGCTCCACCCGAATATCCCGAACCGTATCCAGACTGCCCCGTTCATCGACCGTCCAGGTCGTCGCGGTATTTAAACGTCCGATGAAGGTACAGGCAAAGGTATAAACAACCACGGTGTTTAATGTAGAATCATCAATCGACACCGTTTGGGCCTGACCATCATACAGAATCTGAATGACCGGGACGGTCATACCGGTTGAATAGGTACCAATCACCTCGATTAAGTGTTCTGTCCCAATCGAAGGAAGCGGACAGCTTGTCATCAGACGGCTGGTTCCGCTGGCGGAAATATTAAAATACAGTTTGTCGGCAACCCGTAAATTCCAGCCCCGCCCCTTGGGAGTCCAGTCCTGACAGGTCACTATCGGGGCATTGACAATATTAGCGTTTAATTTGATTCGGGCCTGAATCCGGAAATTATCCGTTCGCTGGATCGGGATGACCTGGTTAAACCACATGGCCGCAGGCACAGTTCCAAACTCAAAGGCCCCCAGCCCCGGATTAAACCGGACATTTTCCGAGGTAAAGCCATTGACTCCACAAAGGTTTTGAATCGACGATGCCCCCGTTGTTTCCACATCGAGGATACAGCGTTGCGAAGGGCTTTTTTCAAATAAATCCATTTCCGGCAGATAATTCATCCCCAATACCCCCTGACTGAACCAGTGGAACTGCATACCATATAAATTAAATCATCACTGCCGGTAATCACCGCCCCGGTGACCACCAGATTGAAAATCACTTCCTGACCAGCGGCAATATCATCCAGGGGAATAGTCAACTCCAACTCCTGCCAGACAGGGCCTGCGGCGACAAAAGTCGCCCAGGGAGTCTCGGTGCCGTCGATTTGCCGCTGATAACTTAGGGAAAAAGTGTTGCCCGCAAGACCGCCGACCATCAGCCAGCGGCTCTTGATTCGTAATATCGTCGCTGCTTTGGGCTTTAATCCCGCACTGAAACACAGGCATTCCGACGCCGACCCGACTGCATACCCATCGATAATTCGGACGGGCCGGTCCTGCACATCAAAGCCAAACAGGGCTTCTTTGCGTGTGGTCATGGAGGCTGGGATGGGAAGACGCTTTAATTCCACCCCCGCATCAATAAATCCGGGTTCTAAAAAGTCCTGTGCCATATCAAGCCAACAATCCTTTGAGAATCCGAATTTCCAGAACCGTTCCATCCGCGCCGGTCAAATAGAGTTTTTGACCTGCCAGTGAACGGGTATCAATGGATTCTTTTTGTCCTGCCATGAGGGTCCAGGGGGAACCTGCGGGCAGATGACGCAGTTGCACATTGCCTCCCATCGCATGGAATGCAATCGCCGCCGTATCGTGTGGAATGGTATATTCGGTCTGTCCGGACAGACTTAAATTCACAATTTCAATCATGTTGTAGGGTCTCTTTAGCTAATTATCTGGCCATGCACGGTCACATACGTCAGGCGGTCATTGGCTGTATTGCCTGCCCCGTCGGAACGGTCGGCGTTATATCCCAGAAAATCCGCCCCGCTGGTCTTGCGGTCGATCTGGATACTGGCCGTCAGCCGCTCCATAAACTTATCCCAGTGAATGGCCTTTTCATCGTTAAGCCGCTGTTCAGCAATCGAAAGGCAGCTTTCAAGAATTGTCTCACAGTGAAGCTGACCGCCGTAGGGATAGGGATTTTCATTGCTCAGGGCCTTCGGCAGCACGTAATAACGGTATGACAGGTCCAGGCTGATATCCGGTGTCGGCCAGAACAAAATCTCAAACCGCTGAATCGCCGTGCCGGTACTGCTCTTGGGCCGTATTGCCGCCTGCGTGGGCTTGCCCCCCTGCAAACTGCCCTGTCGGAGCGTTCGGATTGCCGACTCTCCAACCAGACAGACCGGGCTGGTTACAGTCCCTGCCGGATAGGTCAATACCCCGACGATCCCTCCGAAATCCTCCGGCAGATCGTAATCACCCAGACCACCAACCAGCGGCAAGACCGTCACCGGACGCAGAAACGACCACTGGTGCGAACCGGCCTGTCCCTGCACCGGCGGCGGCACATAGAATTGGCGAAGCCCTGATTTAATGCAGTCTTCAATATCTGCCCATTCCTGGCTGCCGTCATCCGGGCCACAGACATTACGTCCATAGCCCAGATAACGGCCTATCGCCTGCTGCAACTCATTGTAGGTAATCGAAAGACTCACGGCTTATGTCGCACTGGACAGTTTCAGGACACCATTGTCGGAAAAAATCGTCCGCCCATCATGGGCATCAACGGTCGGTATCACCTTCAAAGCCGCATAGCCATTTCCAAACAGGGCGGCCAGCTTGCTGTTCAGCAAGGCATCCAGCCGCTGGTCAAACTGCGTTTCAAAATTAATCTGATTCATACTTCATCCTTGTTTTTGGGGTTGATCAAAACACCGCTGGTTAGGCCGAAATCTGCCGGTTGCCTGTATCCAGATAGACCCGTTTCAGTTGAACTACGGCGGGGTTGGCCGCTCCCACCGCTTCCAGTAGTACCGCCGCACCACATCCGACGGCTCCCGCCGATTCCGACAGGACACCGCCTTTGGTGGCATGGTATTTCCACTTGAGGGTGGAATATTCCGCCACCCCATCCACCGCACCATCCAGCACCAGGGCCTCGGTGATGCTGCCGGGTTCGTCAATCTCCAAAAACCCTTTCTGGCCTGCCGCAATCACCATGCTTTTGCGGCTGATCCCGGCAAACAGGCGGTTTAAGGCCGCCGTTGCGTTCATTTTGGTCACATACCCCAGGTTGTCCTTGGTCATGTCATAGCCCAGAGATTCGCCCCGGCTGATGGTCACGGCTGTCGGGCCTGCGGTATTATCCAGGCAGACCCGTTTGGGGTGATTCAGTTGCTGATCGATATAGGTTACTTCCATTGTTATGATCCTTTCTTATGCGGCCTTCCAGAGAACAGCCTGTCTGCGAAGATCGGTGCAGAGGATATTCCAGGTCAGGTCAATATGATTGACAAACACCGTATGCTGATTGGGGGCTTTTTCCGGCTCGGCCTCACGAAGGTATTCCCCCTTGAGGAAGACCGGGTAGAACCAGGCAAAATTGATGAAGTAGATATCGCCTTCAACGTTGGCCGGAGTCCCTTCGTTCTCATTGCCGGGGTCAAGCTGCGGACACCAGACAATGGGATGCCTGCGAAAGGTCATCGCATCATCATACGGGGCCAGATCACGTCCCAGGTTTTCGTTCTGGGCCTCACCGATCTTTTCGATGGCCTCGACCGTCGCCAGATCGGTATAGATACGGTACTGCTGGCCTTTGCCCTTGCGATAGTCGGGGATGTCCACCGGCGATTCAAACATGATCATCCGATGGGCACGCCGCATCAGGGCAATGAGGCTGTTTTTCGTTACCGAGGTATATTGCCCCGTCCAATTATGCCACTTGGGATGGCTCAATCCGCCAGCCCCATTGGCTTCAAACGCAGGCCGGTCACTGTTAAATCCGGCAAACCCAACCCCGCTGCCGCCAATGGTGGCAAACTTGTTGATCCAGTATTTAACCCCAAACGGCGTTAAATTGTCCTGCGAATCGACCGGCGCACCCCAGAAGTTCTTTTCCATCAGCTCAATCAGAGCCAGCATCGCATCGGTTCGCCGCACCTTCATCAGGTTGACAATCCGGCTTGCTCCCTGGTTCATGGCCATCTCACGCCGCTCAAAGGCGTAATTGGTGGTCGTATGCCGCCAGGGGATAGCAACCTGCTTCATCACATCGGCAACATTGACCGCATCTTTGGCATACAGGCCGGTATTTTTGGCCGCCTGCGAATTATCCACCATGATGTTCCGCTGGATGCCGTTGCCGGAATCAAACTGCACCTTGTCCTTTTTCATGATCTTGCCCATGACATCGTAATGCTGAAGATCCTGGGCAATCTGATTGAATTTCAGCTTGCCAAGCTCTTTCTGCGTCGATAGGGCTAAATCCCTGATTTGATCATCTGTTAAATTCATTTGTCTATTCCTTTGTTGTTAGATTGAAACCACTTGATATTGTTCTTTGGGTATGTCAAAAGTCCTCTTCCATTTCATTTTGGTCATAGGCCCCAAACTCACGGAGTTTATCCCGCACGGCATTGGTCGCCCGCTGGGAAGGAGAGAGGGTATCTTTGCCCGTCCTGTTGGAGGGCCGGGAGATAATCTGCTCGGCACGTTTTTGAAGCTGGCCGGCAATCTCTTTTCGTGTATTCTTTTTAATCGTGTCGCCGAAGATGCTGTTGACGGCCCGCTGAAAAAGCTGTTTGACGGGCGGGACGGGTTTACCCGTATGGTCATAGCCTGCGGCAATGGCATTCATTTCCTCAATCACCTTGCAGCGGTTTTTGAAGAATTCCGAATCCGTGCCGATCTCCTCAAGACCGCCCTTGCCGAGCGTCTGAGAAAATCCATCGCCCAGTTCGGAAACCAGCCCCTCAAAGGTCCGCTCAAACGAATGTTCCGACTGCCGATGGACCATCTGCATGACACTGCCGAGGGCATTTTTCAGACTGTTGATCTGGTCGGCGGTCGATTGGATCGCCTTGCACAGGTCGGGATCATAGAGGTCCGGGTCCAGTTCGACCTTAAACTCCCCGGCAGGGTCGGCAGGTGTCCGAGGTTCCTGTTTGTCTTCTTTGGCAGGCTCTTTGGCGGCCTTGGGTTCCAGCAGACTGCACAGCCGCTCAAGCTGCTGGGGCGTTTTATACAACGCCAAATCCGCATCCGAGATGCCGAGCTTTTTGGCCTTGGCCACCAGTTCCTCAGATAACAACGAGGCCGCTTCTTTGTCCTGTTTGGCAGCCGGTTTATCGGTTTTGTCGTCGGTCTTGTCGGAGGATTTAGCCGGACGTTTCTCTTTGGCCGGGTCAGCAGACTTATCGTCGGGATTATCGTCAGACTCCAGATTGTCGATAATCGGAACTTTATATTCCTCATCATCCTGCGGTTCTTCAATATCGTATGGGGTATCCGCCCCGTCGGGCTGGATATCATCCTGTATCTCCTGCGGATCAAAATCCGGTTCTTCCGCAATCGCACTTTCTGTCATGATAAAACTCCTGAAAATCTGAGCATTTCCACTCGCACTGTTTTTCCTGTTTCTTTTTTCATATAAAGGCCCTTGGCCGAGGCGTCCCGTGTCCGAATTTCAAACTTCTCGTTGTCATCGATAGTCCAGATTGTCGTACTTCCGGAAGCCGGGATCAGATACAGACATCCCCCTTTGGGATGGATGATGATCGATGCGGTATCGTCCGGTACTTTGTAAAACAACTCGCCGTTGCCATCGAAATCCGTATCCGCCTTATTGATAATTGTGATCATTATGGGTCTCCGTATCCGCCGTTTCTGTCATGCAGACCAATGGCACGACAGTAATTTTTCCGATGCTCTCTGCCGGTAAAGATGGCACGCCCATCCGGGGCAAACTGTGTGGGAATACCGATCCGGACCGAATGGTCATAGGCCTCTTTGATCTGGCTGGGATGGACTCCCGCCGCATCGCTTTTCATGGGCCAGTTGCCGGGCGTATGCCGGGTTCCGGCATGTTCGGCACGGAGATTCCGCTTAAATACCGTCTTGCCGAGCCGGACCTGTCGAGGGGCCTTGCCCAGCGGGTAAAATCGGCAGATGGTATGGTCCTGGTCGTCTGTAAAACAATACTGCGGCATCAGCGGTCCCTCCCCTTTTTGACAATACAGGGACTGGCAAGAATCCTGTTGTGCGTGTCCTTGAGCAGTTCCAGCACCTCTCTCGAATGCTGATCGACCTGGCAGATCGCCTGTGTATTGGCACTGATAATCTGGTTGGTCGTTTCCAGCAGCTTGATGAGGTTGCGGATCAGCCAGACCAGGATCATCAAAAGCACCGCACACATCCCGGCAAAGCCGTACTGTAAAATCGGGTCCATCAAAAAACTGTCCGGTTTCATCCTGTCGGCCTCCGTAACGCCGCAAGCTCCGATCCCTGGGCCTTGCCGCCCAGCAATGTCTGCATCAGAGCCGCATCCTTGCCCTGCCGGGTCGCTCCGGGGCGATTGACCCGCTCGGAGATGTGGCGAGTCACCGGCGCCCGCATTTTCTGCGGCGGCTGGCCCACCATGCCCGGCTTGTACGTCGAAGGCGGCGCGGCAAATTCAAGAATATCTTCCAGTTCACTGACGTTGGTATATTTGGCGATGATGGATAACAGGGCTTCAAAGTTAATCCCGATCCCCTGCTCGGCCATCATCGGTGCGTAGGGAGCTAAAAACTGCTGAAAGACCTGAACCAGGGCCTGAAGTTTCATCTGCGGGGTCTGGTGCTGCATCGAGAACGGTTCGATCTCGACGTTATAGTCCAGGAAATCCCCCTCTCTGGATTCGGCATCAAAGGTTACCGGCACAGACAGATGGTCAAACCCCGGCACGGTCTTGGTCAACGGCAGTTCAATCAGAGGGTCGTTCCACAGGTAAAATCCCAGGTCACAGATCACCTCTTTGGAAAACTCGATGACCCGGTCCTGCATATCCGCCACCCGTTTGGAGGCGTTCTGGGCCAGCAGTTGATCCTGCCCCAGCGTGTCGGCCATCGGGGACAGTCCCCCCAGTGAATCGAGATTGCCCCCCAGATAGACAAACAAATCCTTGACCTGCAGGAGAAACGCCAGCGATGGCTGGTCAATACCGCCAAAGCGATATTCTCTGGCCCGGTCGGGGTTGTCCATCTTGAGGGCCTCGCCGTCATTGGCCCTGACAATCCGGTCGCCATCGTCTTCGGAACCGGTCTGTACGCCAAGCACGGTCTTTTGCCGTTCGGCCTGCCTGCCGAGTTTTCGGAACAGACGGTTGGCCAGATCATGCAAATCCATCCATAACGCACTGGGGGCCAGCGGCATGATATTGCCCGGCACTTCGGAAAACGACAGTATCTTGTACGGCCCGGTTTCAGGCCCATCCCACTCAATTATCCGCAGGGGTTTGCCCTCGCCTTCGGCGGGGATTGTCACCAGCAGATTCTCAAAGGGAAGCCATATATCCCACAGTTCCACATGGTCCTTGAATTCGTCCGGGTCGGTCTCCATCCCATGCGAAAGACTTTCCGCCTTGGTATCCCCGCTTTCGTTATAAGCGGTCTTGACCGTCGCCTGCAAATTGCCGGTATTCTTAAAAGCCTTGGATTCCTTGACCAGTTCCAGCGGCAGGCGGTATCGATCCCCCATAAACTGACACTGTTCCAGCCGGGTGGCGGTGGTATCATGGACCCAATTGTCCAGCGAAACCACTTCCGCAAACGGCTGGCCGACATCGTGGAGAAAGCCCGCGATTTCCACCGAAGCCCGGCGTTCCAGACCGGTCTTGACAATGCCCATACTGAACAAAGCGTCAATAACCGCCAGACGAAAGGTCTGCCCCAGGCGGATTTCCCGAATCAGGTGATTGAGCGCCAGCTCAAAATCCGCCGCCATTGGCTTTAACACCCCAAACCGGGTCTGCACCAACGCCTTCGGCGCTCGTGCGGCCATTTGCTGGGTGTAGATATTGACCGCCAGTTCCAGGAGATTGACCGGTACGCGGTCGGAGGTTCCATCATCGGAATAATGGAATCCCACATACTGGCGAATCGCATCATACCGCTGCTGTCGGAACGGCATCAGCTTGCGGCGGCTATAGCAAATCGCCTCTCGCAATCGTTTTAATTTGGTTTCTGGTAAATTCATCATCGTTTTTGCGGGCAACAAAAAAGAGAGCAGCACAGTGGTACAGCACTGTACTGCTCTCCTTATTTGTTCTTGCGTTGTCTGTCAGGTTGGCCGACCCGACACACAAACCCGGTATTTAGTTGTCTTTCAAGGTTACGCGACTTGTTTCTGCTCAGCGATAACCTGATCCTTTCGTACATTGTCCACTTTATTGCCGATACCCCAGCCAATGCCCGCCAGATTCAACAGTGACATCAGCACCGCCATACCGCTGACCGTCCCGCCGGAGGCATAGTTTCCAACGGCCCCGGAGGCGATCTCAAGGATTTGGCTTTTGCGTTCGTCCTGATGATTAAGGTCTTCCAGACCGGCTTCTTTGCGGTCGTTATGGGCGGCAATTTTGGCATTGTGTTTTTCCAGCATCGCTTCAATATCGATGGTTTCCTGTTTCAACTGCTGTTCAGCTTCCAGGGCCTCAATCACAAAGGCCTGCCGATCCACCTTGACCTTCGGGTCATGGATGGATTGAGTCGTACTGCAACCAATCAATAAAAACACCAGAACCGCCAGAATAGGAATAAGCACCCCGAAGAACTGCCCCCGGTTGTGATCAATCCAGTTTGTGATTTTGTGAAAATAGTCCGTCATCGCTGCGTTCCTTTCAAAATTACCAATATACTTTTGCTTGTTTGCGTTCATTGGCCTGCTGGCGACGTGCCCACAGGCAGTTGCGGGGAATATCCGCTGTCTGGCTGACAATCGGTTTATAGTCCTTCATGCCCTTCCAGCAGAGGGCATCGGCGATTACCCGGTCTCCGTGGTTATCCCTGGCCCCGGTCGGATCGACGGTGTTGATACTCCGCGAATGCTCGACGGAACCATTGGACTGAAATACATATTCCCTGCATTCCCGCAGGGCATGATACGACCGGTTGACAAAATGCCCCGCCGCCAGTGCCTTGCGGTACTCTCCCAGCAAAACCAGCTTGCTTTCCTTGGTCGAATACCAGCCGGGGGTATCTGAGATACGGGCACCCAGAGCCTTATCGTTACGTCGGTAATAGATATTGCGGTATCCCAACTCCAGCACACAGGGGCCGAATATCGCCCCCGGCCCGTTGGCTTCCCAGATCATATAGGCCCCGTTACACCAGCGAGCCAGGGCAACGGCATATTTAGCCAGCGTGTGTGGGGCAATCCCCGACGATGACAACTCAGCAATCTTTTCGCGGGTCTGCTGGTTGGCAATGCTGATGCAGGAATTGCTTGCGCCGGTTCCGGCGGCAATGTCAATTCCCATCACACACTGCATGGTATCTGGGATTTTCCCGTGCATATCGAGATTCACCCACAGATGCAGCTTGCCTTTGTCGGCGGCAAGAAACTCCAGCGGCTGAGCCGTCTGAAGGTCATAATCCAAATCGCCCACCTTATAGGCGGGCCGTACATCGTCGGCTTGCAATTTCGTCAGAATCGCAGGGTCAAAAAACTGGTAATTACTGCCCAGGTAGTCAATATCCAGTTCCTGGGCAATCTCCATCGGGTGGGCAGCACGCTTGCACTGCTGATCATACCAGGGAGAACGGAGTTTGCCGTCTGCGATGAACTCATACCCGCCAGGTATAGTCTTATGACGATCATCCAGAACGACAATAGCTCCGTTCTCAGTGGTATATAATCCCTTGGATTTAATCGGATGCTGACTCCAGTGCATTCGCAGCTTTCGGATATCCGTCATCCGCATATCGTAAAACGCATTGCCGACACCCTTGGGTGTCGAGTTAAACAGGCGGCAAGGCGTGGTATCACGGGTTGCGGCAAGCACCGCATGGCCGTCATCCACCGAGGCAAACTCATCCAGCAAAACCGCCGTCCTGCGTCCGCCACGCCCGACATCGCCGGTCGTTGATGCCCCGTCGATAGTCGATCCATTGTCCTGATTGTATATGTGCAGCTTGTTGCGGTTAATGGAAGGCCTCAGCCACGCCGGTTGATTCTTGTGGATAAAGTCAATCTTCCAGAACAGGCTGTCCGGGTCTTCGGTCTTATCGACCAGGTTTTCCACACGGGACACCATCAAAAACGACTGCAAATCGAAAAACTGAAACCGGTACTGCGGGACCAGCAGGCACAGCCAGCTTGCCCCCATATCACGGCTTTTCTCGATAAACAGGTCGTAATTGCCTATCGCCTGATTGATCTGGAGGATTGCATCATCCTGATAATCGTAGGTGATAAACGGCAGTGCCGAGGGCACTTTTCGCGGATCATAAGTAAAGACAAACGTATTGACATAAAACAGCGGGTCACGTTTGCACATGATCCATAATTCCTGGGCCGCCTTGACATCGGAAGCCCCCATGCGGATCATCTCACGGCGAAACCTCAGATTCGCCGCAAAGTCCTTGGGAACCAGATGATAATACGGCGTCAGCATGCGCCCGCTCGATTCGGCTGATAAGGCCGAGTTGCTCTCTGCCATCGTCTGCAAACCTCTGTAGTTGTTCAATGCCTGTCTTACTTGGCAGGATTCGTACCCAGATGGAACGGTAGAACTCTTTGAGCAGGTCAGGATGCCGCCGGACACGGAGCAATAAACTCCATGCTCCGGCACTGGGAGCCATGTCGGGCGTAACATCGAGCATGTCGATGTTATCGAAGACCCATTCGACCACCACCAGGCTGCTGGCCTTGTCCTTGCCTGCGAATTGCTCCAGCAGAACAGACCCGCCGCCGTCAGCATCATCAGGCTGATCGTCAGCAGGACTATCCCCCGCACCGGCAAACGGCTCCATTGCCATCGCATACGCGACCTTGGCTTCGTGGCCGTCCTGCTTGTATTTTTCCCGCAATTCAAGGAACTCATTCCATTTGCCTTCCCGTTTTAATCTGGTTTTAAATTCGTCTCGTGTTTCAACCATATCCTCGCATTAAAATGAAAACGTCGAGCACACAAAGCCCTTTTTTATTTTTTCTTTACTTTTTTTCAGATACTAAAAACATCGTTCAAAAATCACTGTCGCGGCTGACGGGCTAAGTAGGGATGTTATCGACGACCGGCTGGGGGGTCTGGTTCAATCCTGACGGAACGAAAGAATGCTTTTGTTTTTTTCCTGCTCACTGGAGGCGTTGACCTGTCTGTCAAGCCTGCAAAAATCAAGTCCAACAGCCCTATATGACCTTGAAATGGGGCGATTGTGGACATCAACAGGCGGATTGAACCGCACCCTTGACGCCAAAACGTCCAGATTTGCCCCTGACATACCATGTTGGATGCAGGACATTGAACGTTGGACGTTTGATTTTGCATGGTAAGCCTCGCGCGCGTGCGCGGGAGAGCGGCTTTTCTGAGTTAGGTCACGGGGGTTTTGATGTCGTTTGTGAATCAATGGAGCGGCGGGACATTCCATCGCAGGGCTGAATCACACACCGAGCATATTGCACGTGGAATCACACGCACAAACGCAGTGGAAGGCATCAATGGGTATCAATCGTGGGCTTTGAATGGGAGTTGTTGGGTGTTGGGATATGAAAATTATAACGGCAGCGTCGAGCATGAGAAGGGCTAATTTGAAAAAAAGAAGTAAATATGAAAACTTTATTCTTGATATTTCCCATGCACAATGATATTATTAAAAAAGTAAGGGTCAATACAAAAAATGAAAGGATAAAACCATGAGTGAAACACAGCGTGCCAAAGAACGAGCGATTGAATTATGGATCAAGATGTGCAAATGGGATGGTGTCGCACCGGACAGCCCCTTTGTGGTATTCAGTGATACCAATCCCTATCAAGGCGAATATGATGCGGTGATAACTTATCTGAAGGCCACACAACAACAGGAGGCCTTATGCCTTACCCGCTAAACAAAACCGTCAGCCGTGAAAGTCATGGTTTTGTCAGAGAGGCAGGCAAGACCCGACAGGTCATTATTATCCTTCAGCCGCCGAATCTGATTGGGTTTCGAGCCAAAGGCTGCCGCAAGGTCTATCATCTGACATCCGATGCCTGTTATTCTCTGGCAGTCAAGGCGGAAATAGCGGCTGCCAGACGTGAGAAGATGCAGGCAAAAAAACAAACACGGACAACCCGCAGGTGATGATGTGATGGAAAAGGTTGTTCTCTACGCCCGTTTCAGTCCCCGCCGTAATGCCGAACAATGCGAATCCATCGAGATTCAGTTCGACCTGTGCCGGGATTATTGCCGTAAACGCAACTATGACATCATAGCAGAACACAGCGACCGTGCCCTGTCCGGCGGCGAAGAGGACAGGCCCGGTCTCTGGAATGCCATTGAATCCCTCAAACGCGATTATTTGCTGGTCGTCTATCGTCTTGATCGACTGGCCCGAAGCGTGTATCTGTCCTACCTCATCGAACAAGCCGTTAAAAAACGCCACGCCAAAATCGTCTCCATCTGCGGCGAAGGAACCTTTCAGGATAATCCCGAAGATGAATTAGTCCGCCGTATCCTTCAGGCCCTGGCCGAATATGAACGCAAGGTCATTGCCGCCCGCACCAAGGCCGCCATGCAGCGTCACCAGGCCAATTGCCGTAAAATCAGTTCTATCGCCCCCCTATGGCTTCACCATTGACCCCTGTCAGCCGGACAGACTCATCCTACATGTCCATGAACAGAAAACCATCCGCCTCATCCAGCGTTTAAAACACAGAGACCTCAGTTGCCGTGCCATCTGCCGACTGCTGCAATCCCATCACATCCCCGCTCGCGGACAAAGCTGGCATCATGCCACCATCACTAAAATCCTTGCTCGAATTGAACAGTAACATAAAATTTTAGGTTAACAGAAAATATTTTTTAGCCGATATGCCATTTTCCGGCTGCACTAACATGCGCAATCGTGCGCTCTACTGCCTTCTACTGCATCACACAAAAACGCTCTATCTGTTTAAAACACAATTACTTAGAAAAATATTAAAATTGACTATACTCCAAATATTTTCTAAACATTACTGTATGAAACCGTTTTATTACTTGTAGGATTGACAACTTTGAAACACGAACAGACTGAAGGGTTACTGACTGCGCAGCAGGTGTCGGAAATGGCAAAGATATCCATTCGCTCGATATGGATTCTACGCAGGAGAAATATGCTCCCCAGAGAAGTCTCTATTGGCTGTCGCATGGTACGGTGGAGAAAGTCGGATATTCTGATGTGGATTGAATGGGGATGCCCCAGCCAAGCCTATTTTGAAGCCAGAAAAGCCGACTATTCGGGGTGCAAAGACTATCTGCGCCTCAGTCGAGATAGAAAATCGACCAAGAAAAGGAAACGACATGGATGTCGAGACAAAACTAAATTACAGGTGCGTGCGGTGTAAGAAAGTCTATAGTACGTTGCGGGGCATCAGTTCCCACGTAAACCAAATCCATAACAAGAAATTCAGGCACAGAGATTTTGAGCTGACCACCGAAGAGGCCCAGCCTCTCCGGTACGGCAAATCCCGCAGCCGGGATGCGCGTATTCAGGAAGCCCAGATTCGCTGTAATACCCCGAATTTCGAGTGTGTCCATTGCGGCAAGGTGTCCGGGTCTGCGGCATCGATTGCCGCCCACGTCCGCTCTGCGCACAAAAAACCACTGGAACCGAACGATTATATCCGCACGGCAAAAGAGGCAAATCCGTCGAATCGAAAACGCAAAGAATCATTAACTGAAAGGATCGCTGATGAAGAAACCAGCGTATGAATGTCTGATCAATGGCTGCAACAAGAAAAATAAATCCTCCGTGGGCATCAAAACCCACCTGAGACGGGCACATGGGATTCACCCCGCCGTCGAGTCGGAACACTATAAACTATCCGAACCCACCCCCCAGCAGTCTGAGCATAACTGGCGGGCCTGGCAGAAATACGACGACGGCTCCCGGAAATTCCGGCTGATTGACGGCCAATGGGTCAAACAAAAGCCGGGCCAATACTTCCGGCCCACACGCCCCTATAAACACCGCCCCAACTCAGAAAAACGCATTGAAACGCAGTTTGGCCAGCCGACGGTTGACAACGGCTTTATTCTATTGCCAATCACACTGCGAATACCCTTCAACTTAGGAATCCCCCAAATCATTCAGGATGAACAGGAGTAACCAATGACAGAGAGAAACAGATACGGATTGAACAAACACGGACGAGTGGACTGGAGAAACACCTGCAACAAAAAATGCCTGGACCTGCTGGCCTGGGGATTTTCCATTAGCTGTATTGAACGCGAAACCGGCCTTACCCCCGGCAAAATTATGTACCGGGCCAGGGCCAGAAAAATCAAAATTAGCGAATTCCGCAACGGTGTTGGCCCCAAAGCCGTCGTCCTGCTGTCACGATTTAAGATAAAAAAACAAGGGGCATGACATTAACTACACGTCAAAGGCCCTGTCAAGTTCATTCCTCAATTTGGAAATGGCTTGCTTGTATTCTTTGGTTTTATATAAATGATTATATTTATGAATGAATTTTCCAAGCAATTTGGCTACAGATTTTACCTCTTTTTTCATTTCATCTGTTGAGGCGATCTGATTTGATAGATGGGCGTATTCATTAAGGAACGCCTGCATAACCGCATTGTCTCTTATCAATTGGAAGGCTTTTTCTTCAATCTCCTGATTCCAGTCGTCCAACTTGACCATCTGGTCCCCCACCACCAAATAAATAACATCCTGTTTGACAACGAGCTTAAAAGGTTTTTGAGCATTATCCATTGATTATCCCTATCACCAGATTGTTATTGATTAACCAGACACGGGTAAAGTCTGAACAATAAAAAAGACCTGCCGGGCGGGGTCGGAGTTAGGAGAAAAACCCGACAGGTCTGTATGGAACACTTGAAACAATAAGCAGTGGCGCATTTTAATTTGAAGCGCAACGCTTCAGATTAAAATCCGGGTTAAGTTCAAAAATATTCATTAATCCGCTCGATTTAATATCTGTATTAACTCTGAATCTTTTATCTGTGTTGCGAAATCCAATGCCGATCTGCCCGCTTTATTTTTATGATGTGGATCGGCCCCATGCTTCATTAAAAGCTGAACTAAATCATAATAACCCTTTGCAAAAAAGACAGCATACCACAATGGATTATTGCCATGTATATCCACTAAATTGATTTGACATCCTTTTTCAATAATCTTTTTAGCTATTTCATATTGCTGGTGTGTCGCTGCATAATGCAAAGGGGTGCTCCCTTTTCTTGTTTGTTGATTTAAGTTAATGTTTCTATCAATGAGTTCATGTGCCACTTGGGGATTATGTGCTATCGCTTCATGCAACAAATTCTCTTTATCGTCATTGAGAATGTTAACATCGACCGAGCTAAGCGATCTTAATATATCCGCCGGGCTATCACACCTTATAATTTGAAAAATATCCATTAGAACTTCCTTTCTTTAGTCATATTTCTGGCTTCTATTTCCGCTTATAGATTGTGGATGATAATTCTGGGGATCTCTATATCTTTTTAAAAATTCATCTTTTGATATTTTTCCACTCATATAATCGTCATGCAACTTTTTATATGATTCACCATATTTGTGTCCCATATCCCATTGTCCATTCCGAGGTTTAGTCTTATCCCAAAATAACTGTTCGCCTGTATATGGATCGTAAACATTTCCATCAGAACTTTTTGCATTCTCCCACACATTATCTACTTGGTCTTTCCCATAATTTGGGCGACTTTTGGAATACGGCATTTTTGCGTTGTCCGATGCTTGTTCAGCTTTCTTTGCCGCACTAACTGCTTCGTCTGCTGCTTTTTCGGAGGTCTTCGCACCCTTACTCAAATCCACCACTTCATCTGCGGGCTTAAGAAGATCATCCACTAATCCAGTCGCATCATCGCATAAGGCATTGGCTGGCTTTTTACAATTTTTCACCACTTTGGCAACATTTCCAGCGCCCACGGTAATGAGAAAATAGGCTGATTCACCTCCAACAAATTTACTGACCTGATGCTGGAATGGGTCTTCATCCATCAGAAGACCTTTCGACCAATCAGGAGAGGGGATTTCGTATATATCTGCTCCAAATAAATTACATGTAGAGGCAGGAAGATTGACAACGCCAATCACGGCGTCCTGCAAGCCATTGGCCGTATTTGCCGTTCCCTGCCCAATACCCACAATAATTCCCACACAGGTATCTTTGGCTACACAGCAGCATTCTTCCTTCCAATTATCGTCTATGCCGCGAAGTTTTCGTTCCTGTCTGACTGCCTGATATTTGGCTTCGTAATATTGCTGTAATTGACGAAGCTGTTGACGTTTGGCAATATTTTCCTCTGAAAAATATCCCAGAGGATTGGACCAGCTAAAGCCTTCTTTCCACCAGCTATCAGTATTCCGTTCAAATAAGCCGTATGGATCAGTGTAATTGGTCGGATTATTGGTCACATACTCATATAGATTCATCGAATCCGCATAGCCGATGGGGTCTATCTGGATAAACCGCCCGCTGGCCGGATCATACGCCCTGAATCTCAGATGATAGAGCGATGTTTCAGCATCATACCGATACCCTGCAAACAAGAACGGATTTCCTGCCACAGAGGGCACAGAGGAATCAGAGGGTTTTCCATAGACATCGTAGTTATAGAACTCCCGGTCTTCCTCGCGGTTGAATCTGCCGCCGATGAGTCCCCGGACAGAGCCGAGGGCATCATGCAGATAGTAGTAGTGGGATTCCTTGCTGGAAGGAATAGACCATTCGGCGGCAAAGTGAGCGAAGTCTTTGAGGTCAATCGTGTTATCATTGACCACGTCCAGACTGTCATCGTAATTGGAGTCGTTCGGGTCACTCAGCCACACCGCACATAAGGCCAGGAACTGGTCTAAATCATCCTGACTGCCTTCATATTCCGGCAGGAACATGGCAAGAATTTCATCGGTCCCGTTGCCATAGACGAATTCCCGCACTAACTGCGGGGTCGCTCCTTCATATTCGGCAATGACCTGATGATGAGTATCGTAATAGAAGTAGGTTGTCTTGCCTCCGGCGGTCTTTTTGATTCTCCTGCCGAGAGCATCGTACCCATATTCGGCAAGGGTGGTCGTTCCATCCTGAACGTCGATCAGCCGGTTGTGGGCATCATAGTGATAAGTGTATCCATAACCATCTATCCAGAGATTCCCATTCTCATCATGGCTATAGGTGTAAGACGACGTGGCTCCCGCAAGCCCTTCATTCATCCCGGAATACTGGTTAAGACTGTTGTGAGAATAGGTCTTGGTATTGGTCAGTAATCCATAGTTTTCCCGGACCTGATACCGGTTTCCAAGATGATCATAGTCAAATTCATCCGTTCGAGAATTCTGGGAGGTCGGAGTCATCATCAGCGTCATCGTACCGGACTCTTCGGTATCCAGAGTTGAGGACAGCGATAATGCACTGACTGCCGCAAGGGAATCTGACAATACATCTGTTTCAGCGACCAGCGGCAGTGATTCACGGCTCATCAGGTTGCCGTCGGCATTATAGGTCGAGCATATCTGAGAAATTAATGTTCCGTCCTCATCATAGGTACTGAACACCACCACTTTGCCCCCGGAATCCGGATAGAGAGTAAACAGGGTAATCCTGTCGGAGGCATCATAGACAATCTGGGCGATAATCACGCCGTCGTCATTACGAAGGGTTTCAGCCTTGAGGTTGCTGTTGGCCGTTCCGAACTCCGACAGGGTTAATAATTTAGCCTCAGAGGACACAGAGGCCTTAGAGGGTAAAGGCCGGATTGCCGCCTCGGCGGGAGCAGCAGAATAATAATCAGTGTCATCTGTGAAATCTGTGGTTCCATTATCCACCCACTGCGAGGCAAACATTACCAACTCGTCAATCGAAAATCGAGAATCGTCAATACGCCGGGCAAAGCCGGATGTGGCAGCATAATCCACCTGCTCCAGCCTGCGAAGAGCATCATAATAATACCGATCCCAGACCGGCGCGGACAGGTGATTGTATTTCTCCTGCCGCCGGTTGCCGACGGAGTCATAGGTATAGATAAAGTCAAGGATTGAGGCATTCAGGGAATCCACGGCCTTGATCTCTTCGATCCGTCCCAGTTCGTCAAGACCCCGCTGTTCGGTTATAACCGGTTCGGGATAATCAATTGCCTTGGGCGAATTGCCGTAATAGGTATAATTGACGATGGTGTCATTGCCCCGGTCAATGGCTTTAATCCTGCCCAGGCCATCGTGAGTATAGGATAGCGTGGTATCACCATGCGTCTGGTTGACCGGATTACCGCTGCCGTCATATTCCCAGGTGGTGGTAATGGAACTCAGGCTATAGTATGTCGCGGTTTCCGACTCCCGGAGACCAAACCCGTTATAGGTAAATTCAGAATAGGCGGTCGTGTCGCCATCTTCCTGTTTTTCCGCGGATAGCAGGTTGCCCGCTCCATCATAGCGGAATAGTTCTTTAAAGGTGGGGTCTCCGCCAACATTGGCGTTTTCATCATCGCTGACTAAGGTCAGATTGCCGAGTTGGTCATACCAGGAATAAAGGATGGTTCCATCCCGTTTGGTTTCTGTGGCAACCCGATTGAGCAGGGTATATTCATAGCCGACGAATTGATCATCCGGATAGGTAATCTGAGTAACATTGCCGACTTTATCGTACTGATATTCCGTTGTCTGAATGGCAATATTGGAGGTGGTGTCATTGGGGTCGTAAGCATTGACCTGATATAACTGATTGAGTCGATTATAAACATACTCGGTAGTCTTATTGAAGGTGGTGCTGCCATAATCCTCAATAACCTGTCTTGCATTGCCGAATCCATCATAGAGGCTTTGGGTAATGACCCCGTCCGGGGCGATTTCCTGATAGATTCTATCCAGACCATCATAGAGATAGGTCGTGGTAATGTCAGTGCTTTCCTTGACCCCGTCTCCATCCACATCCAGAATCTTCTTAAACACTCTGCCAAAATCATCGTACTCAAAGAACGTGGTGACGACAAAGAAGATATTTTGCGGGTCTTCCTCATCCCTCTGGATTAATTCGGTCTTTTCCGCCTGGGCAGGATTGGCGGATGAATAGACGATAATCTCTTCATTGCCGGATGGGTCAACCGTGCGAATCTTCCTGCCAATGGAATCGTAGTAATAGGTCGTAACCGCTTCCGAAGGGGTATCCCCATAATACATCGTCTGCTGATAGAGCAGGCCTGTCTGCGGATAGTAGGTATAGTCCGTAATCAGGTCATAGCCTTCCAGTGGGTCTTCGGTGCTGTCCGGATGCCGCATAACGACCGTTCTTTGGACATTGCCCAGGTTATCATACCCTGTGCGAATCTGTTTAACGGCAAAGTCATCTGCGGTATTCTCCGGCGTCTCATTGCAGTCATAGACGGTCTGTTTTACGACCTGATTGAGGCTGTTATAGCAATTAACAACATAATGTCCTTCCGGATTGACGGTTTTTTCTGTTCTGCCTGCCGCATCAAAGGTATTGCGGGTGATATAGGCATTGGGATCACTTGGGTCATTGGGATCAATAATTGTTTCCGGTAAACCGGCTGGTGTATAATAGGTGGTGTGGACAACCCCATCCGGTTCAATCATATTGGATTTCCGGCCCAGTATATCATAGCGATATTCTGTCACAATATCATTGGGATCAGGGTCAAAGTTGGTTCGGTCAATGTCCTTTTTAACCGAATACCGGACATTGCCCACCACATCATAAATAGTATGGCTGATGAGGTCATTGACATTGTCAATGATATTGGGTTCAGCACAGACCCGCTGCCAGAGCAGCCTGCCCTGATAGTCATACCCCTTGCGGGTATCGCTCAAAAGGGTTCCATTCTCGACAGCGATCTGGCGTTCCACATCGCCTGCTGCATTATAAAAACTCTCAGTATAGGGGCCATCCGGACTGTCCCGATAAACTCGTTTAACCCGGTCCAGATTGTCATAGGTATAAAGGGTCTTAGTTCCATCGGCCCCAGTCTGTTCTGTCAGATTGCCGTTATCATCATAGTCATACGAAGTCGTCAGGACATCAGCATCCTGTCCCTGGTCAGTATAGCCGGTAATCTCATGGGTGGTCAGACCCCGTCCGTCCCGGATGGTCTTCGTCCATTTTCCGGAAGGATATAGAACCTTGTCAATCTCCCCCTGAAGATTATAAAAATACTCCGTCGTCAGATTCAGACCGTTGTAATCTTCAATGGTCTTTTTCTTCCGGCCTGTGGTATCATACTCCTGTTTGGTGATAATCCAACTATTGGGATCATCATAGGCAAATGCCCCATCATCTTTTGCCTTATAAATGAACTCAACCTTTCCCTCTTGGGTATAGGCATATTTGGCCTGAGACAGCAGGGTAAGTTGGCTGTCAGGCAGGTTGGGGTCGCAATTTTCAGCAATCACAAAGTCCGACAGTAATTCTCCACCGATTCCGTAGGATTTACCGCTTTTCACTCCATCCGGATTGGTCTGGCGGATAACCTGTCCGAAATCATTATACCAAGACGTGGTCGTGGCGGAGTTTTGGGGATTCCCCTGACAGGTGGATGTCAAAAAGCCAGTGGTCGGATCATATGTATAAGTACTGGAAACAGTTTGACCCTCCGAGGCCTTTTTGGTCTCGGTAATAATGCGTCTGCTGCCGTCGTAGTAGTAATGGTTTACCTGACGGTCTGTGCCAGAATTAGGGTCGGTTCGGGTTTCCAGTAAGTACGGAAAGCTGGTCTGATAGGTATAATTAGTAATTCCCCCCTGCGGATTGATGTGCTTTTTAACCTTATACTCATATTCCTCATATCGGTTCGGAATGGCAAAGGCTTGATACTCATACTGCTCCAGAAAACTGTTGGCATTATTTTCGACATCATGCCGATACGAAGAGGTTAACTGGGAATTGGGATCATAAACCTTGACATCCTGTCGTATGCCGTTGGGATAGGTGATAGTCTCAATAATCCGGTTCGGGTCAGAATCGTAAGAATACGAGGTGGTATAGGTTTCTCCGGAAGGGGTATTGGGGTCGGTGTTAAGTTGGTCATATTCTGTTTTGGAGAGGATGTTGGTATAAGAATCATCCTCATAGACGTATTTAACTAATCGGTATTGATTGGGTTGGGTATAGGTCTTTTCTGCAATCCAGTAGGTGGTGGATTGTGCGGTCTCAGTCTTGCAGATGTCCCTGCGGAGACTGACCTGCATAGAACTGGTATTGGGATCATAGACCTTCTGTTCGACCAGGATGGGTTTGGTCTGGTTTTCAATATAGACTTTGGCAGATAATTGGATGTTATCAATCTCGACATGATTGCCGGCGATCTCTATCTTAAATAGGTCAGTATCGTCCGGTCCCAGATAAGAATCCGCATCCCAGGTCCCTTCAAGAACATGCCATTCCGTATCATCCTGAGCGGAAGGCTCCGAGTAAGCAGGAAGTGGAATCAGCGGCTCAGAATAAGCAGAATTGTTTGAATAAAGGGTAATTTGAGCTGCTCCAATTTGAGAGTCACCGGGTGTGGCACGAACCGTCGCCTTAAAGGAATAGGTCATCCGGAGATCGATTGCATCCGACAGAATCTCCGTCAACATATCCCCATTGGGTCTTAAAATCTGGCTGCCATGGGGGGCCTGGCTGATGTCGCAAATCTCCGGTACATCGTTGGAGTTGGTGTTGGTGATCGTCCAGGACGGAATCTCCGTCTGGTCAGTACAACCGGAGACATCCGGCAACTCAAAACTCCAGTTATAGACGGGAATCCATCCCGCATCGACCCATTCCCCATAGATAATCGGGTCATAGGTGTTTTCAAGGATCACCTGGTTATTGGCATTGTACCGTTTGGTAATCAGGTCATCATAATCCGGGTGATATTCCACATGCTCAAACTCCGACAGCCCGCATCCAGAAGAGCAGGTCCCGCTCTGGTACTGGATGACCCTTTGCTGGTCGTCAAATTTAACCGACCACTGGCGGGTCCTGGAAGAATCAGAATTGTCATGATAAGCGACCGTCACATCTTTATTCTCATTACTCCAGTCATACTGGTAGTATTTGTCCGTTGTGGACATATTATTGGGATCGTTAGGATCACTGCCGGTATGAATATAACGGAGTTTGGCGGGGCTGTTGTACTCATAGCTACAGTGCCACTTCTCCTGATTGGTGCTGCCGGTAAAGCTGCCTGTGGGAGAATAGATGACCTTAGAGATGTAGTATTTTTGGCTACCGCTGCTGTCGGCAGGCGAATTGCAGACAAAGAAAAGGGTTCCATCCGATCCCATAGTGTAACTGATATACGTCTCACCTTGAGTTGTGCCGATATGATAATCCCAACCTTCGGCGGCTATATAGGGCGGACATCCCGACACGGCCTCCTGAAATGCGGGATATTTAACCCGGTAGAATGTTGCGGTTTCAGGGATTTTGCAGGTCCCCTGTTCATTGCACAGCATTCCATAGGGATACCCGATGTCTCCTCCCAGCCATTCCTGACCCTGCTGGCAATTGTAATTGCGGGCCAAGGGCAACATCCATGGAGTATCTCCGTCAACGCGATAGGTTTCCTGGACTTTTTCGATATAGCCGTTGGCCGTGCCGCTGCGGACATCGGGAATAAAGTTCTGAGGGTCAAATGAAGTCCGGGGATTATTCCTGACGGAGATCGTGCCGGAGGTATTGGAGATGAAACTGTAAGTTTCATTATTGTAGTCCCGCTTCTGGTAGATTCGGACATCGATGGTAAACGAACTGCCGCTGTACTGAGGAAGGCATTGATTGGGAGCGGCCCTGACGATGATTCTCGACGTGGCGGGATTGGATAGTCTCAGGGTATATTTACAGCCGGTCTGTTTGGCCGAGACGGAAGGCCACCAATCATTGACAGAATAGTCTCCCTGGAATACGATTCCATCCGGGAAAATATGCTCAAAGGCCTTCTGGCTGCCGCGAATACGAATGACTGCATAGGTTCCAGCGTCAGTCGTATCACCATTGCAGGGATTGGTATTCTCGTTACTATCGCATTCGGAACGATGTCTATCAGCTACCGACAGAATATAGCCTGTCGCGCCTTCACCCGCCTGACCGCAGGGGCCTGCGGTTATAACGATGGAGGAATCCGGAGAATTCGTACCCGCCCAGTAGAAATAGGCCCTGCTTTTACCCCATGGACGGCAGGCACTGGAACTGATCGAACAGTCCGGGCAGTCGGCAGCAATGCCTTGAAGAGTTAACGCAATCAGGGACACAAAAAGACAAAGTCTTGTCCACCCATTCATAAAAGACCTCCAATGGTTATCCTTCTCATCTTGACTATAAGAAAATATTATATTGGTTTTACGGACACTACGTCAAGGGTAATTCCGTCTTTAC